>DAINOF010000085.1:0-12003 GCA_036735505.1 Paracoccaceae bacterium
TCGGACCCGGGCGTGATCGGCGCGGGGGCGACGGCGCCGGACCTCAGTTCGTCGCTGACGCGCTACTACGGGCCGCTCTACATCGCGCTCGCGCTCGGCGCCGGCATCGCGCTCGCCACCATGGGCCGCGCGCTGGCCCGCGCGCTGGTCGCGGGGCTTCTCGCGCTCGCGGGCTACACGATGTGGCTGTCGCCGTCCGACTCGATCCCCGCCTGGCAGCGCCAGGTGATCACGCAGAACGATCGCTTCGTGCCGCTCGTCGAAGCCGCGACCGAATCCGAGGCGGTGATCTACACCGGCAACGTCGACAAGTGGATTATCGGCACCCGCCGCGTCATCTCGTTCTGGCAGGAGGGCGGCGCGACCTATGCCGCCCGGTCCATGATGGACCCGGTCCGCGTTGCCGCAGACGCCGCGACCATCCAGGCCGCCGGGTTTCCCGTCTACTTCCTCTTCCGTCCCGCGAACGGCGAGGATGTCGCGGTGCTCGAACCCCATCTCGCCGCCGCCGGGCTGCGGGCGGTCTGGACCGACCGCTTCGCCCGCGGGCTCGACCTCTGGCGGCTCGAGGCGCGTCCTGCGGACGGAACGGTGCGGCGGCTGTCGCCCGACGCCGTCTCGGTCAGCTGGACCGGACCGGAGGAGACCGCGCGCCTCGAACGGCGCGAGGGCCTGGGCGGCCCCTGGCGCCCGGTTCTCGACCCCGTCGCCCGTGGCGCGGTCGTGTCCGACCCGGTCGGCCCCGTGCCGGTCTTCTACCGCCTCGCGCCCGCGGCGGGCGGCGGCGCGGCGGAAGCCTTCACCGACGCGGGACCGCAGGCGCCCCTGCCGCTCGCCCCGGGCGAACCCGGCTGGCGTGTGGGCCACTTCACGGCCGGGAATACCGCTGAAGCGGTCTGGATCACCGGCGACGGCGGTTCGGTCAACGTGGTGCCGAACCCGTCCTTCGAGACCGGGCTCGACGGCTGGCGCGGCCGCGATCCGGGGGCGCTTGGCGCGGTCGACCGCGTGACCGGGCGCGCGGCATCCGGCGCGGCCGCGCTTCGCATGGAGCTGGCCCCCGCGCCCGCGGGCACGCGGATCGCGCGGACGCTCGGGATCGACGCGACCCGCCTGCCCGCTGCGCTCTGGTCGCTGCGCACCGCCGTCCTCGTGGCGCGCGCCCGCGACGCGCATGTGGAACTGCGGCTGATCGCCAAGGATGCCACCGGCGCCGACGTCTTCTTCGCCCGCGCGCGGGCGGAGCGGGCCGACGCCGCGGGCTTCGTGCCGCTCGCCATCGGGGGCGCGCGGCTGCCGCCCGATACCGTCACCGTCGAGGTGCAGCTGGTGCTTTTCGCGCGTGAGGACGGCGCCTCGGCGCTGGTCTACTGGGACGCGGTCGAGCTGCGCCCGCAGGACGGCGCGGACCCCGCCTATCTCGACGGCGACGCGCGCGGCGCCCGCTGGCAAGGGGCACCGCACCGCGCGCCGAGCGCGCGGCCCGGCCGGATCGAGGCGATCCGCGTCACCGCCCGGTCGGCCGACGGTGCGCCTCACGCGGTCACGCTGCCGGGACCGGCGCGGGCGGGCGACCGGATCGAGATCGGCGCGGACGCCGTGTCGCTCCGCACCTCCACCGGCACGGTCCGCGCGACCGCGGCCTTCCCCGGCATCGCGCCCGGCGACCGGATCGAGATCGCGCTTGAGGCGGACGGCGCCGCGACGCTCGCCCGGATCGTCCCCGGGGGCCGCCCATGACCCGCCTGCCCGCCGCCACCCTCAAGCGGATCTGGCGCTGGCTGTCGCCGGCGCTTGCCGCGCTCCTCCTCGGGACGGTGGGCTGGCTCGCCTGGTCCGCCCTGCCGCCGGGAGACACGCTCGACGCGGTGCGAAGCTGGTCCGCGCTGGGCGGGGCGGCGCTTGCCTATCTCCTCGTGCTGCTTCTCCTGCCGGTGATCTGGGCGGGGCTCTTGCGGGCGCAACTGCCCCCGCGGGCGACAGCGGCGGACGGACCGGCGCTAGCGGACCTCTACGCCGCCTACTCGCGAAGCTGGCTTGCCCGCTACATCCCGGGTCGGGTCTGGACCTACGGCGGGCGGGCGCTTCTTGCCGCGCAGGCGGGCGTGCCGCTCGCGCCCGTGGCGCGCAGCATGGTGCAGGAGATCCTGTTCTCCTACGGGATGCTGACGGTGCTCGGCGCCGGTTTCCTTCTCTGGGCCGAGGCTGGCGCAGGGCCGGGCATCGCGGCGCTGGCTGCCGGGACCGCGGTGCTCGGGGTCGGGCTCCATTTGCCGAGCCGCGCGGCCGGGGCCCCGCGGCTTGGCCGTCTGCTGCCCGCGCGCCTGCGCGACCTCGGCGGCAGCGGCCCCGACCGCCCGCATCCTGTCCTCTGGCCGCTGGCGGCCTATGCCGGGCACGGTGGGCTCAACCTCGTCTTCTTCGTCCTCGCCGCGCTCAGCTTCGTCCCCCTCGCCCCCTCCGATATCCTGCTGGTCGCGGGCGCCTGGGGTCTCGCCATGACGCTGGGCTGGCTCGCCTTCCTCGCGCCCGGCGGTCTCGGCGCGCGGGACGGCGTGGCGCTTGTGTTCCTCGCCCCGCTGATGGACGCGCCCACGGCGGCGCTCATCGTCGCGGCCGCCCGCCTGATCGGCGTGGTGCTCGACTTCGTCTTCGTCGGTCTCGTCGAGGCCGCGCTTCTCTTCCGCCGCCTGCGCAGGCCGCAGGCGCCCCTTCCCGACCTGGCCCCGGAGCGACAGACATGAGCCTATCGAACCCCCATTCGGCCGCCGCGCGCCTTGTCAGCTCGGCCCCCTCGACGCTCGGCCGCATCCTCTACAAGCACACGATCGGACGGCTGCGCTATGCGACCGGCGACAGCTACGACGCCGAAGCCTACTGGGGCGACCGGTTCCGGAAGTTCGGCCCCTCGCTGAAGGGACCGGGCCACGAGGGCCTGACCGAGGCCGACAACCGCGCCATGTACGAAGCCTCGGGCCGGCTGTTTGCCGAGTACTGCGCGTCCGAAGGCCTGTCCTTCGCCGGGCGGCGGGTGCTCGAGATCGGCTGCGGCACGGGGTTCTACACCGACCTGATCCACCGGCTCGGCCCGCCCGCGACCTTCACCGGGCTCGACGTCACCGACGCCAACTTCGGCGCCATCGGTGCGCGTCACCCTGCGGCCCGGCTCGTCAAGGCCAACGCGGCCGATGCCGATGCCCTGCCGGCCGAGGCCCTCTTCGACGTCATCGTGATGATCGACGTGATCCACCATGTCGTGACCGACCGCGACTTCGACGGGATCATGGCCAACGTCCGCCGCTGGCTCGCGCCGGGCGGCAGCTTCGTCATCACACCCTTCGCCGACCGCGGCTCGAAGCCGTTCTTCTACGTGCGCTGGTGGACGCTGGAGGAACTCGGCCGACGCTTCCCGGGCTACCGGATGGGCGAGCCCACAGTCTTCCGCGACAACCGGATGGTCACGGTGCACGCGCCGCGGACCGAAGGCTAGGTTGCGATGGCTCGCGTTCTCGTCATGGCGTCGAACTTCCCCCGCTGGCGGGGCGACAGCTGGTCGCCGTTCATTCTCTACCAGGCCGAGGGGATGGCGCAGCGCGGCCACGAGGTGCATGTGCTCGCCCCGCATGCGCCCGGCGCGGAGATGACGGAACGCTTCGGCGCGGTCACCGTGCACCGCTTCCGATATGCGCCCGACCGCTGGCAGGTGCTGGCCTATGGCGGCGGGATCCTCCAGAACCTGCGCCGCAACCCGCTCTCCTGGGTCCTGGTGCCCATGTTCCTGATGGCCGAGCTTCTGGCCATGCGCGGTCTCTTGCGGCGGCACCGGATCGACCTGATCCACGCGCACTGGTTCATCCCCCAGGGCCTGATCGCGACGCTCGGATCTCTGGCCGGGCGGCCGATCGTGATGACCGCCCATGCGGGCGACGTCTTCGCCACCCGCGACCGGCTCCGGCGGGGGCTTTTGCGCCATGCCGCCGGGCGCTCCGGGGCGGCGACGGCGGTCAGCGGGCCTCTCGCGCAGGAATTCGAGGGTCTGACCGGCATCCGCCCCGAGATCATTCCCATGGGCGTCGACATCGCCCGCTTCCGCCCCGCCGGGCGCGGGCCCGCGGCGGCAAGCGGCCCGCGGCTTCTATCGGTCGGGCGGCTCGCGGCGAAGAAGGGCCTGCACCACCTGATCGACGCGATGGCAGTGCTCGCGCCCGACATGCCGGGGCTGCGGCTGACCGTCGTGGGCGACGGACCGGTGCGGCCGGCGCTCGAGGCGCAGGCGGCGCGGCTCGGGCTGGGCGACCGCGTGCGCTTCCTCGGCATGCTCCCGAACGAGGACCTGCCCGGGCTCTTCGCCGCCGCCGATCTCTTCGTCGTGCCCTCTATCATCGACGAGACCGGCGACCGCGAGGGCCTGCCGGTCAGCATCCTCGAAGCCTCCGCCTCGGGCGTTCCGGTCGTGGCGAGCGACGTGGGAGGCATCTCGGACTTCGTCGAGGACGGCGTCACGGGCCTTCTCGTGCCGCCGGGCGACGCCGGCGCGCTCGCCCGCGCGATCGGGCGGCTGTCGGGCGACGCGGCGCTCTCGGGCTCGGTCGCGGCGGCGGCGCGCGCGCGGGTCGAGGGCGGATTTTCCTGGGACAGCGTGTCGGACAGGTTCGACGCGATCTACCGCAGGCTTCTGGCGGCATGACACCGCCACCCCCTCGCTTCGCCGTCATCGGCACCGGCGCCGCGGCGCTCGGCGTGCTCGACGCGCTCCTTGGCGACACGCGGGAGGCGGACGTCACGATCTTCGACATCGGCGACCTGCCCGCGCCCGGGCCGGCGAAGGGCGCCGATCCCGCGGCCTTCTACGACGACCTCTACAGCCAGTTGCGCGCCTCGGGCCTGCGCGGCTTTCCGCCGCCCAAGACCCACTTCGGCACGCGGCTGCCGGTCCATCCGGGAACGGGCGGGCTTGTCGCGAGCCAGAGCTTCGGCGGGCTCACCAACTACTGGGGCGCGACGATGCTGCCCTTCACCGACACCGAACTTCGCGCCTGGCCGGTCGGGGCGGCCGACCTCGCCCCGCATTACGCGCGGATCGCCGAGATCGCGGGGATCTCCGGCGGCCAGGATGGGCTCGACGGCTATTTCGCCGCCGCCTACGTCAACCGCCCGCCGATCCCGGTGACCCCGAGCCTCGGCCGGCTGTCGGCCCGCGTCGGCGCGCGGTCGGGCGGCGCCTACCGCATCCTTGCGGGGGCGAACCGCTGCGCGATCGAGACGCGGCCGGGCCACGCGCGGGCCTGCACGGGATGCGGCGAATGCCTCGCGGGCTGCTACCTCGGGTCGGTCTTCACGGCGCGCACGACCATCGCGCAGCGGCTCGCCGATCCGCGGGTCCGGCTCATCCGGGCGCGGGTCATCGCGGTCGAACCCGGCCGCGGCGCGGTCTGGCTGGACGATTGCGGCGCGACCGACCCCATCGATGGCTTCGACCGGATCTTCCTCGCCGCGGGCTGCCTCGGCACGACCGAGATCCTCATGCGCAGTGCGGGGCTGACCCGGTCGGACCCTCTGCGGACCAATTCGGTGCATGTCTTCCCGATCCTGAACCTCGGGCGGGGCGACGGCCGCGAACGCACGCATGTGGCGCTGGCCAACCTGATCCTCGCCTGCCTGCCCGAAGGCCATGACGCACCGATGGCACAGGCCCAGATCTATCCCAACCCGGATTACCTGTGGCGCCCGCAGATGCCTGCGCGGCTCTGGAGGCTGGCGCGCCACGCCGTCTCGGCCACGCGGGCCCGGCTTTACTGGGGGCGGCTCTTCGTCCATTCCGACCAGTCGCAAAGCTACGACGTGACCCTGTCGGGCGACCGCCTCAACGCCGCTGCCGCCGCGGCGCCGGACCGGGTCGAGCCCGCGCGCGTGCTCTGCAGCCTCAAGCGCGCCGTGTCCGGCGACGGCGTGCGCGTCCTGACGCGCCCGACGGTCCTGCAAGCCTCGAGCGTGCACTACGGCTCGACCTTCGGCTACGGCAACGCGCTCCTCCCGGTGTCGCGGTCGGGCGAGGCGATGCCGCGGGTCCATGTCTGCGACTCGACCGTCTTTCCCGACATGCCGGCGGTCTCTCCCACCTTCACCATCATGGCCAATGCCCGCCGCACCGCGATGGAGGCGCTTGATGCCTGACCGGATCGTGGTGACGGGGGCGTCCTCCCCCATCGGCCGGCGCGCGGTGGCCCGGCTCTCGGCCTGCCCCGGGCGCGAGGTCGTGGCGATCGCCTCGCTCCGCGCTGGCATCCCCGAGGAAGGCGGCCCGGGGCGGGTCCGGTGGCTCCAGGCCGACCTCGCCCGGCCGCATTCCGCGGAGGTGGCCGGGGCGCTGCGGGAGGCCGACCGCATCCTCCATTTCGCCTGGGACCGCCGCGGCGACGCGACAGGGTCTATCGCCGCCAACAGCGCGATGGTCGAGGCGCTGCTTTCGGCCGCGGCACCGGCGGCCCTCGTCTTCGTCTCCTCCGTCGCGGCCGCGCCGGACGCCGCCAGCACCTACGGCCGGCACGAGCATGCCCTGGCCGGACGGGTGCTCGCCGCGGGCGGCAGCGTCCTCGTGCCGGGGCTCGTTGCGGACGACCCGCCCGAAGGCCCCTACGCGATCCTCTGCAAGGTCGTCTCGCGCCTGCCCCTGCGCCTCCGCCTCACCGGGCGCGCGCCGCAGGTCTATCCCGTCGCGATGGAGCGGCTGATGGACATGGTCGAGCGCGTCGCCGATCCCCTCCTGCCCCCCGGCACCTGGCGCGGCTTCGAAGCACCTGTGGCCTTCGACGCCTTCCTCGCCGGGGTCGAGGCCCGATATCCCCGCTCACGCCTTCCGGTCAGGCTGCCCGCGGCCCTGCTTCTCGGCGCCGCGCAGGCGCTGCGGCGCCTGCCGCTGCGGACCCGGGCGCTGGCCGACAAGGTCCTGACCTTCCTGCGCAAGAACGACGCCCATCTCGCGGAGGCGCGGCCCTTGCCCGCCCCGTCCGAACGCGCCTCCGGCCGGAGGGCCGGGTCGTGATGGGCCGCGCACGCCTCGCCCTCGCGCTCGCGCTGGCGGTCCTGTCGGCCGGACCCGCCTTGCCGGACATTGCCGGAGACCCCGCGGCCGCGCTGCGCCCCCATGGCGCGAACCCGTTCTACTGGGAATACCGCGGCGCGCCCGTCCTTCTTCTGGGCGCGAGCGTGGTCGACAATCTCCAGCACTGGCCCGACCTCGAGGCGCATCTCGACGACCTCCACGCGGCGGGCGTCACCTATCTCCGCGTCTCGCTGTCGATGGGCACGCGGGCCGTCCACGGCGGCGACGACCGCCCCCTGCCGCATGACCAGCCGTTCCTGCAACTGCCCAGCGGTCGCTACGACCTCGCGCAATGGGATCCGGTCTGGTGGGACCGGCTCGACCGCCTCCTGCGGCTCAGCGCGGCGCGGGGGATGGTCGTCGAGCTCGAGCTCTGGAACCGCTTCGACTTCTGGCGCATCATGTGGCAGGCGAACGCCTGGAACCCGCGCCGGAACGTCACCTACACCGAAGCCGAGACCGGGCTCGGCCCGCGCTATCCCGAGCATCCGGTCGAGGACCAGAACCCCTTCTTCCACAGTGTGCCGGCGATGGCGGACCGTCCCGTCCTCCTGTCGCATCAGCGGGCCTTCGTGGATCGCGTGCTCGACCTGACGCTCGGCCACGACCACGTTCTCTACACCATCAACAACGAGACGAGCACCGACCCGGCCTGGGGCCGCTACTGGATCTCGCATGTGAAGGACCGCGCCCGGGCGGCGGGACGGGAGGTCTTCGTGACCGACATGTTCGACGCCCACACCCTGTCGCGCGATCCGTTCCAGCGGCAGGTCGTGGAGAACCCCGAGGTCTACGACTACGTGAGCGCCGCCCAGGTCACGAGCTTCAGGAACAGCGCGGCCGAGCAGGTGAGCCAGCTCGCCTGGCTCCGTCAGGAACTGGCGGAAGCGCCGCGGCCCTTCACCATCAGCAAGGTCTACGGGTCGGACATCCACCGCCTGACCGCCTTCCGCCTCCGGGCCTTCCAGCGCTACGGCGACGTTGCCGCCGTGCACAGCTTCTGGATGAGCCTCTTCGGCGGAGCCTCGGCGGTCCGCTTCCACCGGGAGAACGCGGGGCTCGGTCCCGCGCCACGCGCGCTGGCCTCGATCCGGGCTGCGCGGCTGATGGAAGAGCTCGCTCCGCCGTGGAAGATGGTCCCGGCTGACACCCTTCTTGCCGGCAACGGACAGGTCACGGTCGGCGCGGACGAAACCTCGCTCGGCGCGGCCTTCACCCTGCCCGAGGCCCATGCGATGGCGGACCCCGGCCGCGCCTATGCCGTCTTCTTCACCTCGGGCGGCGCGGTCGACCTCAGGCTCGACATGGCCGGGCGGGCCGACTTCGACCTGCGCTGGATCGATGTCGAGCGCGGACAATGGGGACCTTTCGCCTCAGTCTCGGCGCGGGACCGCCTTCCGCTGCATGCGCCGGGCGATGGGCCATGGGTCGCGGTGCTCACCGCGACACGTGCGGCAGCGGCGCCACCGCCGCTGGCGGCGGATGGTACTCGATGACGCAGAGCCTCGCCCGCTCGACCCCCGTTCGCCCCCACGCCCCGCGGCATCGATGCTGCCGGGGCGCGCTGACGCCAGGAAATGCCGCTCTGCCGCCATCCGGCGGAGCACAACGGAACGTGGCCGGATCACCCCCCCTCAGAACACCGGCCACGGAGGGCCGCGCCGAAAGCGCGGTCCTCACCCCTTACCCGACGGACCTGCCCCGCGCGGGCAGGTCCGCCGCCGCCGTGTCCCGCTGGCCCGCGGCGCCGGATCGTGCCATGGTGCCCGCGCTTCGTCGGTACCCAGTCCCTGCGCCCGTCGGCGTGCGGCAACCGGAACACGAGTGACATGCGGTCCACCACCCTTTTCGGACTTTTCGCCTCGGGCTTCGTCATCCTGACCCTCGGGCTCGCTGGCCTCGCCCTCTACAGTCTCGAACGGGCGCGATGGTGGGACGCGCGCACGCAGCTCGCCCATGACTCCTACGCGCTTCACCTTCAGCTCGAGGCCAATCTCTTCCGGCTCTTCAAGCAGCACGGCGACGCGCTCCTGATCGGCGACCGCGACGGCGGGGCGGGCGAGCGCGAGTTGCGCGACCATATCGCCCGCAACATCGCCGCGATCCGCGAGGTCATCGGCCGGGAGATCATCATGGTGGGCGAGGAGGAAATCGAGGAACTACAGCTTCTCGACGCGATCGAGGAGGACGTCCGCACCATCACCATGGCGCTCGAGTCCTTCTCGGCGTCGGGCGAGCCCATCGACGCGGCAACCCGGATCGAGCGGCTGGCCGATCTTCTCGACCGAAAGATCGACGTCCTGCTCGAAGAGAAGATCGACGCGGCGCTGACCGAGGAACGCGAGGAGGTCGCCGAAGCGATCGCCGAGGCCGAGGCGTTCAAGACCCGCAACCGGAGCCTCGTCTACGGCATCCTCGGGTTCGCGGCCTTGCTTCTTGCCGCCATGCTGGTCCTGTTCGAGACACAGGTGCGCCGGCCGCTCGTCCGGCTGGCCGAGGGTCTCGGGCGGCTTCGGAACGCCGACTATGCGGGTCCGTTTGCGCTCGGCGGCAGCCAGGAGTTCCGTGCGCTCGGGCAGGTCCTCGCCTCGATGGCCGAGGCGCTGTCGAGCCGCGAGGCCACGCGCGAGGAACACAACCGCGTACTCGACGAGATGGTCACCGCGCGGACGCGCGAACTCCAGCGGCTCGTCGGGCAGCTCGAGATCGGCGAAGCGAACCGCAAGCAACTGATGGCCGACATCAGCCACGAACTCAGGACGCCGCTCGCCATCATCTTGGGCGAGGCCGACGTCGCGCTGCGCACGGCGACGGACATGCGCGACGACGTCTCGGATGCGCTGGCACGGATCCGCGACTCGGCCCGGCACACCAACCAGATCGTCGACGACCTCCTGACCATCGCCCGGCAGGAGGCCGGCCAGCTCCGGCTCGACCGGCGCGAACTGGACCTCCGCAAGGTGGTCCGCGACGCCGCGGCCATGTTCCCGCACCCGGTCGAGATCGAGACGCCGTCCGAGCCAGCCCGGCTTTCCGCCGACGAGGTTCGGCTTCGCCAGTGCGTTCTCGCGCTTCTGCAGAATGCCCGGCGCTACGGCGGCCCCCGCATCCGCGTGGCCGTCGCGCCCACGGCCTCGGCGATCGAGATCTCGGTGGAGGACGACGGCCCGGGCCTCAGCCCCGCCGAGAAGGCCCAGGCCTTCGACCGGTTCTTCCGCGGCTCGAACACGTCGGGCTACGGCATCGAGGGCAGCGGGCTCGGCCTGCCGGTCGTGAAGTCGATCGTGGAGGCGCACGGCGGGCACGTGCGGCTCGAGGACCGCGAGCAGGGCGGGCTCAGGGTCGTCATCACCCTTCCCCGCCAGCCCCGCATCATGCTCATCGGACAGGCAGTTTCGCGGCTGTCGGCATAAACCGAGGATGTAAGGCCCGAAAATCAACCTGTGGAGAATGGCTCCGGCCGGGGGCGCGCCTGATGATGATCGCAAGCAGCCGGCGGCGCAGGTCCCTCTCCATGAACATCCTCCTGATCGAAGACGAATCCCGCGTGGCCGACTTCATCCGGCGCGGGCTGGCCGCCGAAGGCTGGTCCGTCGACCACGCCGCCGACGGCGAGACCGGGCTCGACTATGCCCTGGGCCATTGCTACGACATCATCCTTCTCGACCTCATGCTGCCGCGCCTTCAGGGCCAGGACGTGTGCCGCAGGCTGCGGGCGCGCAAGACGACGGTCCCGATCCTGATGCTCACGGCGCTCGGCGCGACCGAGGAGCGTGTCGAGGGACTGCGGATCGGGGCCGACGACTACCTGCCCAAACCCTTCGACTTCGACGAGTTCGTTGCCCGGATCGAGGCGCTGCACCGCCGCGCCACCGGCTATCGGTCCTGCAACGGCACCGCCACGATCACGAGCGGATGCATCGTGTTCGACCGCATCGCGCTGAGCGTCTCCATCGACGGGACCGAGATCTATCTGTCGAAGAAGGAACGCGACCTTCTCCTCCTGTTCCTCACCAACGCCGGGCGCGTTCTGTCGCGCGAACGGATCGTGAACGCCGTCTGGGGCGTGAGCGCCGACCCGTTGACGAACGTGGTCGACGTCTATGTCGGGCGGCTGCGGCGCAAGCTCGGAGCCGAGGGCGACCGCATCGCGACGTTGCGCAACGTGGGCTACAGGATGTCCTGAGCCCGCGTGGGCCGGAATGGCCGCGCGCCGCGGGTCATCGGGGCCAGAGCGCCGTACCTGGGTGGAACTGCGACCAGGCGAACCAGAAGGCCTGGTGGCTGCCGAGGTCGGTCCCCTCCGCATCGACCGCGCGGATGCCGCCGGCGTTGAGGACAAGGCGCACGTTCTCGAACCCGACCGCCTCGCCTCGGGTCAGGGCGATCATGGCCGCGCTGCGCTGGAAGGCCACCGGCGTTCCCGAAGCGGTGACGGCCCCGATGATGTCCTCGTGCACGGGCAGGCGCGGGTCGACGTCGCCCACCGGAAAGATCGGGCCATTGGCGTCGCGGCCGTTGCGGAAATCGAAGTCCCGCCCCAGCGCCAGCGCCTCGACCAGAACCGTCGTTTCGGGATGCGCGGCGCGCCAGCTGCCCCAGTCGGTGGTGATGACGGTGGCCTGCTCGAGCTGCAGGCCGCGCTCGGCGAGCGGCCCCGTCACGGCCCGCCCGAGGAAGGTGTCGAACACCGACTGGGTCCGGATGTCATACATCACCTTGTTCGACCGGATCAGCAGCCCCGAGGTGCGCAGGACCGGCCGATCGATGCCCTCGGGCAGGTCGTCGGTGAACCAGGCCTGCGCCGCGCCGCAGAGCGTGCAGTAGGGGATGCCGAGGTCGCGGCCGCCGAGCGTGTCGTTGACCATCTCGCGCACTTCCATGATGCGCCGCGGATAGGC
>DAINOF010000086.1:0-11933 GCA_036735505.1 Paracoccaceae bacterium
GGCGGGCATGAGAAGTTCGGTCGCCATCAGATCGCGGCCCCCTGCGGAATGTCCTTGGCATAGATGTCGGTCCAGAGCTCGTCCAGCGCCGGTTCCGGGCTTTCCTTGGCGAATTCCGCCGCCTCGTTGACGATCTCCTTGATCTCCTTGTCGATCGCCTTGAGATCGTCCTCTCCGGCGTGCTTGCCGGTCAGGAGCAGCTGGCGCACATGCTCGATCGGGTCGCGCTCCTCGCGCATCTTCTGGACTTCCTCGCGCGTGCGGTATTTCGCGGGGTCCGACATCGAATGGCCGCGGTAGCGGTAGGTCTTGATCTCGAGGATATAGGGCCCCTTGCCCGCCCGGCAGTGCGCCACGGCCTTCTCGCCCGCGGCCTTCACCGCCAGCACGTCCATCCCGTCGACCTCTTCGCCGGGGATGCCATAGGCCGCGCCCCGCTCCCAGTAGGAGGGCGACTTCGTCGACCGCTTGGTCGAGGTGCCCATGGCGTACTGGTTGTTCTCGATCACGAAGACCACCGGCAGGTCCCACAGCTCGGCCATGTTGTAGGTCTCGTAGACCTGGCCCTGGTTGGCCGCGCCATCGCCGAAATAGGTGAAGGTCACGCGGTCGTTGCCGAGGTACTTGTCGGCGAAGGCGAGCCCCGCGCCGATCGGCACCTGCGCGCCAACGATCCCGTGCCCGCCGTAGAAGTGCTTCTCGCGCGAGAACATGTGCATCGAACCGCCCTTGCCCTTGGAATAGCCCCCCTCGCGGCCGGTCAGCTCGGCCATGACGCCCTTGGGGTCCATCCCGCAGGCCAGCATGTGCCCGTGGTCGCGATAGGAGGTGACGCGCTTGTCGCCCTCGTCCGCCGCGGCCTCGAGACCCACGACGACGGCCTCCTGCCCGATGTAGAGATGGCAGAAGCCGCCGATCAGGCCCATCCCGTAAAGCTGGCCCGCCTTCTCCTCGAAGCGGCGGATGAGCAGCATCTCGCGATAGTAGTGCAGCAGGTCGTCCTTCGAGACGTTCGGCGTCGCGGCGGATTTTCGCGTGGCCATGCCGGCGGCTCCTCCCTCAAGCAGCGGATAGTTCAGCGTTAAACTATCCTCTAGCAAAAGAGTTGCCGCAAGGCACGCGGAAATTGCGCGACCGCCCGCGCGTCGCGCGAAGACCGGCCATGCGGCAGCGGCAAGTCAGCGCAGGACGATCTCGTCCGCCCGCACCAGCCCCAGAACGTCGCGCGCCTGCTGGTCCAGAAGTTCCACGTCGAGGAACGTGTCCGACAGACGGAGCGTCTTGTTGCGCAACGCCGCCACCTCCTGCGCCAGCCGGTCGCGTTCGAGGACGAGCGCGCGGGTCTCGGCCTGAATCTGCACGCGACGGAACAGCCCGTGATCGCCCTGAATGCTGGAGAAGGTGAAATACATGCCCAGGGTAACCATGACGACCATGTAGATCGCCAGCCCCACGCCGGTGCGCCTGCTCGTGCCGCCCATCGCCTTGCCTCGCCACGCATCTCTCACGGATGCTGCGCGGACCATGGCACACTCGGCCGATGATGAAAATCTCGTTTTGCAGGGAACTTTAACGGCTTGGAGCTTTCAAGCCGCCGTCCCGCCGCCTATCTCCTTGACGGAGGAGACCACATGCCCCGTCCCGACGCGCAAGACCGCCTCGGCACGCATGACGTGTCGAACCAGCCTGCACCGCGCGGGGATGGCGATCTCTGGGCCGACGATGCGGTTCTTCGCTGCCACGCCGGAGGTGCCGACGCCACCGCGCTCGCCGCCTTCGGCGCGGCATATGGACGGGCCGAGATGCGCGAGACGGGGCGCGCGGCCAACCGCCACCCGCCCGAGCTGCGCCTCTTCGACGCCGGCGGGCGGCGGCTCGACGAGGTCGCGTTCCACCCAGCCTATCATGCGCTGATGGAGGCGGGGTTGGGCCACGGCTATGCCGCGCGCCCGTGGGAGAGCGCGCAGGGCGGCCATGCCACCCATGCCGCCATGGTCTACATGGCCACCCAGGTCGACCCCGGAACCTGCTGTCCGATGACGATGACCTACGCCGCCGTCCCCGCGCTCCGCGCCGACCCCGACCTCGACGACATCTGGCGTCCCAAGCTTCTCGCGCGCGGCCACGACCCCCGCGTCCTGCCGCTCGCCGAAAAGCGCGGGGCGACGCTGGGCATGGCGATGACGGAAAAGCAGGGCGGCTCGGACATCCGCCTCACCGCCACCCGGGCGGTGCCCTCGGGCGACCACTGGCGCCTCACCGGACACAAGTGGTTCTGCTCGGCGCCGATGTCGGACGGGTTCCTCACGCTGGCGCGGACCGAAGCGGGCCTCACCTGCTTCCTCGTGCCGCGCTGGCTCGAGGACGGGCGCAACGCCATCCGTCTGCTGCGCCTCAAGGACAAGCTCGGCAACCGCTCGAACGCCTCGGCCGAAATCGAATACGACGGTGCGCTGGCCCACCGCCTCGGCCCCGAGGGCGAGGGGATCCGCACGATTCTCGAGATGGTGCACCACACCCGGCTCGACACCGCGCTCGCCCCCGCGGGCCTGATGCGCGCCGCGCTCGCCCATGCGCATCACTGGGCCGTTCACCGCACCGCCTTCCAGCGCCGGCTGATCGACCAGCCGCTGATGCGCGCGGTCCTGTCGGACCTCGTCCTCGACTGGGAAGGCGCCACGGCCCTCGGCCTGCGGGTGGCCCGCGCCTTCGACGCACCGGCCGAGCGCGCCTTCGCCCGGCTTGCGGTGGCGCTCGCCAAGTATCACGCCAACAAGCTGTGCCTGCGCGTCGTGGCCGAGGCGATGGAGGCGATCGGCGGCATGGGCTATGTCGAGGATACCGACCTGCCGCTGCTCTACCGCGAGGCGCCGCTCAACGGCATCTGGGAGGGCTCGGGCAATGTCATCTGCCTCGACATCCTGCGCACGCTCGCGCGCGACCCCGAGGCCGGCCCGGCGCTGGCGGCCGAACTTGACGCCGCGCGCGGCGCCGACCGCGCCTACGACACCGCGCTCGCCCTGCACCGCACCCGCTGGCCGGACCGCCCCGACGAAGCCGAGGCGCGATGGTTCGCGGAGCGCACGGCGCTGCTTCTGGCGGCCTCGGTGCTGTTGCGCAACGCGCCCACCTCCGTCGCCGGCGCCTTCGTCGCGACGCGCCTCGCGGGCGATCGCGGCCACACGGCCGGCGCGGTGGCGGGCCTCGACACCGCCGCGATCCTCGCGCGTCTCTGAGGCTTCATCTTGCCTGAAATACGCCGGGGGGTCCGGGGGGCGGAGCCCCCCGGCCTGCGCCGGTCACCCGGCGACCGAGGCCTCGTAGATCGACTGGATCGTCGCGTCGAGCACGCGGTCGAACTCCGCATCCGACTGCCCGGCCGACAGACCCTCGGTCAGCGCGCGGCTGAAGCTCGCGATCACGCCGCGGTTCGCGGCGAGTTTCGCGTTCGCGTCGTCGCGGGAATAGCCGCCCGACAGCGCCACGACCCGCATCACCTTCGGATGCTCGACAAGCGGCAGATAGTGGTTCTCGCGCGTGGGCAGCGACAGCTTGAGCATGATCCGGTGCCCCTCGGGCACCGCGTCGAGATGGCGCAGGATCGCCTCCAGAAGGATCTCCTCGGCCGCCTCCTTGTCGGGGATCGAGATCGTCACTTCCGGCTCGAGGATCGGCACCAGCCCGTGCGACAGCACGCGCTGTCCCACCTCGAACTGCTGCGCCACCACGGCGCCGATGCCCTCCGCTTCCGCCGCGTCGATGACGGACCGCTCCTTGGTGCCGAAAATCCCCGCCTCGGCCGCGCGCGTGAGAAGTGCGTCAAGGTCCGGCATGTCCGCCATCAGCCGCACGCCGCCCCGTGCGTCGGCCAGCCCCTGATCGATCTTCAGGAACGGCACGACCCGCTTGTCCTCCCAGAGGTACCGCGCCGACGGCTTGCCGCCGATCTCGCGGTCCATGGTCTGTTCGAACAGGATCGCGCCGAGCACCCGGTCGCCCGTGAAGGCAGGCGAGCAGACGATCCGCGACCGCATCGCGTGGATCAGGTCGAACATCTCTTCCTCGGTCGACCAGGCATCCTCGTCCACGCCGTAGAGCTTCAGCGCCTTGGGCGTCGACCCGCCCGACTGGTCGAGGGCCGCGATGAAGCCCTTGCCGCTCGTGATCCGTTCCGCTTTCGGGTCCATGCGCTTCTCCACCTGTTTTCCGGGCCTCCTCCGGCCCGCGCTCCGCTTCTAGGAAAGCGGCGCGCCGATTGCAAATCCGCTCGCCTCGTGCGCCGCTCGGCGCGGCCGGTCAAGCCTCGAGCGCCGCGACGCCGGGAAGCGTCTTGCCCTCCATCCACTCCAGGAACGCCCCGCCCGCACTCGAGACGTAGGTGAACCGGTCCGCCGCCGCCGCCCGGTTCAGCGCGGCGACGGTATCGCCGCCGCCCGCGACCGAAACGAGCCGGCCCTCCGCCGTGAGGTCCGCCGCGCGGTTCGCCGCGGCGTTGGTGGCCGCGTCGAAGGGCGCGATCTCGAACGCGCCGAGCGGTCCGTTCCAGACCAGCGTGCGCGCCGCCTCGAACGCCTTCACGATCCGCGCCACGCTGTCCGGCCCGGCGTCGAGAATCATCGCGTCGTGCGGACACTGGTCCGCCGGCACGACCCGCGCCTCGGCCCCGGCCTTGAATTCCTGCGCGACCACGACGTCCACCGGCAGCAGGATCTCGCAGGACGCCTCTCCGGCCTGCGCGAGGATGTCGCGCGCCGTATCGGCCATCTCGTGTTCGGCGAGCGAGCGGCCCACGTCCATCCCCTGCGCGGCGAGGAAGGTGTTGGCCATCCCGCCACCGATCACCAGAACGTTAACCTTGCGCACCAGATTGCCCAGAAGATCGAGCTTGGTGGACACCTTCGCGCCGCCCACGATCGCGACGACGGGGCGGTCGGGCGTGGTCAGCGCCGCCTCCAGCGCGCGCAGCTCCGCCGCCATCAGGCGCCCGGCGCAGGCCGGCAGCAGATGCGCCACGCCCTCGGTTGAGGCATGCGCCCGGTGCGCGGCCGAAAAGGCGTCGTTCACATAGACATCCCCCAGCGCGGCGAAGGTCCTTGCAAGCTCGGGGTCGTTCCTTTCCTCGCCCGGATGGAAGCGGGTGTTCTCGACAAGGATCACCGCGTCGCCCGCCTGCGCGTCGATGAAGGCGCGGTCGGGGTCCTCGGCAAAGACCACCTCGCGCCCCAGCGCGGCCTCGAGCGCGGGCTGCACCACGCGCAGGCTCATCCCGGGCACGGGCTTTCCCTTCGGCCGCCCGAAATGGGCGAGCAGGACGGGCGCGCCGCCCTTCGCGAGAATGTCGGTGATCGTCGGTACGATCCGCTCGATCCGGGTCGCGTCGGTGACGCGGCCGTCCTCGACGGGGACGTTCACATCGACCCGCGTCAGCACGCGCTTGCCGTCGAGGTCCATGTCGTCGAGCGTCTTCCAGGTCATGGCGCGGCTCCTTGGGCTGGCACCCCGTAAACACCCGATCGCGACCGGCGGGTCAATGCCCGCGTCAACGGACGCCCTTCCCCTTCGTTCCCGCCCGCACTAGGGATGGGCGCGACACGTCAGAGGAGCAAGGCCATGGCCGAGATCAAGGACCCCGAGAACACGATCCTGATGGAGCTGAAGGACGGCACCGTCGTCATCGAACTGCTGGCGGATGTGGCGCCGAAGCACGCCGCGCGGATGAAGGAGCTCGCGCGCGCGGGCGCCTACGACAACGTCGTCTTTCACCGGGTGATCGACGGCTTCATGGCCCAGACCGGCGACGTGGAGCACGGCAACTTCGAGTCCGGCTTCAACATCCGCCGCGCCGGCACCGGCGGATCGGACCTGCCGGACCTTCCGGCCGAGTTCTCCAGGCTTCCCCACGACCGGGGAACCCTTGGCGCGGCGCGGTCCTCGAACCCCAATTCGGCCAACAGCCAGTTCTTCATCAACTTCAAGGACAACCACTTCCTCAACGGGCAATACACGGTCTACGGCCGCGTCATCGAAGGCATGGAGCATGTCGACGCCATCGTGCGCGGCGAGCCGCCGATGACGCCCGATCGCATGCTCAGCGTGAAGGTGGCCGCCGATGCGTAAGCTCCTTCTCGTAGCCGTCCTCGTCCCCGGCACGGCGCTGGCCCAGGCGGACGGTCCCGGCCCGAACCTCGTCATCGAGGTCGCGGGCGAGGCGAACGGCACCATCGTGATCGACCTTCTGCCCGAGGTGGCGCCGGGCCATGTCGAGCAGATCACCGCGCTCGCCCGCGAGGGCGCCTATGACGGCGTGGTCTTTCACCGGGTGATCGACGGCTTCATGGCCCAGACCGGCGACGTGGAGTTCGGCAGGCTCGGCGGCGACATGCGGATGGCCGGCCGCGGCGGATCGTCCCGCGGCACCATCCCGGCCGAATTCTCGGACATCCCCTTCGACCGGGGCGTGGTCGGCATGGCGCGGGCGGCGAGCCCCGATTCGGCCAACTCGCAGTTCTTCATCATGTTCGATGCGGGCTACTTCCTGAACGGTCAGTACACGGTTTTCGGCCGCGTGATCGAGGGGATGGACGTGGTCGACGCGATCAAGCGCGGCACCGGCCAGAACGGCGCCGTCGTGGGCCAGCTCGACGTGATGACGTCGGTGCGCGTGGTGGACTGACTTCACCGCGGCTCCCCTTGCGTCAATCCGGCGTGAGGGGGGCTGTGCGCGCGCGCCCATGTCTGCGACGCTCGGCGGGTCAGATGAAGGAGGTGCCGATGCGCCAGCCCCTGTTCGCCACCGCCCGCGCCATGTGTCTCGCCACCTGTCTCGCCACGGCGGCGATGGCCACGCCGGCTCAATGGCAGCGGGAATTCCCGCTCACCGACTTTTCCACCACGACGATCGACGACTGGAGCGAGATCGTCTCGGGCGGGCCGCCGCGCGACGGCATCCCGGCGCTGTCGGACCCGACATTCATCGCCGTGTCCGGGGAGACGCGCCTGTCGGACCGCGAGCCGGTGATCGCGGTCGAGATCGAGGGCGCCGCGCCGCGCGCCTACCCGATCCGGTATCTGACATGGCACGAGATCGTGAACGACGAGATCGCGGGCATTCCCGTGGCCGTCACCTTCTGCCCGCTGTGCAATTCGGGGCCGACCTTCGACCGGCGCGTGGACGGGCGGGTGCTGAGCTTCGGCGTCTCGGGCAAGCTCAGGCATTCCGACATGGTGATGTACGACCGCGAGACCGAAAGCTGGTGGCAGCAGGCGGTGGGCGAGGGCATCGTGGGCGAGATGACGGGCCGCGAGCTGGTCCAGCTGCCCACATGGATGGAGAGCTGGAGCGAGTTTCGCGCGCGCAACCCGGACGGCCTCGTGATGGACGAACCCGACTGGCCGCGCAGCTATGGCCGCAACCCCTATGTCGGCTACGACAGCGCCGCGCGGCCCTTCCTCTATGACGGCGCGCCGCCCCCGCACGGCATCCCCGCGCTCGCCCGCGTCGTCCGCGTGGGGGAGCGCGCCTGGCCGGTGGAGCGGGTGCGGTCGGAAGGGACGGTCGCGGAGGCGGGGTTGAGCGTGAGCTGGTCCGCGGGGCAGGCCTCGGCGCTCGACGCCGCCGTCATCGGCGAGGGCCGCGAGGTGGGCACGATCCGGGTGCGCGACGGCGCCGGGCGGGACGTGCCGCACGACGTGATGTTCGCCTTCGCGTTCCACGCATTCTTCCCCGAGGGCATGTGGATGCTGGGCGAGTAGGCGGGCGACGGCCGGGTCGTGGGGCAAGGCGAGGGGGGCTGTCTGCCCCCCTCGCGCTCCCCCCCGAGAGTATTTCCGGCCAGAAGAAGCCGCGGGCGGTCAGGAGCCGGAGGTGACGCGCGCGAGCGCCTCGACGCTGGCCCGCGCGCGGCCCGAGGCGAGGCTGTCGCGGGCGATCTCGACGCCCTCGCGAAGCGATCCGGCCCGTCCCGCGATGACGAGCGCGGCGCTCGCGTTGAGCAGCACGGCGTCGCGGTAGGCCGAGGGCTCGTCGGCCAGAAGCGCGCGGAAGGCGCGGGCATTGTCCTCGGGCGTGCCGCCGAGCAGCGAGTCGAACGGATGGACCGGCAGGCCCGCCACTTCGGGATGGATCTCGGTCTCGGTCACGGTGCCGTCCTCGAGCGTCGCCACATGGGTCAGGCCCGCGATCGAGATCTCGTCCGTGCCGTCCGCGCCATGGACGAGCCAGGCCCGCTCCGACCCCAGCGCCCCGAGCGTCTCGGCCATCGGCCGGATCAGCGCGCGCGAGAAGACGCCGGTGAGCTGGCGCGTGACGCCGGCGGGGTTGGTGAGCGGGCCGAGGATGTTGAAGATCGTCCGCGTGCCGAGCTCGGCCCGGGCGGGCATGACATGGGCGATGGCCGGGTGGTGGACGGGCGCCATCATGAAGCCGATGCCGGCCTCGGCCAGCGCCCGTTCGACGACCTCGGGCCCGACCATCACGTCGACGCCCATCTGCGCGAGCGCGTCGGCCGCGCCGGACCGGGACGAGATGTTGCGATTGCCGTGCTTGGCGACCGGCACGCCGGCGCCGGCCACGACGAAGGCGGTCGCGGTCGAGATGTTGAGCGTGCCCTTGCCGTCGCCCCCGGTGCCCACGATGTCGATGGCGCCCGCGGGGGCGCGCACGCGGCGGCATCTGGCGCGCATCACGGCGGCGGCGGCGGCGTATTCCTCGACCGTCTCGCCGCGGGTGCGCAGCGTCATGAGGAAGCCGCCGATCTGCGCGGGCGTGGCCTCGCCGGCGAAGAGGATGCCGAACGCCTCCGCGGCCTCGTCCCGCGTGAGGGGGCGGTCGATCGCCGCCGAGATCAGGGGCTTCAGGCGGTCGCTCATGCCGGGATCCGGACGGTATCGAGGAAGCGCCGGAGCATCGTGCGTCCGTGTTCGGAGGCGATGCTTTCGGGATGGAACTGCACGCCCTCGATGGGCAGGGCGCTGTGGCGCAGGCCCATGATCGTGCCGTCCTCGAGCCACGCGGTGACCTCGAGCGCGTCGGGCAGGCTCGCGCGGTCGACGACGAGCGAGTGGTAGCGGGTCGCGGCGAAGGGCGAGGGGAGGCCCGCGAAGACGCCGCGGCCTTCGTGATGGATCTGGCCCAGCTTGCCGTGGACGATCTCGGCCGCGCGCACGACGCGGCCGCCGAAGGCCTGACCGATCGTCTGGTGCCCGAGGCAGACGCCGAGAAGCGGCGTGCCGGTTTCGGCCGCGGCGAGCGTCAGCGCGAGGCAGATGCCGGCCTGATCAGGGGCGCAGGGCCCGGGCGACAGCACGATGCCCGAGGGGCGAAGCGCCATCGCCGCCTGGACGTCCAGCGCATCGTTCCGCGCGACCCGAACCTCGGCGCCAAGCTCGCCCAGATAATGGACGAGGTTCCAGGTGAAGCTGTCGTAGTTGTCGATGAGCAGGATCATGGGGCGCGCGGCTTTCGAAAGGGGATGCCTCCGCTGTGAGGACGGGGTATAGATGGGCCAAGGCGCCGCCAGGGGTCAAGGCGGCATCGCGGCAGACACATATACCCGGGAGCGCACCTTGGGACGCGGTTTACTGGCTGGAACGGCATGGGGCGCCCTCGTGGGCGTGATCTCCATCGCACTTGCATCGCAACTGACCGACCGGCGCGATCTGGCGTCGGCGCCGCGCGGCGTCGTCCCGGCGGGGGACGAGATCTCGACGGAGGTGGTGGCTTCGGTCGCGCCCGAACCGGAGGCCGGGCCCGAGCCGCGGCCCGAACCCGAACCCGGCCCGGATCCCGTGCCCGAGCCCGAGCCTGCGTCCGAGCCGGAGGCCGCGCCGACGCCCGTGGTCGTCGATGCCGAAGTGGCGCCGGCGGAGGCCGCGCCCGAGACGCCCACCGCGCCCGCGCCGCCCGCCGCGCCTGCGGGCGCGTCACCCGACCCCGTGCCGCCTGCGGCGTCGTCCGCCGGGGTGGCCGGCCGCGAGGCCCCGGTTGCCGCGCCTGTCCCGGAGCCCGGGGTGCGCCGTCCCGCCGCCCCCGCGTCGGCCGAGGCGCTGTCGCCCGCCCCGGCGGTCGCACCGCCGCCGCAGGTGGCCGCGCCGGGTGCGGCGGGCGCGAGGGACACGGTTGCCGCGGTGGCCCTCGATCCCGTCCGCCGTCCGGTCGCGCCGCAGGCTGCGCTTCCGGGCGTGGCTCCGCCGCCGCCCACGGTTCCCGCCGATGGGGTTCGCGCGCCCGAAGCGCCCGCCACGTCGGTCGCGGCCGGGGTGCCCGCCGCACTCGACACGACATTGCGCGGCGCGCCCGCCGGTGCCGGCCCCGCAACTCCCCGGCCCGATGCGCCGCCCTCGGCGGTGCAGCGCGCCCCCGTCGCGCCGCCGTCCCCGGCCGAGCCGCCCGTCGCGCCGCCGGTCGAGCCCGAGGTCGCGATCGCCTCCGAGGGGGACGATGCGCCGGGCGCGCGTGCGCCGACGCCGGGCTTTCAGGGCGCGGCGGGCGTGCGTGTCAACCGTCTGCCCACCGTCGGCGGCGCCGGGTCCGAGCCTGCGCCGGTCGCCGAAGCGGACGTGCCGGAGATCGACCCGTCGACCGAGCCCGATGCTCCGCAGCCGGCGCTCGTCCGGCATTCGGTGCCGTTCGACAATCCCGGCGATGATCCGCTGATCGCCGTCATCCTGGTGCATGGCGGCAGCGAGGGGCCCGGTCCCGACGCCGCCGCCGGCCTCGAACTGCCGCTGGCGGTCTCGTTCGCGGTGGACGCCGGGGCCGAGCGGGCGCGCGAGATCGCCGCCGCCTACCGTGCCGCGGGCCGCGAGGTGCTGCTGGTTCCGACGCTGCCGCCGGGTGCCGCGCCGTCCGATGTCGAAGTCGCGCTCAGCGTCAATTTCGATACGATCCCCGAGGCCGTGGCGCTGATGGATACGGCCGAGGGCGGGTTTCAGTCCGAGCGCGACGCGCTGGCGCAGGTCGTGGCCGCCGTGTCCGCGACCGGCCACGGGCTCATCACGTTTCCGCGCGGGCTCAACACCGCCCAGCAGCTCGCCGACCGGGCCGGGGTTCCGGCGCGCACGGTGTTCCGGGTGCTCGAGGATGGCAATCCCGACGCGGTGCTGCGCACGCTCGATCAGGCGGCGTTCCGTGCGCGACAGGAAGGTGTCGTGATCCTCGTCGGGCAGGCCGAGCCCGCCACCGTCGCGGCGCTGAGCCGCTGGGTGGCGGCCAACCCGAACCGCCAGGTGGCTTTCGCCCCGGTGTCGGCCGCGCTGACGGCCCGGTAGGGCTCAGCCCGCGAGCGTCACCAGCGCGTGCCGCTTGCGCCCGGCCGAGAGCTTCACGGGCGTGGCGAGCCGCGCGGCGTCCAGCATCAGCCCCGGATCGGTCAGCGGCGTGTCGTCTATCCGCGCGCCCTGGTCCGCGATCAGGCGCTTGGCCTCCTTGCCCGACGCGGCGAGCCCCGCCCGCACGATGAGCTGGACGATGGAGATCCCGTCGCCGATCTCGGCCGCCGTGAGCGCGAGCGTCGGCAGATCCTCGCCTACGCCGCCCCTTTCGAAGACCTCGCGCGCTGTGGCCTCGGCCCCAGCGGCGGCTTCGGGTCCGTGCAGAAGTCCCGTCACCTCGCCCGCGAGCCGGATCTTCGCCTCGTTGATCTCCGATCCTTCCAGCGCGCCAAGCCGATCGCATTCCTCGATACTCAGCTCGGTATAGAACTTCAGGAACCGCCCCACGTCGGCGTCGGTCGTGTTGCGCCAGAATTGCCAGAACTCGTAGGGGCTAAGCATGTCGGCGTTGAGCCAGACCGCGCCCCCGGCGGACTTGCCCATCTTCCGCCCGTCCGAGGTGGTCAGAAGCGGCGAGGTCAGCCCGTAGATCTCGCAGCCCTGCACCCGGCGGGTCAGGTCGATCCCGTTGACGATGTTGCCCCACTGGTCCGACCCGCCCA
>DAINOF010000087.1:0-11931 GCA_036735505.1 Paracoccaceae bacterium
GCGAGCGGGAATGCTCGATCCAGCGGCGCAACCAGAAGGTCATCGAGGAGGCGCCGTCGCCCTTCCTCGACGCCGCCACGCGCCGCGCCATGGGCGAACAGGCCTGCGCGCTGGCCTCGGCCGTGGGCTATACCTCGGCCGGGACGGTCGAGTTCATTGTCGACGGTGAAAAGAACTTCTATTTCCTCGAGATGAACACCCGTCTTCAGGTGGAGCACCCGGTCACCGAGCTCGTCACCGGCATCGACCTCGTGGAGCAGATGATCCGGGTCGCCGCGGGCGAGACGCTGTCCTTCACCCAGGACGACGTGACGCTGACCGGCTGGGCGATGGAAAGCCGGCTTTACGCCGAGGACCCCTATCGCAACTTCCTGCCCTCGACGGGCCGGCTCACCCGCTATCGCCCGCCCGAGGAGAGCCGCACCGAGGACGCGGCGGTGCGCAACGACACCGGCGTGTTCGAGGGCGGCGAGATCAGCATCTTCTACGATCCGATGATCGCCAAGCTCTGCACCTGGGGCCCAACGCGGGCCGAGGCGATCGAGGGGATGCGCACGGCGCTCGACGCCTTCGAGGTCGAGGGGATCGGCCACAACCTGCCCTTCCTCGCCGCCGTCATGGTCCACCCCCGCTTCGTGAGCGGAAACATCACGACGGCCTTCATCGCCGAGGAATATCCCGAGGGCTTCGCGGGCGTGACCCCCGATGCCGGCACCCTGCGGCTTCTCGCGGCTGTCGCGGCCCACATGAAGATCCTGCAGGAAGAGCGGGCGGCGCAGATCTCGGGCACGATGCCGAACCACGCGCGCCGGGTCGAGCCAGACTGGGTCGTCTACCTCGGGCGCGAAAGCTTCCGCGTCCATGTCCACGAGACCGGCTTCGGCACCGAGGTCACCTTCCCCGACGACAGCCTGGTGCGGGTCCGGTCGGACTGGACCCCGGGCGCGCGGCTCTTCCGCGGCATGCTCGACGACCGGCCGATGATCGTAAAGGTGGATACCATCCGCGGCGGGGTGCGGCTGCGCTATCGCGGCGCCGACCTGCGCGCCACGGTGCGGACCCCGCGGCAGGCCGAGCTGTTCGCGCTGATGCCCGAGAAGGTGCCGCCCGACACCTCGCGGCTGCTCCTCTGCCCGATGCCGGGTCTCGTCGTGCGCATCGATGTCGCGGTGGGCGAGGTCGTGCAGGAGGGCCAGACGCTCTGCACCGTCGAGGCGATGAAGATGGAGAACATCCTGCGGGCCGAGCGCAAGGGCACCGTGGCCCGCATCCACGCCAGCGCCGGCGACAGCCTAGCCGTCGACGCGGTGATCATGGAGTTCGAATGACCTATCCGCCGATCGCCGTGCCGTCCCGGATCTCTTGCTGCCGCTGCGGGAGCTTGTCGATGGAGCGCGTGATCTCGCGCACGTCCCAGGGCGCGGGCTTGCGCTGGAACACGCCGCCTTCCTTGTTCAGAAGGGCGAGCATGAAGCCGCGGGGGCGCAAGGTGGTGCGCACCGAACTGCGCGCCGCGGGGTCGGTATCGACGATGATGACCGCATCGCGGATCGCCAGTTCGTCGATGCGGGCCTCGATGTATTCCATCTGCTGGCGGAACCGGGGGTCGGCGGGCGCGTCCGCGAAGACGACCACGGGCCGGGCGATCCAGGTGAAGTCCTCGAGCTGCACTTCGGACGCGTCGAAGATGCGGGTGCGGTCGGCTTCCCAAAGCTCCACCGCCGTCTCGGGTCCGTTCTCGGCCCAGACGGCCGGGGCCGGCGCCGCGGCACCGAGAAGCATCGCTAGGGCAAGGGCGGGTCTGAACGTCATCGTACCTCCTGTAGTCGATGATATAGGGCGGGAGCGCCGGAAAACGAAGGCATCAATCGCGCGCCGCGGCGTGCAGATCACGATCGGGAGAGCCGCATGAGCGACTGGAAGACGCTGGCGGAACGGGAACTGCGCGGGCGGGCACTGTCGGATCTGGAGTGGGAGACGCTCGAGGGGATCCGCGTCAGGCCGC
The DNA here is from genome assembly GCA_036735505.1 of Paracoccaceae bacterium. GTDB lineage: Bacteria > Pseudomonadota > Alphaproteobacteria > Rhodobacterales > Rhodobacteraceae > DAINOF01. The sequence continues at coordinate 2,006 of DAINOF010000087.1, forward strand.
TCTATACCGCCGAGGACGTCGCGGGGCTCGACCACATGACCGCGGCGCCGGGCCTGCCGCCCTTCACGCGGGGCGTGAAGGCCACGATGTATGCCGGGCGCCCCTGGACGATCCGGCAATATGCGGGCTTCTCGACGGCGGAGGACAGCAACGCCTTCTACCGCAAGGCGCTGGCCGCCGGGCAGCAGGGCGTGTCGGTGGCCTTCGACCTCGCCACCCACCGCGGCTATGACAGCGACCACGAGCGGGTCCTGGGCGACGTGGGCAAGGCGGGGGTGGCCATCGATTCGGTCGAGGACATGAAGATCCTCTTCGAAGGCATTCCGCTTTCGGACATTTCCGTGTCCATGACGATGAACGGCGCGGTCATCCCGATCCTCGCGAGCTTCATCGTCACGGGCGAGGAACAGGGCGTGGACCGTGCCGCCCTTTCGGGGACCATCCAGAACGACATCCTCAAGGAGTTCATGGTCCGCAACACCTACATCTACCCGCCCGAGCCCAGCATGAGGATCGTCGCGGATATCATTGAATACACGTCGAACGAGATGCCGAAGTTCAACTCGATCTCGATCTCGGGCTACCACATGCAGGAGGCGGGGGCGAACCTCGTGCAGGAGCTGGGCTTCACGCTGGCCGACGGGCGGGAATACGTCCGCACCGCCATCGCGCGGGGCATGGACGTGGACGCCTTTGCGGGCCGCCTGTCGTTCTTCTTCGCCATCGGCATGAACTTCTTCATGGAGGCGGCAAAGCTCCGCGCCGCGCGGCTTCTCTGGCACCGGGTGATGAGCGACTTCGGCGCGCGGAAGCCGCAGTCGCTGATGCTTCGGACCCACTGCCAGACGAGCGGCGTGAGCCTGCAGGAGCAGGACCCCTACAACAACGTGATCCGCACCGCCTACGAGGCGATGAGCGCGGTCCTGGGCGGCACGCAGTCGCTGCACACCAACGCGCTCGACGAGGCGATCGCGCTGCCGACCGAGTTCTCGGCACGAATTGCGCGCAATACGCAGTTGATCCTGCAGGAGGAAACCGGGATCACCCGGGTCGTCGACCCGCTCGCGGGCTCCTACTATGTCGAGGCGCTGACGGCGGAACTGGCCGACAGGGCCTGGGCGCTGATGGAAGAGGTCGAGGCGATGGGCGGCATGACGAAGGCGGTGGCGAGCGGAATGCCGAAGCTGCGGATCGAGGAAAGCGCGGCGCGCCGTCAGGCGGCCATCGACCGCGGCGAGGACGTGATCGTCGGCGTCAACAAGTACCGCAAGGAGACCGAGGACCCGATCGAGATTCTCGACATCGACAACGCGAAGGTCCGCGAGCAACAGGTTGCGAAGCTCGAGAAAATCCGCGCGTCCCGCGACGGCGCGGCCTGCGCGGCGGCGCTCGCCGAGGTCGAGCGGCGCGCGCGCGAGGGCGGCAACCTTCTCGAGGCGGCGGTGGAGGCGGCGCGGGCGCGCGCCACGGTGGGAGAGATCTCGATGGCGATGGAGAAGGTCTTCGGCCGGCACCGGGCCGAGGTGAAGACGCTCGCGGGCGTCTATGGCGCGGCCTACGAGGGCGACGAAGGCTTCGCCGCGATCCAGAAGGACGTCGAGCGCTTTGCCGAGGAGGAGGGGCGGCGGCCCCGGATGCTCGTCGTGAAGATGGGCCAGGACGGCCACGACCGGGGCGCCAAGGTCATCGCCACGGCCTTCGCCGACATCGGCTTCGACGTCGACGTGGGCCCGCTCTTCCAGACGCCCGAGGAGGCGGCGCAGGACGCCATCGACAACGACGTGCATGTGGTGGGGATTTCGTCGCAGGCCGCCGGGCACAAGACGCTGGCGCCGAAGCTGGTCGAGGCGCTGGCGGCGAAGGGGGCGGGCGACATCCTCGTGATCTGCGGCGGCGTGATCCCGCAGCAGGACTACGGCTTCCTCAAGTCGGCCGGTGTGCGCGCGATCTTCGGCCCCGGTACGAACATCCCCGAGGCGGCGCGCGACATCCTGCGCCTGATCCGCGAGGCGCGGGTGGCCTGAGGCGGCGGCGCGCCGGGTTGGTGTCGTTCCGCAGGCAAGCAGGCAGGCAGAAGAGCGAGGGGGCTGTCTGCCCCCTCGTGCTCCCCCGAGGGTATTTCCGGACAGATGGAGGCAGGGCCGTTCCGGGAGATCCTGGGCGGGCCGCTCTCGGTCATTGGGAAGGAAGCGCGCGGTCTGGCGCGGCCGGCACGAGCCGCCCGTCGGCGCCGGCCGTCACGGTCCAGGCGGCCTCGGGGAGCGTGCGGGCGCGCAGGCGCCGCAGTTCCCAGCGTTCCTCCCGCGTGCCGGGGTGGCGGGGGACGAGCGACCAGCGCGTCTCGACCCCCGGGGCCGCGCCCCCTGGCGTGAGGATCAGGCCCAGCGGCCGGCAGGCGCCCTCGGCCGCGCCGGTCCCGGCCGCGAGGTGGAGGCGGCGGACGGGGGTGAGGCCGGGCGGCTCGGGCAGGTCGGCCACCACGAGCGGCACGGCGCCGGCGCGCAGCGCCTCTTCCATCGTCCACAGGAGGTCCTCGGCCCGGCGCGGCGTGGCGAAGAGGAACCGGCCGGGCGCGGCAAGCCGGCCCATGCCGTCGGGGTTCAGCCGCTCGGGCAGCCAGCCCGGCGCGATCCAGAGGACCGGCCCCTCCATCGCGCCCGCGACCGCGAGCGCGAAGGTCCGCCGCGCCGGGCCGCAGGCCTCGTGCACGCGGGCGGTGGCGAGCGCGAGGTCGCCCATGACGGCGACGCCCGGGCGCGGGCGGTGGCCGTGGCGGGACAGGAGCCGGGCGGAAGCGATCTCGGTCATGGGGGAGAGTATAGATGTTCACGTATCGTTCTCAAGCGTCCTCATGGTCTTGCCCTTCGCCCCGAACCGGCTAAACCGGCAGGGCATCGTGGAAGCGGAGGCGGGACATGCAGCGGACGACATTGGGCCGGTCGGGGATCGAGGTGTCCCGGATCTGCCTCGGCACGATGACCTGGGGCAGCCAGAACGACGAGGCGGAAGGCCATGCGCAGATCGACATGGCGCTGGACCTCGGCGTCGACTTCCTCGACACCGCCGAGATGTATCCCACGAACCCGGTGCGCCCCGAGACTGTCGGGCGGACCGAGGAGATCATCGGCAGCTGGAATGCGCGGACCGGGCGGCGCGACGATCTGGTGATCGCGACCAAGATCACCGGCAAGGGCAACCCCAACGTCCGCGACGGCGCGCCGATCACGCCCGCGGTGCTTCGGGCGGCGACCGAGGCCTCGCTGCGGCGCCTGTGTACCGACCGCATCGACCTCTACCAGCTGCACTGGCCGAACCGCGGCTCCTACCACTTCCGCCAGAACTGGCGCTTCGACCCCTCGGGCCGGGACACGGCCAGCATCCTCGACGACATGGCGGCCACGGCCGAGACGCTGGCCGCGCTTGTGGCCGAGGGCAAGGTCCGCGCCTTCGGGCTGTCGAACGAGACCGCCTGGGGCACGATGCAGTGGCTGAGGCTCGCCGAGGCCACGGGCGCGCCACGGGTCGCGGCGGTTCAGAACGAGTACTCGCTTCTCTGCCGGCTCTACGACACCGACATGGCCGAGGTCTCGGCGCAGGAGGAGGTGACGCTCCTGGCCTATTCGCCGCTCGCGGCGGGGCTCTTGACGGGCAAGTACCAGTGCGGCGCGGTGCCCGCGGGCTCGCGGCTCGAGCGGACGCCGGGGCTTGGCGGGCGCCTGACGCCGCGGGTCCTGCCCGCGGTGGCGGCCTATCACGATGTGGCGGCGCGGCACGGGCTCGACCCGGTGCAGATGGCCATCGCCTTCACCCTTGCGCGGCCCTTCCCGACGATCCCGATCGTGGGCGCGACCTCGACCGAGCAGCTCGGGCGCGCGCTCGGCGCCGCAGAGGTCGTGCTGAGCGGAGAGGCGCTCGACGACATCGCCGCGGTCCATGCGGCGCATCCGATGCCGTTCTGAGGCTCGCGCCCGGCGGGGAAACGTGCGACACCCGAGGGAAGGCGGAGGGCGGTTTCGTGACGCGGCTGACGGTGGGAGTTTGGGGCCTGCTGGCGCTTGCGGCGCTGGCGCTTTCCGGGTGCCAGCCCGAGGAAGATCGCCTGCCGCCGGTGGGAGAGGAGCTCGTGGCGCTGCAGCAGGCGCGGTGCGAGGCCGACGGTGGCATCTGGAGCCGCGCCGGAGCGGAGGGCGCGTTTGCCTGCTTCCGCCGCACGCCCGACGCGGGAAAACGCTGCACCAGCGCCGGCGACTGCAGCGGTGCCTGTCTCGCGCGGTCGGGGACCTGCGCGCCGCTCGATCCGCTGATCGGCTGCGAGGAGGTGCTGACGGCCAGCGGCGCGCGGGCGATGCTGTGCCTCGACTGAGGCGCGCCCTGGCCGGGGTGGTCGTCGGGGGATGTCTCGTGCTTGCCGCCTGCGCGGTCCCGGTCGCCTCGTACCGCGATCCGGCTGTCCCCATCGCCTCGGCCGCGGCCTTCGATCCGTCGCGCTATGCCGGACGGTGGCACGAGATCGCGCGCTTTCCCGTGCCGTTCCAGGAGGGCTGCACGGACACCGTCGCCGACTACGCGCCGCGGGCGGACGGGACCCTCGGGGTGGTGAACGCCTGCCTTCGCGATGGGGCGCTCCGCCGCATCGAGGGGGTGGCGCGGCCGGTCGGGCCCGGGCGGCTCGAGGTATCGTTCGATGGCGTGCCCTTCGTCGCGGCGCCCTACTGGGTCCTGTGGGTGGCCGAGGACTATCGCAGCGCGGTGGTGGGCGTGCCCTCGGGGCGCGCCGGCTGGATCCTGCACCGCGACCCGGTGATGCCGGCCGACCGGCTGAGGGCCGCGCGGGCGGTTCTGGCGTTCAACGGCTACGACCCTGGCCGCCTCGTCATGACCCCGCAGACGGGTCGCGCGCCGCACGGGCTTCCGCCCGCCGCGCCTCGAGATGCGCGGGAAAGTCCCGCGCCGGCACCCGCGCCTCGCGCACCAGGCGATCGAAGTGCAGGGTGAGCGCCCGCACCCTCTCGATGTCGCGGAAGGCGAGGTAGTGCTGGCCCACGTAGATCACGACAAGAAGCGGGCCGAAGATGGTGAGCGGCGCCGAGAGAAGGCGCCGCGCGTCGAACAGGAAGACCCTTAGCGAAGGATAGAGCTGATCGTGGATCTCGGCGAAGCGGGCGAGCTGCCCGTCGCGGATCCGGTCCGGCAGCCCTTCGTAATAGCCCGTGCCGTTCACGAAGGAATCCACCTCGAAGAGCGGGATCGCGATCTCGTAGTCCGAGGACGAGCTGCGCATCCAGTCGAGCCGGACCTCGCTCGCCGCGATGGCGGCGTCGGCCGTGCGGCCGAGATGCGGCGCGTATTCCCATTCGAGCATCTCGCGCGTCTTCAGGAGGTCGGGGAGCCGCGCAGGCACATGGCGGATCTTGTAGCCGTCGGCCTCGCGGTGCCAGTCGAAGATCTGCTCGTCGATCAGCGCGCGCTGCGCAGGGGTCATCGTGATCGTCGCGGCGAGGAGGTCGGCCGCCTGCTCGGGCCGGTCGGAAAGGCCGAGGAGCCAGTCGGCGGTGACGCCGAGCGCGGCCGCGCATTCCGCCACGACCTGCGCATTGGGCAGCCGGGCGTCCTCGGCGGTGAGAAGCTGGGAGATCGTCGAGCGGTCGACACTGATTGTCCGAGCAAGGGCGGCGCGGGTCGTGCCCCTGGAGTGCATGGCTGACAGGAGGCGGCGCCGGAGAAGCTGGGCGCGATCACGTTTGTCGATTCTTGTCACTCCTGTTGATAAAAGTCACGCGTGTTGACCGGGTGTTGCCCGGATATCGGCTCCCGTGCCGCTGCGGCAAGTGCGAAAACCGCAACGGGGGAAATCATTTGTCAGGAACGGGAAAGACGGGACTGGAATGACCTTGGAACGGCGCGTCGAATGGCCCACGCTGGGTCTGCTCGCGGCCACCTATCTGGCGTGGACCTGCGCCACCACCGTCGTCGCGGCCTGGTGGCTGCCGGCGGGGATCGTTTTCGCCGCGCTGGCCGCCGCTCTTCATTCCTCGATCACCCACGAAGTGATCCACGGCCATCCGTTCCGCGACCCGCGGTGGAACGCGGCGCTGGTCTGGCCGGCGCTGACGCTTTTCATCCCCTACGAGCGGTTCCGTGACACCCACCTTGCGCATCACATGGACGCGGTCCTGACCGACCCCTTCGACGACCCAGAATCGAACTACCTCGATCCGGGCGACTGGGAGCGTCTGCCGGGCTGGCTCCGCGCGCTGCGGAGCTTCAACAACACGCTCGCCGGTCGGCTGCTTGTGGGGCCTGCGGTCGGGCAGGCGGCCTTCATGGCGGGGGACTGGCGGCTGGCGCGCGCGGGCGACGCCCGGGTGATCCGCGGCTGGCTGTTGCACCTGCCGGCGATGGCGGCGGTGGGGCTCTGGATCGTGCTCGTCTCAAGCATGCCGCTCTGGGCCTACCTGGTCGCGGCCTACCTGGCGCTGTCGATCCTGAAGATCCGCACCTTCCTCGAGCATCAGGCGCATGAGCGGGCGCGGGGGCGGACGGTGATCATCGAGGACCGGGGGCCGCTCGCCTTCATGTTCCTCAACAACAACCTGCACGTCGTGCATCACATGCACCCGAAGGTGCCGTGGTACCGCCTGCCGGATCTCTACCTTGCCAACCGCGAGACCTATCTCACGCGGAATGGCGGGTACATGTACCGCAGCTACGGCGAGGTGTTCCGCCGCTACCTCTTCGCCCGGAAGGACCCGGTGCCGCATCCGCTCTGGCGGCGCGGCGCGTGAGGGCGCCGGGAGGGGCGAGCCGCGACTGCGTTCCGTCCAGTGGACGGTACGCGGCGGCGAGCGCCCCTCGTCGCCTTCGTCGCTTGAACCGATGGCGCGACGAAGGCGACCCTCCCCGGGGTATTTCCGGACAGATGGAGGCAGGGGCGCTCAGGTCTTCTTCAGCGGGCAGGTGCTGATCCCGAGCACGGTGTAGAGCGGGCAGCTGCCGATGAGCCCCGTCGCGAGCGGCACGATGCCGATGAGGAAGGCCCAGCGGTAGCTCGCTTCGGGCATCGCGAAGAAGGCGGCGAGGAGGGCGACGCCCGCGATGACCCGCAGCGCGCGGTCGGTGGTGCCTTCGTTCTTCTTGAGCATGGGAGGTCTCCTGTTCCTGATCCGATGGCCCGATGCTAGGCCCTGGGGCGTGTCCGGGTCTGTGACTAGGTCACCGAAGGCGGCCGTCTTCGGGACTCGAAGCGGGGCAGCATGGCCGAGAAATCGCGGCCGCTGCCGTCCTCGTCCTCGACGAAGGCGGCGTAGAGGTCGGTCGCGCGGGCTCCCATTGGCGTGTCGGCGCCGACGGCCTCGGCCGCCTGCTGGCTGAGGCGCAGGTCCTTGAGCATGAGGTCGGCGGCGAAGCCCGGTCGGTAGTCATTGTCGGCCGGGCTTTTCGGACCGATGCCGGGAGCCGGGCAGTAGGTGGTGAGCGACCAGCTCTGCCCCGAGGAGGTGGAGGCCACGTCGAAGAGCGCCTGCCGCGAGAGGCCGAGCCGGTCGGCCAGCGCGAAGGCCTCGCAGGTGGCGATCATCGTGACGCCGAGGATCATGTTGTTGCAGATCTTGGCGGCCTGGCCGTTCCCCGCGGGGCCGCAGTGGACGGCCCTGGCGCCCATGACGTCGAAGAGGGGCCGGGCCCTCTCGAAGGCCTCCGCGCTGCCGCCCGCCATGAAGGTGAGCGTTCCGGCCACAGCGCCGCCCGTGCCGCCCGAGACGGGGGCGTCGACGGGCAGGAGGCCGGCGGCCGCGGCCTCGGCGGCGACGGCGCGGGCGCTGTCAACGTCTACGGTGGAGCAGTCGAGGAGCAGGGCGCCCGGCGCCATCGCGGGGATGACTTCCTTCGATACCTTGCGAAGTATCTCACCGTTCGGGAGCATGGTGATGACAGCCTCGGCATCCCGCACGGCCCCGGGCGCCGAAGCGGCGGGCGTGACGCCGTCGGGGCAGGGGGCGGCCGGGTCGAAGCCCGCCACCGCATGGCCCGCGCGGGCGAGGTTGGCGGCCATCGGCGCGCCCATGTTGCCGAGGCCGATGAATGCGATCCTCATGATGGTCCTCCCTCAGAACGTCAGTTCGCCGGTCTCGAGCGGGGCGAGCATGGCCGCGATCTCGGCCTCGGTCACGTCGGACAGGGCCGTGTGGCGCCAGCGCGGGGCCCGGTCCTTGTCGATGACGGCGGCGCGGATGCCCTCGAGGAAGTCGCCCTGTTCGGCCGCGCGCGCGGTGAAGCGGTATTCGAGGCCGAGCGCCTCGCGCACGGGCTTGCCGCGGACGCGGCCGATGGCCGCCAGCGTGCAGGCGGCCGACAGCGGGCTCTGGCGGCGGAGCGTGGCGAGCGTGCCTTGCGCCTCTTCCGACGGGTCGGCGGCGAGCGCGGCTGCGACCCCGGCCAGAGTGGGCGCGGCGAAGGCGCGGTCGACCATGGGGCGAAGCGCAGCGAGGGGTGCCTCGGGCAAGGGCCGGGCGGCGTCCTCGATCGCCACAACATCGCCCGTCTCCTCGAGCCGGGCGACGAGGTCGGGCCAGTCGTCCTCGGGCACGAAGCGGTCGGCGAGGCCCGCGAGGATGGCGTCGCCCGGGCCCATGCGGTGGCCGGTGGTGCCGAGGAACTCGCCAAAGTGCCCGGGCGCGGCCGCGAGGAGCGCCGTGCCGCCCACGTCGGGGATCAGGCCGATCCCGCATTCCGGCATGGCGAGGCGCGCGCTTTCGCCCACGATCCGGTGCGAGCCGTGCCCCGCGATGCCGATGCCGCCGCCCATGGTGAAGCCGTGCATCAGCGCGACGTAGGGCTTCGGGAACTCGGCCACGCGCGCGTTGAGCCGGTATTCGTCGGCGAAGAAGCCGCGCCCGAAGGCGAAGTCGCCGGCGCGCCCGTGGCGGTACATCTCGGCGATGTCGCCGCCCGCGCAGAAGGCGCGCGCGCCTGCCCCATCGACCACCACAAGGGCCACGGAAGGATCCTCGCGCCAGGCGTCAAGCGCGGCGGCCATGGTGCGGCACATCTCCCAGGTCAGCGCGTTCAGCGCCTGCGGGCGGTTGAGCGTGATGCGGCCCGCGCGGCCGATGGTGCGGATCAGGACGTCTGTCATGCCCGGCCGACCATCTGGCGGGCCACGATCAGCCGCATGATCTCGTTCGTGCCCTCGAGGATCTGGTGGACGCGGAGGTCGCGCACGATCTTCTCGATGCCGTAGTCGGCGAGGTAGCCGTAGCCTCCGTGCAGCTGGAGGCACTGGTCGGCGACGCGGCTGCCGGTTTCCGTGACCAGCTTCTTGGCCATGGCGCAGAACTTCGGCGCATCGGGCGCGCCCTGGTCGAGCTTCCAGGCCGCCTGGCGCAGGAAGGTGCGCGCGGCCTGCAGCTCGATCTCCATGTCGGCGAGGCGGAACTGCAGCGCCTGGAACTGGTCGATCGGCTTCCCGAAGGCGCGGCGTTCGGCCATGTAGGCGAGCGTCGCGTCGAGCGCGGCCTGCGCGGCCCCGAGCGAACAGGCCGCGATGTTGAGCCGCCCGCCGTCGAGCCCGGCCATGGCATAGCGGAAGCCCTCGCCCTCGGTCCCCAGAAGGTTTCCGGCCGGCACCTCGCAGGCGTCGAACTGGACCTGTCGGGTGGGCTGCGAGCGCCAGCCCATCTTGTCCTCGAGCCCGCCGAAGGACAGCCCCGGCGTGCCGTCCTCGACCACCACGGCCGAGATGCCCCGCGGGCTGTCGTCGCCGGTGCGGCACATGACGATGTAGGCGTCGGAATAGCCGCCGCCCGAGATGAAGGCCTTGGTCCCGGTCAGCGCAAACCCCGCGTTCGTGCGGGTCGCGCGCGTGCGCAGGGCGGCCGCGTCCGAGCCCGAGCCGGGCTCGGTCAGGCAGTAGGAGAACACCGTCTCCA
>DAINOF010000088.1:0-11888 GCA_036735505.1 Paracoccaceae bacterium
GGGGCATGTCGCAGTTCGCCCGCGACGCCCGGATCGCGATGATCTACGAGGGCGCGAACGGGGTGCAGGCGCTCGACCTCGTGGGCCGCAAGCTCGCGGCGGACGGGGGCCGCCACGTCATGGCCTTCTTCGAGATGGTGAAGGGCTTCCTCCGCGAGAACGAGGGCGACGAGCGGCTGAAGGCGGGCTTCCTCGAGCCGCTGAAGGCCGCGTCGAAGGACCTGCAGTCGGCGGCGATGTACTTCATGCAGACCGGCATGAAGAACCCCAACGCGGCCCTCGCGGGAAGCTACGACTTCATGCATCTCTTCGGGCATGTCTGCCTGGGACTGATGTGGGCGCGGATGGCGCGGGCCGCGCTCGCCGCGCTCGACGCCGGCGCCTCGGATCGGGACTTCCTCGAGGCCAAGCTCGCGACGGGGCGCTACTACATGGCGCGCCAGCTGCCGGCCACGAAGATGCACCTCGCCCGGATCGAGAGCGGGGCCGAGCCGGTGATGGCGCTCGACGCGGCGAACTTCTGATGCCGAAGCGCCTGCGCCTCACACGCCGCCCGAACCTCGCGATGACCGAGGACGCCTTCCGTCGCCTGCGCCGCTTCGCCGAGGAGGCGGGTCTCGACGAGGGCGAGGCGCTGTCCTTCCTCTTCGAGAACTTCGACAGCGTGACGGACACGGACACCCTCACGCACCGCCTGCGCCTCTTCAACGCGGACCTCGAGGCGCGGAAGCGGTGAGCGTGCAAGGGCGGACAGGTCGGGATCGCCTTCGGCGAGAGTATTTGGACCAAGATGAAGCAGCAAGGGTCGCACTCCGCCGCGCCGCGTCGGTCCGGCCATCGCGAAAGCAGGCGGCGCGGCGGAGCTTCACCTTGGACGGTCATCGGCTCTCCAGCCTGTACCGTGCCGTCGACCCTAGGGCGGTAACCTTAATGCGCGCTTACCTATCCTGGGCTTCATCTTGGAAGAAATACTCCGCGGGGGTGCGGGGGTGCGAAACCCCCGCCTCCAACACCAGCCACGCGGGCACCAGCCACGAGGGACGGACATGACGATCAGGCTGCACTGCTTCGGGGAATCCGGCCACTCCTACAAGGCGGCGCTGGCGCTCGAACTCGCCGGGCTTGACTGGGAGCCGGTCTTCGTCGACTTCTTCGGCGGCGAGACGCGGGGCGAGGGCTTCCGCAGGGACGTCAACGGCATGGGGGAATGCCCGGTGCTCGAGGACGGCGACGTCCGGCTCACGCAGTCTGGCGTGATCCTCGACTATCTCGCCGAGAAGACCGGGCGCTTCGGCGGCACCGACCGGCGCGAGGTGCTGCGCTGGATTCTCTGGGACAACCACAAGCTGTCGAGCCAGGCGGGCGCGTTGCGTTTCCTGATGAACTTCCTGCCCGAGGACAAGCGTCCCGCTGCACCGATCGACTGGCTCACCGGGCGTGTCCGCGGGGCCTACCAGGTGCTCGACACGCATCTGGCAGGCCGCGACTGGATCGAGGGCGACGCGGTGTCGATCGCGGACCTGACCTGCTGCGGGTATCTCTTCTATCCCGAACCCTTCGGCTTCGCCCGGGTCGACTGGCCGAACGTCGACAGGTGGCTCGCCAACGTCGAGGCGCTGCCCCGCTGGGCCGGGCCCTATGACCTGATGCCGCGCGCCTATCGTCGGAGCGCCGCATGACGGTGCGCGCCCTCGCAGCCGCGCTTTTCCTGTTCGCGGCGCCCGCGGGGGCGGCCGGCCCTGCACTTGCCGGCGACGATGCCGAGGCGCTGGCGCGGGCCTCGGCGGCCATGACGGCGGCGCTTCTGGCGAAGGACGGGGCGGCGATGTTCGACCTGCAGCGGCCGGGGCTGACGGCGGCGATGGCCGCGGCGACCGGGAACGGCCGGCCCGCGTTCCGCGCGATTTTCATCGACGGCGTCGCGTCGACCCGGCCGGGAACCGACGTCCCGGCGCATCGGCTGGACCTTGACCGGACCCGCACCGTCGCCGGCACCGACGGACGTGTCTATGCGCTCCTTCCGACCGAAACCCGGGCGGTCGACCCCCATCGCGGCCGGTTCCGGCTCGCGGCCACGACGGTGGCCGTTCCCCACGGCGGGGCCTGGCATTTCTTCACGGTCTCCGACGCGGCCGGCCTGTCCCTTCTCCTGTCGGCCTACCCGGCGCTGTCCGGCGCAGGGCTCGCCCCGGCGGTGCTGACCCCCGACCCCTGACCTGCGAGGACTGACCATGACCGATGCCTACATCTTCGACGCCGTCCGCACGCCGCGCGGCCGGGGCCGCGCCGACGGCAGCCTGCACGAGGTGACCGCCGCGCGGCTCTCGGCGTTCACCCTCGACGCGATCAAGGACCGCAACGGTCTTGCGGGCCATGCGGTCGAGGACGTGATCTGGGGCAACGTCACGCAGGTTGGCGAGCAGGGCGGCTGCCTGGCCCGGACCGCGGTCCTCGCCTCGGATCTCGACGAGCGCATCCCGGGCCTCGCCATCAACCGCTTCTGCGCGAGCGGGCTCGAAGCGGTGAACCTCGCGGCCAACCAGGTGCGGGGCGGCGCGGGCGCGGGCTACATCGCCGGCGGGGTCGAGATGATGGGCCGCGTGCCCATGGGGTCGGACGGCGCGGCCATCGCGGTCGACCCCTCGATCGCCATGAAGACCTACTTCGTCCCGCAGGGGATCTCGGCCGACATCATCGCGACCGAATACGGCTTTTCGCGCGACGACGCCGACGCGCTCGCCGTCGAGAGCCAGCGCCGCGCCGCGCGGGCCTGGGACGAGGGGCGGTTTGCACGGTCGGTGCTCACGGTGCGCGACCGCAACGGCCTGCCGATCCTCGAGCGCGACGAACACATGCGCCCCGGCACCGACATGCAGTCGCTGGGCGCGCTCAAGCCCGCCTTCAAGGAGATGGGCGAGGTCATGCCCGGCTTCGACAAGGTCGCCCTGATGAAGTACCCCCACCTCGAGCGAATCGCGCATATCCACCATGCCGGAAATTCGAGCGGAATCGTCGACGGCGCGGCGGCGCTGCTGATCGGGTCGAAGGAGTTCGGTGCGGCGCATGGTCTCACCCCCCGCGCCCGGATCCGGGCCACTGCCAAGATCGGCACCGACCCGACGATCATGCTCACCGGCCCCGTGCCCGCGACCGAGAAGATCCTCGCCGACAGCGGCATGGCGATCTCGGACATCGACCTCTTCGAGGTCAACGAGGCCTTCTCCTCCGTCGTCCTGCGCTTCATGCAGGCCTTCGACGTGGATCACGACCGTGTCAACGTGAACGGCGGCGCCATCGCGATGGGCCATCCGCTCGGCGCGACGGGCGCGATGATCCTCGGCACGCTCCTCGACGAGCTCGAGCGGACCGGTCGCGGGACCGGGCTGGCGACGCTCTGCGTGGCGAGCGGCATGGGCGCGGCCACGATCATCGAGCGCGTCTGAATGGTACGGATTCCCCGATCCGCATCGGGTCGCCGCGCAACCGGCGATTGCCTCGCGACGGCGACGTGCAGTACGCTGCGGTGTACTGGGACCGGCGGGCTTGATGCCCCTGCTGCATACTCCGTTGCCAAGCCTCCACTCGTTGGGGGAAGCCGTCCGTGCGCGGCGACGCGGGCTGTTCCTTGCGGGGGTAAGGAAGATGCCTTGGGATGTCGCCGATTTCTGCCAGGCCGGTGCGGACGAATACATCGCGGGCGATCTCGACGCGATGGCGGCGCGCTACGCCATTCCGCTGGTGGTCTACCTGCCCGAGGGCGTTTCGGTACGCCTGACGCGGGCGGACCTGATCGCGGCGCTTCGTCTGCGGCGCGAACGTGCGATCGAGGGTGGAACGGTGAAGATCCGGGCGACCGTGATCGTCATCGACTCGATGAAGGAGGGGCGCCTGCCGCTGATGGTCGAGTGGAGCTTTCGCGATGCGGCCAACCGAGAGATCGCGCGCAGCCGGCTTCGCTACTATTGCCGGCAGGGCGGCGACGGACGGCTCGTCATCGAGCTTCTGGAAGCGCTGCGCTTCGGGTTCCCCGATCCCTGACACGGGTGGAGTGCCGCCCGGGGCGCATCGGCGGCACGGATAGGCCGTGCGTGATGCCGAAGGTCGCGATCCCTCCCTTCACGCTCGAGGCCGATACGTCCCATCCCATCCTCGTCGGCACGCTCGGCCCCTTCGCCCATGCCGCGATCGGAGATGCCGCGGGCCTCACCCAGTTCGGCTGCCACCTCGAACGGCTGCCGCCCGGCTCGCGGTCGTCGCACCGCCACTGGCACGAGACCGAGGACGAACTCGTCTTCGTGCTCGAAGGCGAGGTGATCCTGATCGAGGAGACCGAGACACCGCTCCGCCCGGGAGAGGCCGCCGCCTGGCGCGCGGGCGATCCGGTCGGGCACTGCCTCGAGAACCGGAGCCTCCGCGACGCGCTCTACCTCGTCATCGGCACCCGCCGCATGACCGATACCGTCCATTACCCAGACGCGGGGCTGACCCTCGCGATCACCGACCGCAGGCACCGCGTCTTCACCGACGCCACAGGCGCCGTCGTCGCCGAATACGACCGATGAGCCCGACAGAAGGAGACCAGCCATGACCGATTTCACCTATGCCGTGGACGCGGACGGCGTCGCCGTCCTCACCTGGGACGTGCCGGGCAAGTCCATGAACGTGCTCACGCGCGAGGCCTTCGCGCTGGTCGAGGGCTTCATCGACCGGGCCCTCGCCGATCCGGGCGTGAAGGGCATCGTCATCACGAGCGGAAAGGACAGTTTCGCGGGCGGCATGGACCTGGGCGTGCTGGCCTCCATCCGGGACGAGGCGGGGGCGGACCCCGCACCCGCGCTCTTCCACTTCATCATGGAGGGCCACCGGATCCTGCGGAAGATCGAGCGCGCGGGAATGGACCCCAGGACGCTGAAGGGGGCCAAGCCCGTGGCCTGCGCGATCCCCGGCACCTGCGCCGGCATCGGGACCGAGATCGCGCTCGCCTGCCACCGCCGCTTCATGGCCGACAGCCCGAGGGCCCGGATCGGGCTCCCCGAGATCCTCGTGGGCCTGTTCCCCGGCGCGGGCGGCACGACGCGCTACAGCCGGATGGTCGGCGCCATGGCGGCCTCGCCCGTGCTGCTCGAAGGCAAGATGCTGGAGCCCCTGAAGGCGAAGCAGGCGAGCCTTGTCGACGAGGTGGTGCCGCCCGGCGACCTCCTGTCGGCCGCGAAGGCCTGGGTCCTGAAGGCCACGGACGCCGACACCGTCAAGCCCTGGGACCGGAAGGACTGGAAGATGCCGGGCGGCGCGCCCTTCCATCCCGCGGGCTTCATGACCTTCGTCGGCGCCTCGGCCATGGTGAACGCCCAGACGCAAGGGGTCTATCCGGCGGCGAAGGCGCTGCTCTCGGCCGTCTACGAAGGCGCGCTCGTCCCCTTCGACACAGCGCTGCGGATCGAGGCGCGGTGGTTCACCTCGGTCCTCCTCGAGCCCTCCTCCTCGGCGATGATCCGGTCGCTCTTCCTCAACAAGGAGGCGCTCGAGAAGGGCGCGAACCGCCCCGCCCTGCCCGACCAGCGCGTGCGGAAGGTGGGCGTCCTCGGTGCGGGCATGATGGGCGCAGGGATCGCCTATGTCTCCGCCAACGCCGGGATCGAGGTCGTCCTGATCGACCAGGCGCAGGAGGCGGCCGACCGCGGCAAGGCCCATTCCGAGGGGCTCCTCGACAAGGGCATCGCCCGCAGGAAGGTCACGGCCGAGAAGAAGGCCGAGGTGCTGTCCCGCATCACCGCCACGACCGACTACGGCATGCTCGCCGACTGCGACCTGATCGTCGAGGCCGTCTTCGAGGACCCCGCCCTCAAGGCCGAGGTCACGCGGCGGACCGAGGCGGTGATCCCGCAGGACTGCATCTTCGCCACCAACACCTCGACGCTGCCGATCTCGGATCTGGCGACCGCCTCCACGCGGCCCGACCAGTTCATCGGCATCCACTTCTTCTCTCCGGTGGACAAGATGATGCTCGTCGAGATCATCCGCGGCCGCGACACGGGCGACCGCGCGGTCGCCAAGGCGCTCGACTACGTCCGCCAGATCCGCAAGACGCCGATCGTCGTGAACGACGCGCGCTTCTTCTACGCGAACCGCTGCATCATCCCCTACCTCAACGAAGGCATCCGGATGGTCGGCGAAGGCGTCTCTCCCGTGCTCGTCGAGAACGCCGCCCGCCTCCTCGGCTTCCCGGTCGGCCCGCTCCAGCTGACCGACGAGACCTCGATCGACCTGGGCGTCAAGATCGCCAGGGCCACCAGGGCCGCGCTCGGGCCCGCCTACGGCAACGAGGCGGTGGACGAGGTCCTGTTCTGGCTTGCGGATCAGGGGCGGATGGGCCGCAAGGCGGGTGCCGGCTTCTACGCCTATGACGACGCAGGCAAGCGAACGGGGCTGTGGGAAGGCCTCGCCGCCCGCTACCCGGCGGCCCAGACGCAGCCCGACCTCACCACGGTCCAGCACCGCCTGATGATGGCGCAGGTGCTCGAAGCGGTGCGCGCGCTCGAGGACGGCGTCCTCACCGACATCCGCGAAGGCGACGTGGGCGCGATCCTCGGCTGGGGCTTCGCGCCCTGGTCGGGCGGGCCGTTCTCCTGGCTCGACAGGATCGGCGCGGGCCGGGCAGTGGCGATCTGCGAGGGTCTCGAGGCCGCGCATGGCCCCCGCTTCCGCGCGCCGGGCAGGCTTCGCGACATGGCGGCGACCGGCGCGAGCTTCTACGGCGCGAAAGCCGCCCGCGCCGCCTGACCCCGGCTTCATCTTGGTGGAAATACTCCGGGGGGCCGCGAAGCGGCGGGGGCAGAGCCCCCTCCGGCCTCACCGCCCGCGAACCGATACCCGAACCGCGCGGCATCCTCCGCACAGAGCTCGGCCACAAGCGCCGCATCGGCCTCGGAATAGCACGCGCGCCAGTCCGCGGGCCGGTCCGACCGGTTCGCATGCGGCAGATCCAGCCGGAAGCCCAGATGTGCCTCCACGGGGCCGAGGTCTTCTGCCAGATGCTCGAGCCGCACGAAGACCGGCTCCGCCGCCCCCCGGACATAGTCGCCATAGCGCTCGGCGGCAAAGCTCGCCCGCGTCTCGGCATGGTTCAGGAAGGCGCCGAACCCGTGCGCCTTCGCCAGCCGCACCGCCGGATGGTCGAAGCGCTGCACCCGAAGCCAGTGGTAGTAGCTCACGATCCGGTCCCAGGGGTTGCGCACCATGGTGAAGACGAACAGGCCGGCCAGCACCTCCTCGGGCAGGAGCCCCGCGATGTCGGCAAGGCGGGAATGCTTCCAGAGCCGCCCGGCCGTCGCGACGCCCGTGAGCCGCCCCTTGCGCCGCCGCGCCTTGGGCGTGTCGCCGATCAGGATGTCGTCCCGCATCGCCCGGGCCTCGAGCGCGAGCGCCATCGAGGTCCCCCCGGTCTTGGGGATATGGACAAAGACATAGCCCCGCCCCGGCGAGACGATCATCGCGCGGGCTCGGCCGCCGGCGCCCCGTGCCGCCGGGTCCTCAGCGCGATGACCGCGCCCGAGACGATGATGAGGACGATGCCGAGCACGGCCTGAAGGTCGATCCCCTCGCCGAAAAGCACGAAGGCCCAGGCCGCGACGAAGACGAGAAGCGAGTACTCGAAGATCCCGACGTAGCTCGCCTCGCCCAGCTGGTAGGCGCGCACGATGAAGAACACGCCCGCGAGCGATCCCACCGCCTGCACCGCGGTCCAGAACAGGAAGGCCGCGGACGGCAGGACCCAGCCGGTGAGCAGGAACACGTCCCCCCGCCCCGCCGTCTCGGCCGGGAAGAGCCAGAGCACCGCGAGCCCGATCGCGCCGGCGAGCCCCAGACCCGCGAAGCCGCCCGCGACCAGCGTCATCGTGTCCTCGCCCGCGCACCAGGCCCGCGTCGCGATGGCCGTCACCGCATAGAAGAACCCCGCGAGAATGGGCACGAAGGTCCAGACCGACAGCGCCGCGGGATCGGGCCGGAGGATCAGGAGCACGCCCGCGAAGCCCACCGCCGCAGCCCCGATCCGCCAGGGGCCGATCCGGCTCCCCATGAACAGAGCCGACAGGAGCAGGACGAAGATCGGCGCCGTGAAGAACCCCGCCACCACCTGCGCGATGGGCAGGACGCCCAGCGCGGCATAGTAGAGCACCATGGACAGCGTCATGGCGAGGCTGCGCCCCGCCACGCCGCGCCAGTTCCGCGGCCGGACCCGCCCGAGCCCCAGGAGCCCGATCAGCGCGAAGAGCGGCACGACCATCAGCGACCGCGTCAGGTGGAACTGCCAGACCCCGGCCTCGCGCGCGATCACCGCCACGAAGCTGTCGATGAAGCCGATGATCACCATGGCCGCCAGGATCGACAGCGCGGCTGCGAGGGGTCTTGTCTCCATCGGTCCTCCCCGTCCGCCTCTAGCGCCGCGGGCGCGCCGCGGCAATGGGATCGGCGATTGTCCCCCCCTGCCGCTTCGCCTAGTGTCATGCTCGGGCCAAGGGGCGGCACCGCCGGACGGGGCATGACGGCACTGAGCGACTACCAGCGGCTTGAGGCGCAGGGCGTCTGGCGCGCCGTGCCCGACGCGCAGCGCCGCGACGTCATCGTCTCGCTGGGCGAGGCGACGCTGGTCCTCAGCGACATGCAGGGCCGCGCGCTCGCGCACTGGTCGCTCGCCGCGATCGAGAGGCTCAACCCGGGCACGGCGCCCGCGCTCTATGCGCCCGGCCGGGACGCCGTCGAGGAGCTCGAGCTTGCCGATGCCGAGATGGTCGCGGCCATCGACCGCGTCCGCCGCGCCGTCGAGCGCGCGCGCCCCGCCCCGGGCCGGCTGCGCGCCCGCCTCGCCTTCGCCTCGCTCGCGGCGATCGGTCTCATGGCACTCCTGTGGCTGCCCGACGCGCTGATCCGCGAGGCCGCGCGGGTGGCGCCGCCCGCGGCACGGGCCGAGATCGGGGCCCGGCTTCTCGCGCATGTGGAGCGGATCTCGGGCCCGCCCTGCACCTCGCTCGCGGGTACGCAGTCGCTCGCGCGGCTCGAGGCGCGCCTCGGGGGCGAGGACGCGGGCCGCATCCTCGTGCTGGGCGACGGGCTGAACACCGCCACCCACCTGCCCGGCGGAACGACGCTCGTCTCCCGCCGGCTCGTCGAGGGCTACGAGACGCCCGAGGTCCTGGCCGGCTACATCCTGGCCGAGCGGGTGGCGGCCGCGACGCGCGACCCGCTCCTGCGGCTGCTCGACTGGACCGGCACCGGCTCGGCCTTCAGCCTCCTGACCCGCGGCGGCGTGCCCGAGGACCGGCTGCGCGCCTATGCGGAATACCTGCTCGCGAGCGCGCGGCCGGAGATCCCGCGCGACGACCTCCTCGCCGCCTTCGAGGCGGCGCAGGTCCGCGCCACGCCCTATGCCTATGCGCTCGACATCTCGGGCGAGGCGACCGTCGGCCTCATCGAGGCCGACCCGGTACCGCCCGGCAGCGCGCGGCCCCTCCTGTCGGACGGCGACTGGGTGGGACTGCAGGGCATCTGCGGGGGCTGACCGACCCCTAGGGGGCGGGCCCGACCAGCGTCATCGGAACCTCGTCGGTCCAGAGCCCGCGCATGGCGCGGTCGCCGGCTGCGGTCCTCGGGCCGCGGTGCGGGTTCAGCCGGTCGTCGTCCCAGACGGGGCGCCAGCCGGGCGGCGGGCGATCGCCCCGCGCGGCCACGCCCGATACCGGCACCTTGCCCGCGAGGACGTCGCTCCGCCGCGGCACGCCGGGCCGCGCGGCGGCGACGGCGGCGGGCGCCCCCGCAGGCAGCGTCGCGGGCACCGTCGCGGCGGTGCCGACGACGGTCGCGGTATCGAGGATGACGGGCGGCGCGTCGGGGCGGATGGCGGGCGGAGTGTTCACCGATGGCCCGAAGCCCGCGGCCTGCGTCGGCTGGAAGCCGCAGAGCGGCTGGCGCTCGGCGGTCAGGCGCGGCGCCCAGACGACGGCGCCGCCGATCTCGGCCCGCACGAAGACGCAGCCCTGCCCATCGACGAACTGCCGCCCCGCGTAGTCAGCGGGCGGCACCTCTGCCGGCCCCGTCTGGGCGAGGCCCGTCGCCGGCACCACGGCGCCAATGACCGCGGCCAAAGCCGCCGCCCGTATCAGTCGTCTCATCCCGCATCCCCCCGGATCGCCGGCCTCTACGCAGCATGAAGAAGGCCGGCCGGGGCCGCAAGCCTCACTTGGTGCCGTACATCCGGTCGCCCGCATCGCCCAGGCCCGGCACGATGTAGCCGTGGTCGTTCAGATGGCTGTCGAGCGCCGCGGTCACGATCGGCACGTCGGGATGCGCCGCCGTCATGCGCGCCACCCCTTCCGGCGCGGCGAGGAGGCAGAGGAAGCGGATGTGCCGCGCGCCTGCCCCCTTGAGAAGGTCGACCGCCGCGGCCGAGGAGTTGCCGGTGGCGAGCATCGGGTCGACCACGATGGTGATGCGGTCCTCGAGTTCCTTGGGAACCTTGAAGTAGTACTGCACCGGCTGGAGCGTCTCGGGGTCGCGGTAGAGCCCCACGAAGCCGACCCGCGCCGCCGGAACGAGTTCGAGGATGCCGTCGAGCAACCCGTTGCCGGCCCGAAGGATCGAGATGAGCGCGAGCTTCTTGCCCTCGATCACGGGGGCGTCCATCCCGCAGAGCGGCGTCTCGATCCGCTTCGTCGTCATCGGCAGGTCGCGGGTCACCTCGTAGGCGAGAAGGTGGCTGATCTCGCGCAGGAGCTGGCGGAAGGACTTGGTCGAGGTGTCCTTCTCGCGCATGAGGCTGAGCTTGTGCTGGACGAGGGGGTGGTCGACGATGGTCAGGTGAGGGGTCATGCGCGCTTTCCCGGACGGCGGACTGCGGGCCGTGCTAGAGCAAATCCGCGGCAAGGGGAAACACGTTTCGCACCCTTGGCCGCGCGCGCCGCGGCATCGTCGCGCCGCGGGGGTTTCGCACCCCCGCACCCCCGCGGAGTATTTCTCCAAGATGAAGCGGAGGGAGGGGCGCGGCCTGCCCTTCATCTTGGTCCAAATACTCTCGCCGAAGGCGATCCCGACCCTGCGGTCAGCGCAGTCGGTCGGCCAGGCGGGCGCGGGTCGCCTCGTCGCAGAAGGCCGCGTCGAGCGCGGTCGCGTTGAGCGCGCGGAAGTCGCCCTCGTCCCAGCCGAAGGTGTCGGCGAGGCGGTCGAACTCGCGGGTCATCGTGGTGTGGAAGAAGGGTGGGTCGTCGGTCGAGACCGTCACCTTCACGCCGCGGGCGCGGAGGCGCTCGACCGGATGGTCGGCGAGGCGCGGGTAGATGCCGAGCGTCACGTTCGAGCCCGGGCAGACCTCGAGCACGACGCCGTCCTCGGCCAGCCGGTCGACGAGCGCGAGGTCCTCGATGGCGCGCACCCCGTGGCCGATGCGCTCCGGGCGGAGGTGGCGGAGCGCGTCCGACACGCTGCCGGGCCCGCCCCATTCGCCGGCATGGGCGGTGAGGCGGAGGCCGGCCTCGCGCGCCATGTCGAAGGCCCAGGCGAAGTCGCGCGGGTGGCCGGCCTTCTCGTCGCCCGCGATGCCGAAGCCCACCAGCCAGTCGCCCGCCGTCTCGGCCGCGCAGAGCGCGGTCTCGCGCGCCTTCTCGGGGCCGAAGTGGCGGATGCAGGTGACGATGCCGCGCTGGACGATCCCGTCCTCGCGCTCGGCCGCCTCGGCCGCCTCGCGGATCGCGGCGAGGTAGTCGCGCCAGGCCGCGACGTCGCGGCCGCCGCAGAAGTCGGGCGACAGGAACGTCTCGGTATAGACCACGCCCGAGGCCGCGCCTTCGGCCAGCACCGCGCGGGTCAGCCGGGCGTAGTCCTCGGGGCGCGTGAGCACC
>DAINOF010000089.1:0-11863 GCA_036735505.1 Paracoccaceae bacterium
ACCGATCAAGCTGCCATCTCGGCGCAACCAAAGCCGTTGATCAGACATTCCCAAAGTCTACCAGATCAGGCTGAAATCGGCAGGTTTTTCAGGGGTTCCATAAGTAGGAGATTGGCCAAATTCCAGTTTCCGGAAGTTTTTCCGGGAGAAATCAGAAAAAGTCAATTCCTCCAGTATCTTGTCAGGACGTGGTGCAGAAATAGTTTCCGATTTCGCGGAGGGTCGTCCTATTCCACCGTGACCGATTTCGCGAGGTTGCGCGGCTGGTCGACGTCGGTGCCCTTCGCCACCGCGGCGTGATAGGCCAGAAGCTGGGCCGGGATCGCGTAAAGGATGGGGGCGAGGAAGTCCGGGACGGTCGGCATCACGACCGTGGCCCAGGTGCCCTCCGAGGCGATGTCGGCGCCGGCGCGGTCGGTGATCAGGATGACCCGCCCGGCGCGCGCCATGACCTCCTGCATGTTCGACACGGTCTTGTCGAAGAGGGCGTCGTGCGGGGCGAAGACAACCACGGGCATGGTGCCGTCGATGAGTGCGATGGGCCCGTGCTTGAGCTCTCCGCTCGCATAGCCTTCGGCGTGGATGTAGCTGAGCTCCTTGAGCTTCAGCGCGCCTTCCAGCGCCAGCGGATACATCGCGCCGCGGCCGAGGAAGAGCGCGTGGTCGACCTCGGACAGACCGGCGGCGAGGCCGCGGATCGCCTCGTCGGCCGTGAGCGCCTGCGCCATCTGCCCGGGCAGGGTGCGGAGCGCCGCGATCATCGCGGTGCGCGCCTCGTCGTCGAGCCCGCCGCGGTCGGACGCGGCCTTGAGGGTGAGGATCGCGAGCACGGCGAGCTGGCAGGTGAAGCCCTTGGTCGAGGCGACGCTGATCTCGGGCCCGGCGAGGATCGGCAGCGCGAGGTCGGCCTCGCGCGCGATCGAGCTCTCGGCGACGTTCACGACGGCGAGCGTCATCGCGCGGGACGCGCAGTAGCGGAGTGCCGCCAGCGTGTCCGCCGTCTCGCCCGACTGCGAGACGAAGATGGCGAGCGTGTTCGGCCCGATCACCGGCTCGCGGTAGCGGAACTCGGACGCGATATCGACCTCGACGGGGAGCCCCGCGACCCGCTCGAACCAGTAGCGGGCGGTGAGGCAGGCGTAGAAGGCGGTGCCGCAGGCGACCATCACGATCCGGTCGAAGCGGGCGAAGTCGAGCGCGCCCTCGGGAATGCGGATGTCGTCCTCGGTGACGTAATGCGCGATGGCCTCGGCGACGACGGTCGGCTGTTCGGCGATCTCCTTGGCCATGAAGTGCTTGTGGCCCGCCTTGTCGACGCGCGCCGTGTCGATCTGGATCGTGCGGACCGGGCGGTTCGCGCGATGGCCGTTGGCATCGGCGATCTCGACGCCGGCGCGGGTCAGGACGGCGCGGTCGCCCTCTTCCAGATAGGTGATCCGGTCGGTCAGCGGCGCCAGCGCGATGGCGTCCGAACCGAGGAACATCTCGCCTTGCCCATGGCCGATGGCCAGCGGCGAGCCCTTGCGGGCGGCGATGATGAGGTCGTCCTCGCCCTCGAAGAGGAAGGCGAGCGCGAAGGCGCCGTCGAGCCGGGCGATGGTCTGTTCGGCCGCGTCGCGGGGGGCAAGGCCCTGATCCATGAAGGACTGTGCCAGAAGCGCCACGGTTTCGGTGTCGGTCTCGCTTTCGGTGGCATAGCCCTTGGAGGCGAGGTCCTCGCGCAGCGCCTTGTAGTTCTCGATGATGCCGTTGTGCACGACGGCGACGGGGCCGCACTTGTGGGGATGGGCGTTGCGGACCGACGGAGCCCCGTGCGTCGCCCAGCGGGTGTGGCCGATGCCGGACTTGCCGGCGAGCGGTTCATGGACGAGCAGGTCCGAGAGGTTCACGAGCTTTCCCACCGCACGGCGCCGGTCGAGGCGCCCGGCGTTCACGGTCGCGATCCCGGCGCTGTCGTAGCCGCGGTATTCGAGCCGCTTCAGCGCCTCGACCAGCGTGGGCGCCGCCTCATGGTCCGAAAGGATGCCGACGATTCCGCACATCATCAGGGACCTTTCGCGCGCGCGGCCTTCGCCGCCTTGAGCTTTTCGAACAACCGCGTCGCGTAGCCGGGCTTGGTCTCCTGCCGCGCCCGGGCGACGGCGAGCGCGCCCGGGGGAACGTCCCGCGTGATCACCGATCCGGTCGCGGTCATAGCGCCGTCGCCGATCCGGACAGGGGCCACGAGCATCGTGTCCGATCCGATGAAGGCCCGCGCGCCGATCTCGGTGCGGTGCTTGGACACGCCGTCGTAGTTGCAGGTGATCGTGCCCGCGCCGATGTTGGTGGCGTCGCCCACCTCGGCGTCGCCGATGTAGGACAGGTGGTTGACCTTGGTGCCCTCGCCGATCCGGGCGTTCTTGATCTCGACGAAGTTGCCGACATGGGCGTCGTTGGCGAGTTCCGCGCCGGGCCTGAGCCGTGCGAAGGGGCCGACGACGGCGCCGGCGCCCACGTGGCAGCCTTCCAGATGCGAGAAGGCGCGGATGCGCGCTCCGGTCTCGATCGTGACGCCGGGGCCGAAGACGACGTTCGGCTCGACGATGGCGTCGCGGCCGACCCAGGTATCGAAGGCGAAGAAGACCGTCTCGGGGGCCGTCAGCGTCACGCCGTCGGCCAGCGCCTCGGCCCGGCGGCGGGCCTGGAAGGCTGCCTCGGCGGCGGCGAGGTCGGCGCGGGAATTGATCCCCATCGTCTCGGCCTCGTCGCAAAGGACGGCAGTGGCCGTCAGCCCCTCGGCCCGGGCAAGGCCCACGATGTCGGGCAGGTAGAACTCGCCGGCGGCATTGTCGTTGCGGACCTTGCCGCAAAGCCTGAGGAGAGTGGTCGTGCCGGCCATCACGACGCCCGAGTTGCACAGGGCGATCGCGCGTTCCGCAGGCGTCGCGTCCTTCCACTCGACGATGCGGAGAAGGGCGTCGCCCTCCATCACGAGGCGGCCGTAGCGGCCGGGATCAGCGGCCTCGAAGCCAAGCACCACGATGTCATGGGTGGCGCGCGCCGCCTTCATGGCGTCCAGCGTCTCGGGCCGGACGAAGGGCGTGTCGCCGTAGAGCACGATCGTGTCGCCCTCCGCGCCGTCGAGGAGGGCGGCGGCCGACAGGACCGCATGGGCTGTGCCCTTCTGCTCGGCCTGGACGGCGACGGCCAGCCTGTCGTCGATCTCGCGCGCGGCCCGTACGACCTCCTCGGCGCCGTGGCCCAGGACGAGGATGGTGCGTTCGGGCTCGAGCGAAGCGCCCGCGGCGAGGGCATGGGCGAACATCGGCGCGCCGCCGATCTCGTGCAGGACCTTCGGCCGGTCCGACAGCATCCGAGTGCCTTGGCCGGCCGCCAGCACGATGAGTTGAGTGGCCATTCGCCTGCTCTTTCCTTCTGCTCGCCTGCGTTCTACCCCTTGGCGCACGCCCCGCAAGGGACGCGGCCTTCACTTGTTTTTTCGCCACGTTACACGAACGGCGGCGGCTTGCCGAGGAGATGTGTGCCTTGCGGACGGTGATCTTCGACCTCGACGGCACGCTTGCCGACACGAGCGCCGACCTGATCGCGGCGGCCAACGCCTGCTTTCGAAGCCTCGGCCATGGCGACGTGCTGCACCCGTCGGACGACGCGGCGACCGCCTTCCGGGGCGGGCGGGCAATGCTGCGGCTCGGCTTCAACCGGGTGCGGCGCGACGTCAGCGAGGCCGAGATCGACGCGCAGTATCCGCGGCTGCTGACCGCCTACGAGGACGGGATCGACCGCGAGACGCGGCTTTATCCCGGTGCCGAGGCGGCGGTGCGGGCGCTGCGGGCCGCGGGCTACGCGACCGGCATCTGCACCAACAAGCCCGAGCGCCTGGCCGAGATCCTGATGGCGCGGCTCGGGGTGCGGGACCTTTTCGGCTCGCTGGTGGGCGCCGACACGCTCGCGCACCGCAAGCCCCATCCTTCGCCTTACGTCGCGGCGGTGGAACGGGCGGGCGGCGCCGTCGCCCGCTCGGTGCTGATCGGCGACACGGTGACGGACCGCGACACCGCCCGGGCCGCGGGCGTGCCGGTGGTGCTCGTCAGCTTCGGGCCGGGCGGGCCGGGGGCCGAGGCGTTGGAGCCCGACGCGCTTCTGGCGGATTACGGCGATCTCGGCGCGGTGGTGGCACGGCTTATCGGCTGATTGACCGCAGCGCGCGCTGGGGCCACTCTCGGCCCGGCGGGAGGCCGACATGACCGAGATCTTCACAGGCAGTTTCACCCAGCAGGAACCGATTCCCGAGGAGGGGATCGCCGCGGCGGTCGAGGTGCTGCGGCACGGGCGGCTCCACCGCTACAACCTCGCGCCCGGCGAGGCAGGGGAGGTCGCGCGTCTCGAGGAAGAGTTCGCCGCGTTCACGGGCGCGCGCTACTGCCTTGCGGTGGCCTCGGGCGGCTATGCGATGGCCACCGCGCTTCGGGCGGTGGGCATCGGCCCCGGCGACCGAGTCCTGTCCAACGCCTTCACGCTGGCGCCCGTCCCGGGGGCGATCGCGAGTGTGAGCGCCGTGCCGGTCTTCGTCGGCGTTACGCGCGACCTCACCATCGACCTCGACGACCTCGCGGCCAAGGCGGGCCGGGCGCGGGTGCTCTTGCTCAGCCACATGCGCGGGCACGTCTGCGACATGGACCGGCTGATGGCGATCTGCGATGCGGCGGGCGTGACGGTGATCGAGGATTGCGCGCATACGATGGGTGCGGCGTGGCGCGGGGTTCCGTCCGGGCGGCACGGGCTGATCGGCTGCTACTCGACGCAGACCTACAAGCATATGAATTCGGGCGAGGGCGGGTTCCTCGTGACCGACGACCCAGAGGTGGCCGCGCGCGCGGTGCTGCTGTCGGGGAGCTACATGCTGTACGAACGCCACCTCGCCGCGCCCCCGGCCGGGGCCTTCGAGGCGCTTCGGCTGGACATTCCCAACATTTCCGGGCGGATGGACGCCCTGCGCGCCGCGATCCTGCGCCCGCAGCTCAAGCGCCTCGCCGAGCAGTGCGACCGCTGGACCGAACGTTATCGCGCTGTCGAGGGGGGGCTGCGGGGGACGCCGGGCCTGACCGTGATCGAGCGGCCGGAGGAGGAGAGCTTCGTCGGATCGTCGATCCAGGTCCTGCTCGAGGACTGGGAAGGGCATGACGTGGCCGAGGTCGTCGCGCGCTGCAAGGCGCGGGGGGTCGAGCTGAAGTGGTTCGGCGCCGAGGAGCCGGTGGGCTTCACCTCGGCCTATCGCCATTGGCGCTACGCCACGCCGGAGGCGATGCCTGCGACGGACCGGGTGCTGGCCGGGCTTCTCGACATGCGGCTGCCGCTCACCTTCAGCCTCGAGGACTGCGCGACCATCGCCCGGATCATCCGCGCCGAGGTGGGCGCCGTGTGGCAGGGCCGCGAGGCGGCGGAATGACTTGACCGGGGGCGCACCCCGGACGTATTAAATGAACGACCGTTCAATAACCACTTGGGGAGGGTGGTCATGTTCATGGCGTCGATGAAGTTCGATCTTGGCGACGAGGTCGAGGCCTTGCGCGAGATGGTCCACCGCTGGTCGCAGGAGCGCGTGAAGCCGATCGCGGCCGACACGGACCGGACGAACGCCTTCCCGAACGACCTTTGGCGCGAGATGGGCGATCTGGGGCTTCTGGGCATCACCGTCGAGGAGGAGTATGGCGGCGCGGGCATGGGCTACCTCGCCCATACCGTCGCGGTCGAGGAGATCAGCCGGGTGTCCGCCTCCATCGGCCTCAGCTACGGCGCGCATTCCAACCTCTGCGTCAACCAGATCCGGCTGAACGGGACCGAGGACCAGAAGGCGCGCTACCTGCCGAAGCTGATCTCGGGCGAACATGTGGGCGCGCTCGCCATGTCCGAGGCGGGGGCGGGGTCCGACGTGGTGGGCATGAAGCTTCGCGCCGAGAAGCGGAACGACCATTACCTGCTGAACGGCACGAAATACTGGATCACCAACGGGCCGGACGCGCATACCCTCGTCGTCTATGCCAAGACCGATCCCGAGGCCGGGTCGAAGGGGATCACGGCTTTCCTCATCGAGAAGTCGATGAAGGGCTTCTCGACAAGCCCCCATTTCGACAAGATGGGGATGCGCGGGTCGAACACGGCGGAGCTTGTCTTCGAGGATGTCGAGGTGCCCTTCGAGAACGTGCTGGGCGAGGAGGGGCGCGGCGTGCGCGTGCTCATGTCGGGGCTCGACTACGAGCGCGTGGTGCTGTCGGGCGTGAACATCGGGATCATGGCGGGCTGCATGGACGAGATCATGCCCTACATGCGCGACCGCAGGCAGTTCGGCGAGCCCATCGGGAACTTCCAGCTGATGCAGGGCAAGATCGCCGACATGTACACCGCGCTCAACACCGCGCGGGCCTATGCCTACGAGGTGGCGCGCGCCTGCGACCGGGGCACGGTCACGCGCCAGGACGCGGCCGCCTGCGTGCTTTACGCGAGCGAGGAGGGGATGAAGGTCGCTCACCAGGCCGTTCAGGCGATGGGCGGCGCGGGCTTCATGAACGACAGCCCGGTGTCGAGGATGTTCCGCGACGCGAAGCTCATGGAAATCGGCGCGGGCACCTCGGAAATCCGGCGGATGCTCATCGGTCGCGAGCTGATGGCGTCGATGGCCTGACATGGGAGCACTGGCCGAACTCAGCATCGACCGGGGGGTCCTGCACGAGAACTTCGGCGGTATTGTCCTGGCGCTCGACTGGTTTGCGGCGATCCTCGTCCTGCTGGCCATCCTCGTCATGCTCATCGGTGTGGTCCGCTTCGGGATCGGCTTCGTCCATGCCGAGGTCACCCGCGACAGCGACGAGCGTGCGCGGGTCATCAACATGGAGCGGGTGGAACTGGGCCGCTACATCCTCGCCGGGCTCGAGCTGTTCATCGTGTCCGACATCATCCATACGGCGCTGAGCCTCGATTTCCTGAACCTTCTCTACCTTGCGATGCTGGTGCTGATCCGGTCGGCCATCAGCTACTTCCTTGACCGCGAACTGGCGGAAAGCCGCAAGGACCTCGGCCGATGAGGGCGGCAGTCGCGCAGGGCATCCTTCGGGACCGGGGCCGGGCGATCCGCGTTGTGCATCCTCATTCAGAGGAGACAACGATGCCAAGCCACGATTTTTCCGACCTTACCGCGCTTTACGTCAACTGCACGCTGAAGCGGACGCCGGGCCAGAGCCATACCGGGCTGCTGCTCGACGCCTCGGCGGGGATCATGGAGCGGCAGGGCGTGGCGGTGGACCGCCTGCACCTCCTGTCCCACGACGTGCCGCCCGGCATCTTCCCGGACCTGACCGAGCACGGCTGGGACCGCGACGACTGGCCCGCGCTCTGGCAGCGGGTGCTCTCGGCCGACATCCTCGTGGTGGGCTCGCCCATCTGGCTGGGCGAGGAAAGCGCCGTCTGCCGGACGCTGATCGAGCGGCTCTACGCGATGTCGTCGACGCTGAACGACAAGGGCCAGTCGGTCTTCTACGGGAGGGTCGGAGGCGTCGTGGTGACCGGCAACGAGGACGGGGTGAAGCATGTGGCGATGAGCGTGACCTATGCGCTGAACCACCTCGGCTACACGATCCCGCCGCAGGCCGATTGCGGCTGGATCGGCGAGGCGGGTCCGGGGCCGTCCTACGGCGACGACGACGGGCAGGGCGGCCGCGTGGGCTTCGGCAACGAGTTCACCCAGCGCAACGCGACGATCATGACCTGGAACCTGATGCACCTCGCCCGGATGCTGAAGGGCGGCATTCCGCGCGAGGGCAACGACCGCAATGCCTGGGGCGCGGGCGAGCGGTTCGGCTTCCGCAACCCCGAGGCGCGGCTGTGAGAGCGGTCCTCTGCCTTCTCGCGGTCTGCCCGACCGTCGCGT
Source organism: Paracoccaceae bacterium (assembly GCA_036735505.1). Classification (GTDB taxonomy): domain Bacteria; phylum Pseudomonadota; class Alphaproteobacteria; order Rhodobacterales; family Rhodobacteraceae; genus DAINOF01. Next base: position 7,922 of record DAINOF010000089.1, read on the forward strand.
TCGGGCAGGACATCGTCTTCAGTCCCGCGCCCACCGAAGCTTGTCTTGCGGCTGCGCCCGCAGACCTCGGCTCCTGCATCGGACATGCGGCGGATGCCTGCATGACCGAGAATCAACAGGGCGAGACGACCGTCGGCATGGGCTTCTGCCTGTCGCAGGAGTGGGGTTGGTGGGATGCGCGGCTCAACGCGGCGTATGGGGCGCTTATGGCGCGGCATTCGGCGAACGACGCGCAATCGAAGACCGACGGGTTCGAGGCTCCGCCCGTCGCGCCGGCGCTGCGGGACATGCAGCGGGCCTGGATCGCGTGGCGCGACGCCTCCTGCGACTACGAGCGCGTGCAATGGTCGGGCGGTTCGGGTGGGGGGCCCGCGACGGTCGCCTGCCTCATGCGGCTGACGGGCGAGCAGGCGCTGGCGCTCGAGGCGCAGATCGGGATCATGGAGGGCCGATGAAGCTTGTCTCCCAGGTCCTGACGGGAAGCGAGTTCTTCGCCACGAATCGGGCGCGGCATCTCGAGATGCTGCGCGAGGTGGAGGCGGCGGCGGCGCTGGCCGGGGCGGGCGGTGGCGCGCGGGCGCGCGAGCGGCATATGGCGCGCGGCAAGATGCTCCCGCGCGAGCGGGTGGCGGGCCTCCTCGATCCGGGATCGCCCTTCCTCGAAGTGGGCGCGACGGCGGCGCATGGGCTCTACGGGGGCGATGCGCCCTGCGCCGGCGTGATCGCGGGGGTGGGCCGGGTGCAGGGGCGCGACGTGATGGTGCTGTGCAACGACGCCACCGTGAAGGGCGGGACCTACTATCCGATAACGGTCAAGAAGCACCTCCGCGCGCAGGAGATCGCCGAGGAGTGCCATCTGCCTTGCGTGTATCTCGTCGATTCGGGCGGCGCGAACCTGCCGAACCAGGACGAGGTCTTCCCCGACCGCGACCACTTCGGGCGCATCTTCTACAACCAGGCGCGGATGAGCGCGAAGGGCATACCGCAGGTTGCGGTGGTCATGGGGTCCTGCACGGCGGGTGGCGCCTATGTGCCGGCCATGTCCGACGTCACGATCATCGTGCGGGACCAGGGGACGATCTTCCTCGCCGGGCCGCCGCTCGTGAAGGCGGCGACCGGCGAGGTGGTCACGGCCGAGGATCTGGGCGGCGGCGACGTGCACACGCGGCTGTCGGGCGTGGCGGACTACCTCGCCCAGGACGACGCTCATGCTTTGGCGCTCGCGCGGCAGGCCGTGGGCTCGCTCGGGCCTGGCGGGGGCGACCCCGCCCTGCGGTGGGAGGTGGCGGAGGACCCCGCCTACGACCCCGAGGAGATCCTCGGCGTCGTGCCCGCGGGTCTCAGGACGCCCTACGACATCCGCGAGGTCATCGCCCGCGTGGTGGACGGGAGCCGCTTCGACGAATTCAAGGCGCGCTTCGGCGAGACGCTGGTCACCGGCTTCGCCCATGTGATGGGCTGCCCCGTGGGGATCGTGGCGAACAACGGGGTGCTCTTTTCCGAGGCCGCGCAGAAGGGCGCGCATTTCGTCGAGCTCTGCTCGCAGCGGCGCATCCCCTTGGTGTTCCTGCAGAATATCACCGGCTTCATGGTGGGGCGGCGTTACGAGAACGAAGGGATCGCCCGGCACGGGGCGAAGCTCGTCACCGCCGTCGCGACGACCGCGGTGCCGAAGATCACGATGATCCTGGGCGGTTCGTTCGGCGCGGGGAACTACGGGATGGCGGGGCGCGCCTATCAGCCGCGTTTCCTCTGGACCTGGCCGGGCAGCCGGATCTCGGTTATGGGCGGCGAGCAGGCGGCAGGCGTGCTCGCGACCGTGAAGCGCGAGGGGATCGAGCGGGCGGGTGGGACGTGGTCGACAGAGGAGGAGGCCGAGTTCAAGCGGCCGACGGTCGAGATGTTCGAGCGGCAGTCGCATCCGCTCTACGCGTCGGCCCGGCTCTGGGACGACGGGATCGTGGACCCGCGGAAGACGCGGGGCGTGCTCGCGCTGAGCCTTGGGGCCGCGCTGAACGCGCCAATTCCCGAGACGCGCTTCGGCGTGTTCCGGATGTGAGGGGGCGCGCGATCCGGTCCGGGCGCCAAGGCGTTTCGAAACGCCTTGGGCAAAGCGGTTTCGAAACCGCTTTGCCCCCGGCCACGGGCGCAGGCGCCGGATGGGAGAGGTCATGTTCCGCAAGATCCTGATCGCGAACCGGGGCGAGATTGCCGCCCGCGTGATCCGCACCTGCCGCCGCATGGGCGTGGCGACCGTGGCCGTGCATTCGGACGTGGACGCGGCCGCGCTGCATGTGGCGATGGCCGACGAAGCGGTGGCCATCGGCGGCGCGCGGCCTGCGGACAGCTACCTGCGGATCGACCGGATCTTGGAGGCGGCGCTGGACACGGGCGCCGAAGCGATCCACCCGGGCTACGGCTTCCTGTCCGAGAACCCCGACTTCGTCGAAGCGGTGACGGCGGCGGGGCTCGTCTTCATCGGGCCCTCGGCCTCGGCCATCCGGGCGATGGGGCTCAAGGACGCGGCCAAGCGGCTCATGGCCGAGGCCGGTGTGCCGGTGGTGCCGGGCTATCATGGCGCGGACCAGGAGCCCGGGCGGCTCGAGGTCGAGGCAGTGGCGGTGGGCTATCCGGTGCTGATCAAGGCCGTGGCGGGGGGCGGCGGCAAGGGGATGCGGCGGGTGGACCGGCCGGCCGACTTCATGATGGCGCTGGAAGGCGCGCAGGCCGAGGCGCGGGGCGCCTTCGGCAACGACGCGGTGCTGATCGAGAAATACGTGGACAAGCCCCGCCACATCGAGGTGCAGGTCTTCGGCGACGGGACCCGCGCGGTGCATCTTTTCGAGCGGGACTGTTCTCTCCAGCGCCGCCACCAGAAGGTGATCGAGGAGGCGCCCGCGCCCGGCATGACCGAGGAGGTGCGCGCCGTCATGGGGGCGGCCGCCGTGCGCGCGGCCGAGGCCATCGGCTATGCCGGCGCAGGCACTGTCGAGTTCATCGTGGACGGAAGCCGCGGCCTCCGGCCCGACGGGTTCTGGTTCATGGAGATGAACACGCGGCTCCAGGTGGAGCATCCGGTGACCGAGGCCGTCACGGGCGTCGACCTCGTCGAATGGCAGTTGCGGGTGGCCGCGGGCGAGGCGCTCTGGGTTGGCCAGGAGGACCTGGCGCTGCGCGGCCATGCCTTCGAGGCGCGGCTTTATGCCGAGGACGTGCCGCGGGGCTTCCTGCCCGCCACGGGGCGGCTCGCGCATCTGGTCTTTCCCGACGGCGTGCGGGCGGACAGCGGGGTGCGGGCCGGCGACACGATCTCGCCCTTCTACGATCCGATGATCGCGAAGATCGTGGTGGAGGGGCCGACGCGGGCTGCGGCGCTCGCGCGGTTGCGGGCGGCGCTGGCGGGGACGGAAGTGGCGGGCAGCGTCACGAACCTTGCCTTCCTTCGACAGTTGGCGAACCATCGAGGTTTCGCCGAGGGCGACGTGGACACGGGCCTGATCGGGCGCGACCTCGAAGCCCTCGCGGCGGAGCCCGAGCCCGACACGCGGGTGGTGGCGTTGGCGGCGCTCGGCGCAGAGGGCCTGCATGAGGCGGGCGGGGCGGAGGAGGGCTTCCATCTCTGGACGCCGCTCGTCCGGACCGCGCGCGTGGTGCGGGGCGGCGCGGAGATCGCCGCGCGGGTGACGGTGATGGGCGCCGGCGCCTTTGACGTGCAGGTGGACGAGGCGGTCCATTGCCTCGAGCGGACGGGCGCCGGCTGGCGGATCGGCGGCGAGCGGGTGCCGGCGAGGGTTGTGGTGCACGGGGCGGGCGTGAGCGTCTTCTGGGACGACGGGTTCCACTTCGACCTGCCTGATCCGCTCGCGCGCGGCGCAGCGGCCGAGGGTGCGGGGTCGGGCGTGGTGACGGCGCCCATGCCGGGGCTCGTGAAGGCCGTCTTCG
>DAINOF010000090.1:0-11789 GCA_036735505.1 Paracoccaceae bacterium
ATGCTGAGCCGCACCGCCGAGAACCTGTTCTGGATCGCGCGCTACATCGAGCGGGGCGAGACGACGGCGCGGCTGCTCGAGGTGGGCGCGCGCAACGCGCTGATCCCGAGCGCCTCGGGCGGGTTCCGCAACGAGTGGGAATCGGTGCTGCGCGCCAGCGGCACGGCCGACGCCTTTGCCGCCAAATATGGCGAGGCGGTACAGCGCAACATCGAGAGCTTCCTGTTCTTCGACCGCGAGAACCCGTCCTCGGTCGCTTCCTGCATCGAGCGCGCGCGCGAGAACGGGCGGATCGTGCGCACCGCGCTCACGAGCCAGGTCTGGGACGCGCTGAACGGCGGGTTCCAGGAGGTGCAGCGGCTGAAGCGGACCGAGCGCTCGAAGCTGTCGATCTCGGACCTGATCGACTGGACGACGCGGCATTCGGCGCTGGTGAAGGGCGCCATCGACGACACGCAGCTGCGGATCGACGGCTGGGACTTCCTTCATATCGGCTTCGCGCTGGAACGCGCGGACGCCACGGCGCGTCTTCTCGACGTGAAGTACTACGTCCTCCTTCCGCAGATCGACTACGTGGGCTCGGGGCTCGACAACTACCAGTGGCGCACCGTGCTGCGGGCGATGTCGGCGCACCGGGCGTTCAACTGGGCCTATGGCGGCGAGGTGACGCCGCACAAGATCGCCGATTTCCTGATCCTCAACCGCAAGTGCCCGCGGTCGCTCATCACCTCGATCGAGGAGGCGGCCTTCCATCTCGACCGGCTCGCGCGCGGCTACGGCCGGTCGACCGAGGCGCAGAGCCAGGTGCGGGCGATCATCTCGGGGCTCGCCGAGGCGCGGGTCGAGGAGATCTTCGAGGAGGGGCTGCACGAGTTCCTGACGCGCTTCATCGACGAGATCGCGGCGCTGACCGCGGTCATCCGCCGCGTCTATCTGAGCGGAGAGACGCGATGAGGCTGCGGGTCCGGCACGAGACGGTCTATCACTTCGAGCCGCCGATGCGGGGCGTGGTGCAGTCCCACCGGCTGACGCCGTCGCTCTTCGAGGGCCAGCAGGTGATCGACTGGGCGGTGGACGTGGACGGCGCGGTGCGGGGCGCGGGGTTCCGGGACGGGGCGGGCGACTGGATCGAGACGGTGTCGCTTCTGGGCCCCGTCGAGCAGATGGCGATCGTGGTGCGGGGCGAGGTCGAGACGGTGGACCTGTCGGGCGTGCTGCGCGGGCACCGCGAGACCGTGCCGCCGATGTCCTACCTGAGGCCGACGCGGTCGACGCGGGCCGACAAGGCGCTGGGAGAACTCGCGGCCGGCGCGGTCGCCGGGATCGCCGGGGGCACGACGCTCGAGCGGTGCCATGCGCTGATGAACGCGGTCGCCGACGCCATCCCCTACACGCCGGGCGAGACCGAGCACGGCACGACGGCGGCCGAGGCGCTCGCGCTCGGGCGGGGCGTCTGCCAGGACCATGCCCATGCGCTGATCGCCTGCGCGCTGACGATCGGGATTCCGGGGCGCTACGTGACGGGCTATCTCTTCGCCTCGGAAGAGATGGGCGCGCATGAGGCGAGCCATGCCTGGGCCGAGCTGTGGGTGGAGCGTCTGGGCTGGGTCGGGTTCGACCCGTCGAACCGGTCGTCGCCCGACGAGCGCTACATCCGGCTCGGGTCGGGCGCTGACGCCACCGAGGCGGCGCCGATCCGGGGCGTGGCGCAGGGCGTCGGGCGGGAATGGCTGGACGTGAAGGTGGTGGTGGACCAGGCGTCGCAGTCGCAGTCGCAATAGGTCTCGCGGCCCCGGGCAGGTCGTGCCGGAGCCGCGAGGAACTGACCGCATCAGCGCGCGATCAGGCGGGCGATCTGACCGCGGTTCGTGTGGTCGCGCTCTTCCACGAGGCCAGCGATCTGGGCGAGCTCGACGGCGGTGAACTGGCCGGCGTCGAGGCCGAGGCTTGCCGCGAGCTGGCTCGACCCGGGAACGCTTTGCGTCGAGACGCTGCCGGCACCGGCGCGGGCCATGAGCGCCGCGATGTGGTGGCGGTTCGTGTGGTCGCGCTCTTCGACGAGACCGGCGATCTGGGCGCGCTCGAGCGCCGTGAACTGGCCGTCGTCGACGCTCTGCGTCGAGACGACGCCGCCACCGGTGCGGGAGACGAGGTTGGCGATGATCTTGTCGTTGGTCGAGTCGCGCTCTTCGACGTAGCCCGCGATCGTGGCGAGTTCCGAGGTCGTGAAGACGCCCGGCTCGAGGCCCAGCGACCGGGCGAGCTGGTCGTTGGCGAAGGCGGGGGCCGCGGCGGCGAGGACGAGGGCGGTGGTGAAAGCGAAGGTTTTCATGTCAGTCTCCTGGGGTTGGATTTCGGGTCCGTTTCGTTCAGGTGGCGGGGGCTGTCTGTCCCGCTGACCTCCACTTACGGACGGTTTCCCCTTGGCGGAATTCGCGCCGGCGGACCCTTGATGTGTGCGAAATCGAACAACACGAGGCCGTTATTGCGCGTAACGTTCGGAAAAGAGGGGCAATGTTTCACGAGAGTGTCCCGATCCTCGGCGGCGGGACCCCGACTGAAACATGTTATCGGTTGATTTCAGGAGGTTTGGGCGCACCCTCGCACGGCGCCGTCAGCGCCGCGTGAAGGCTTCTGCCAGGCGCGTGATCGTCGGCAGCGCCTCGTCGTGGGACATGCCCGAGGCGAGCGAGGGGTGGTACAGCATCTTCAGCAGCACCTCATCACGCCTGGTCAAGGAAGCGTAATCAAACGTGTCCGAGAAAATCGTCGGATCGGCCGTCTCGCAGTCGTTCGAGAGGCCCAGGCCTTGCGCGATTTCCTCTTCCAGACAGGCGCGGCGCAGCCGTCCGTCGTGTTCGGCCCGCAGAATCGCCACTGCGCGGGCCTTGCCGCGGCGCGGATCGGCGTGGGGTTCGGTCACGACCATGCAGAGATGGGTCTTCTGCATGGACAGGATGGTGCGGACCATCCACGGGCTGATGCCGGGGATCAGTTCGGGAAGCTGGCGGGCGAGGCTGCGCCGCTCGTCCTCGTTGACGACGAGGATGTGGAAGTTCGCGTCCTCCGCGACCGTGGCGACCGGATGGCCCGTGATCGCCGAGAGCCGCGCGGCATAGGCCCGGATTGCGCCCCGATCCTCGGCGCGCCGGGTGTCGGGCACGGAGGCGCCGAAGACGACCTGCATGCGCACCGGATCTTCCCAGCGCTGGAGCGGCTTGGCCGCCCGCCTGCCCATGCCCCGGCTGAGCGCGCCGCCCGCGTATTCCTCGTGGAGCGCCACCTCGACGAAGTCGCGCGCGAGGCTCGCGGCGTCGGTCGCGGCGGACCCGCGGTCGGTCCGGAGCCGGCCACGCGCGACGAGATCCGCCTCGAGACCGGCATAGTACACACGGTAGCTTTCGGACAGACCGCCCCCGATCGCCCCGGAGGCATGGGCCAGGCCGATCAACGCGGCGAGCCCGGCGCGGGCAAGGAAGGGGACGTCGGGCATTCCGCCTCCGTGGGTCATCACCGTCGACACCGTGCCAGCCCGGGCGCCGCAGCGGGGTCACAACCCCGTGAGGCGGCGAATCCCGTTGCGCCGGATTTTGGCCCGCCCTAGGCTTTCGTCACATTCTGGGAGAGCATCAGCCTTCATGACCTACTGCGTGGGACTTCTGCTGGATGCCGGCATCGTCCTGTTGTCAGACACCAGAACGAATGCGGGCCTCGACAACATCGCGACCTACCGCAAGATGTTCCTCTTCGAGAAGCCGGGCGACCGGGTGGTCGCGATCATGACGGCCGGCAGCCTGTCGATCACCCAGACCACGATCAACCGGCTTGCCGAGGCGATCGAGGATCCCGAGGCGGCGCCCGGGATGTCGATCATGGCCGCGCCGACCCTCCTGGGGGTCGCCGACGTCGTGGGCAACATGCTCGCCGACGTGACCGCGGCCGTGACCGAGAAGATGGAGCGGCAGGCGCAGGGCGCGACGGCGTCGATGATCGTCGCGGGACAGCGCCGCGGGGGCGAGATGCGGATGTTCCTCATCTATCCCGAGGGCAACTATATCGAGGCCACGCGGGACACGCCCTTTCTCCAGATCGGCGAGCACAAGTACGGCAAGCCGATCCTCGACCGGGTGGTCCGGCCCGAGACGCCGCTCGCCGACGCCAAGAAGGCGGTGCTTCTGTCGATGGATTCGACGCTTCGCTCGAACCTGTCGGTCGGCATGCCGCTCGACCTTGCGGTGATCGAGAAGAACGCGCTGCGGGTGACCGAGAGGCTTCGGATCGAGCCCAACGACGAGAGCTTCCTCGCGATGAGCCAGGCCTGGAGCCAGGCGCTTCGCGACGCCTTCACCGGGATCGCGATCTGATCCGCGGCAGGTCTGCCGCACCTCGTCCGAAAAAGGCGATGCACGCGCGGGTTGCTCTTGCTCCGGCCGGGGCCGCCGGTAGCGTTCGCGCGTCTGCCGGCGCGGGGAGGAGGGGTCCACACGCGCGCCCTGGGGAGTGGAAGCGGTGAAATTCCTGCGATTCGGTGCGCCCGGTGCGGAGCGGCCGGGCGTTCTTGACGTAAACGGGCGCATTCGCGACCTGTCGGACATGATGTCCGACCTCACCGGGCCGAACCTCGCCCGGCTCGGCCGGGTCGACCCCGAGGCGCTGCCGTTTGTCCCGGGCGCGCCGAGGCTCGGCCCGCCCGTGACGGGGGTGGGAAAGATCGTCTGCGTCGGGATCGGTCCTGCCGGGGAGGCGGTCGAGCCGGTCGTTTCCCTCAGGGCGCCCTCGGTGCTCGCGGGGCCGAACGACACGGTCGTGCTGCCGCCGGGGGCGGAGGGGTTCGGCTGGGACGTGGCGCTAGGCATGGTCATCGGGCGGACGGCGGAGGCGGTGCGCGAGGAAGAGGCGCTGGCCCATGTCGCGGGCTATGCCGTCTTCAACGACCTCTCGGACGGAGCCGCCGAGGCCGGGCGCGGGAGCGGGTCGGGGACGGGCGGCTTCGGGCCGCTCGGACCCTGGCTCGTGACGCCGGACGAGGTGGGCGACCCGCAGCGGCTCATGATGGAGCTGACGGTGAACGGGGAGACGATGCAGCGCGGCTCGACGGCGGCGATGGTCTTCCCGCTGTCGTGGCTTCTGAGCTACGTGAGCGGGTTCCTGACGCTCGATCCGGGCGACATCGTCGCGACGGGCACGCCGGTGGGCTTGGGACAGACGTCGCCGCGCCATCTGGGACCCGGGGATGTCGTCGAGGCCGGGATCGAGGGACTTGGCCGGCAGCGGCAGGTGGTTGCGGCGGGGTAGGGGCTCCCTCGGCGCTGGGAGGGGTCCCCTGCGGAGTATGCTCAGCCGGACGCCGCACGCGGTTCCACGCGATCGGCGAAGAGGGCGAGAGCCGCGTCGAGGAAGCGGTCGCGGACCTCGGCGCGCTCCATCAAGAGCTCGTGGCGGGCGCCGGCATAGGTCTCGATTCGGGCACCGGGCCAGGTGTGGGCGAGGCGCAGGGCGGCGCGGTTGTCCACGATGGTCTCGTCCCCGGCGAGACCCACGAGCACCGGGACTGCGGGCGGCGGCAGGCTGCGCAGGCGGCGGAGGTCGGCGAGCGAGGCCTGGAGCCACTGGATCGTCGGGCGGCCGAGCGCGAGCCGGGGGTCGCGGCGCGCCTGGGCCACCATCCAGCCGTAGGTTTCCGGATCGGTCGTGAGCGCGTTCGACGCGAAGGGCGTGACCGCGAGGTAGCTCTCGCGGCTGCCGACGGGAACCTCGCGCAGGCCGAACCCCGCGCGCCGGCCGACGGCCGAGAGGCCATGGGCGAGGGGGCGGAGGTAGACGGCGATGTGGATGCCCCACATCGGGGCCGAGAAGGCCGCGGCGCGAACCGGCAGGCCCTCGGCCAGGGCGCGCAGCCCGATGGCGCCGCCCATGGAGTGCGCGAGCAGCATCAAGGGCTCGGGCAGGCCGGCCCCGCGCACGGCGGCGAGCATCGCGGCCACGTCGCGCTGGTATTCGGCATAGTCGCCCACATGGCCCAGGTTGCCCGCGCCCGGGGCACGGTCGGAATGGCCCTGCCCGCGCCAGTCGATCGCGGCCGAGGACCAGCCCCGGCGCGCGAGGTCGCGGGCGACGCGGCCGTATTTCTCGACATGCTCGTTGCGGCCGGGGAAGATCAGGACGGTTCCGCGCGCGCCCGCGGGCCAGGTGGCGATGCGCAGCCGCGTGCCGTCGCCGGCCGTCACCTGCCAGGCGCGTCCCGCCTCGGGACCCTGGGCAAGATCGGCGTGCAGGACGGCGTGCGGCGTCATCTCAGGACAGCGCGCTGCCGAGCCGCATCGCCGCGCCCATGTCGCCGGCGATCTGGAGCCGGCCGCTCATGAAGGCGGCGGTCGGGTTCAGCGTGCCGTCGAGGATGGCGCGGAACGTGTCCGTGTCGGCGGTCATGGTCACGTCGGCCTCCTCGTCGCCGGCGCGCGCGCCGGTTCCGTCGAGCATGATCGTGCCCTCGTCCTCGATGACGAACTTGGCGGTTCCGTCGAACCCGCCGTCGCCGAGCTTTCTGTTCAGGGCCGTCACCGCGGCGTCGATCACGTCAGTCATGGACAACTCCTCAGAAAATGACCGGGGCGGGAGGTGATTTTCCCGCCGGCTTCGCTATCTTCCCTTCTATGCGCAGTCTTCCGAAGATTCTCCAACTCGCAAGCGTCCTCGCTGTCGCAACGTTCCTCGGCCCGGCGGCCGCGGCCCAGGAGACCGATCTCGACCCGCTGTTCGAGGCGCTGAAGGGCGCCGATCCGGGCAGCGCGCAGGAGATCGAGAACCGGATCTGGGAGGAATGGTCGCGCTCGGGCTCGGCCGCGATGGATCTTCTTCTGCGACGCGGGCGCGATGCGCTCGAGGCCGGCGAGGTCGAGGTCGCGATCGAGCACTTCTCGGCGCTCGTCGACCATGCGCCCGACTTCGCCGAGGGCTACAACGCGCGGGCCACCGCCTATTTCCAGGAAGGCGAATACGGTCTCGCGCTCGAGGACATCCGCCAGACGCTGACGCGCAACCCGCGGCACTTCGCGGCGATGTCGGGGCTCGCCATGATCCTGCAGGAGATCGGCGAGGACGAGGGCGCGCTCGAGGCCTGGCGCGCGGTCGAGGCCTTGCATCCCTCGCGCGAAGGCGTAAGGCAGGCCATCGAACGGCTCGAAAGGCAGGTCGAGGGCGTTTCGCTCTGACCTGAAGGAAGTCCCCAGATGAGCGAGCAGTCGCGGATCGTCGCGGTCCTCGGCCCGACGAATACCGGCAAGACGCATTACGCCATCGAGCGGATGCTGGGCCACCGCACCGGGATCATCGGGCTGCCGCTCAGGCTTCTCGCGCGCGAGGTCTACGACCGGATCGTGGGCCTGCGCGGCCCTTCGGTCGTGGCGCTCGTGACCGGCGAGGAACGGATCGTGCCCGAGCGGACGCAGTACTGGGTCTGCACGGTGGAAGCCATGCCCGACGGCATGGGCACCGATTTCCTCGCGGTCGACGAGATCCAGCTGTGCGCCGACCCCGAGCGGGGGCATGTCTTCACGGACCGTCTCCTGCGCGCGAGGGGGCTGCACGAGACGCTGTTTCTCGGCTCGGACACGATGCGGGGGACCATCGCGGCGCTGGTGCCGAAGGCGCAGTTCATGCGGCGCGAGCGGTTCAGCACGCTCAGCTACACAGGTTCGAAAAAGATAAGCCGGATGCGGCCGCGGTCAGCCATCGTGGGGTTTTCGGTCGAGAATGTCTATGCCATCGCCGAGCTGATCCGCCGCCAGAAGGGCGGCGCGGCGGTGGTCATGGGGGCGCTGTCGCCGCGCACGCGCAACGCGCAGGTGGAGCTCTACCAGAACGGCGACGTGGATTTCCTGGTGGCCACCGACGCCATCGGGATGGGGCTGAACCTCGACATCGACCATGTGGCCTTCTCGGGGACCGTGAAGTTCGACGGGCGGCGGATGCGGCCGCTCCAGCCCAACGAGCTTGCCCAGATCGCGGGCCGCGCGGGGCGGCACATGAACGACGGGACCTTCGGGGTGACGGGCGAGGCCTCGCCGCTGGACGAGGAGGTCGTGGAGGCGATCGAGGGCCACCAGTTCCTGCCCGTCCGCAAGCTGCAATGGCGCAACGCCGCGCTCGACTTCGGGTCGGCGGACCGGCTGGTGGCCTCGCTCGAGGCCGCGCCGCGGGAGGAACTGCTGGTCCGGGCGCGGGAGTCCGACGACCTCATGGCGCTCAAGGCGCTCTCGCAGAGCGGCGAGGTGCGGGGGAGGCTCCGCGACGCGCGCGACGTCAAGCTTCTGTGGGACGTGTGCCGGATCCCGGATTTCCGGGGGATCAGCCATGCGGAACATGCGGGGCTTCTCGAGCGTATCTTCGGCTTCCTGCACGAATGGGGACGCGTGCCCGACGACTGGATCGGGGCGCAGGTGAAGCGGATCGACCGGACGGATGGCGACATCGACACATTGTCGAAGCGGCTGGCGTATATCCGCACATGGACCTATGTCGCCCAGCGAACGGGCTGGGTGGACGACGAAAGTCATTGGCGGGGGGCGACCCGCGCTGTAGAAGACCGGCTGTCCGATGCGCTTCACGGGGCGCTGACGCAGCGATTTGTCGACCGGCGGACGAGCGTGCTCCTTCGCCGGTTGAAGCAGAAGGAGAGCCTTGTGGCCGAGGTCAACGACAAGGGCGAAGTGACGGTCGAGGGGCAGTTCGTCGGCCGTCTGGAAGGCTTCCGCTTCCGGCTGGACGCGACGGCGACGGCGGAGGAGGGCAAGACGCTCGCGGCGGCCGCGGTGGCCTCGCTCAGGCCCGAGTTCCACCTGCGCTCGGACCGGTTCTACAACGCGCCGGACACCGAGATCGACTATACCGAGCAGGGCGGGCTCATGTGGGGCGAGAACGCGGTGGGCAAGCTCGTCGCCGGGCCCGAACCGCTCAAGCCGCAGGTGGTGGCCTTCGTGGACGAGGAGGCGGGGCCGGACGTCGCGCAGAAGGTGCAGCGGCGGCTTCAGCACTTCATCGACCGCAAGATCGCGACCTTGTTCGAGCCGCTTCTGGCCATGGGCCGGGACGAGGCGATGACGGGGCTCGCGCGCGGCTTTGCCTTCCGGCTTGTGGAGAACCTCGGGATCATCCCGCGCGACAGCATCGCGGCCGAGGTGAAGGAGCTCGACCAGGAGGCGCGGGGCGCGCTGCGCAAGCACGGCGTGCGCTTCGGGCAGTTCACGGTGTTCCTGCCGCTTCTGCTCAAGCCCGCGCCGACGCGGCTGCGGCTCGTGCTGTGGTCGCTGGCGAAGGGGCTTCAGGAGTTTCCCGAAAGCCCGCCGCCCGGCCTCGTGACGGTGCCGGCGCTGAAGGACGGCCCGCCCGGCTATGACGCGATGGCGGGCTACCGCGTGGCGGGAGAGCGGGCGATCCGGATCGACATGCTCGAGCGGCTGGCCGACATGCTGCGGCAGGAGAACAGCCGCGCGGGCTTCGAGGCCAAGGCCGAGATGCTGTCGATCACGGGCCTGTCGCTCGAACAGTTCGCGGCGCTGATGGAGGGGCTTGGCTATCGCGCCGAGAAGGGCGAGCGGGCCAAGGTCCGCGCGGTCCCGCCGGCCGCGCCCGTTCCTGAGGCTGCCGAGCCTGAGGTGGTCGAGCCCGAGGCGGCCGGGCCCGAGGTGGTCGGGGCCGAGGCGGTTCTTGCGCCGGAGGCGGCCGAGGCGGGCACGCCCGAGGTTGTGCCCTTGCCGGAAGAGCCGGGCGCCGAGGCCCGCGCCGATGCGGATGCGCTGACCGGGGAGGGGGCGCCCGACATCGACGCCGCGCCGCCCGAGGCCGCGCCGGCCGGCGAAGCGGCGCCGGTCGAGGCCGCGCCGGCGGGCGAGGCGGTGCCGGTCGAGCCCGCGGCCGAGGCGCGCGCGCCCGAGGTCGAGCCGGAAGCGCCCGTCGCGGCGGAGGCCGGGACCGAGCCTGTCGCGGCAGAGGCCGGGACCGAGACGTCCGTGGCGGAGGCCGAGCTCGAGGCGCCCGTCGCGGCAGAGCCCGCCGAGATGGAGGTCTTCTACACCTTTACCTGGGGTGGAGGGACTCGGGCCCGGCGCGAGCAGGGCGAGCGGCGCGGCCCCCGGCGGGAGGGCCAGGCCGACCGTCCGCGGCGCGAGGGTCAGGGCGAGGCGCCCCGCCGCGTGGCGCAGGGCGAGGCGCCCCGGCGCGAGGAGGGCCAGGGCGAGCGGCCCCGGCGCGAGGCGACCGGCGAAGGCAAGCCGCGCGGCGACCGGCCGTGGGAGGGCAAGGGCGACCGGCCCAAGGGCAAGGGGCCGAAGGGCAAGCGCCCGCCCCGAGACGAGACGCCGCGGAGCTTCGAGGCCAAGCCGCAGCGCAAGGACCGCATCGACCCCGACAACCCCTTCGCCGCCGCCCTCATGGGCTTCCGGACCAAGGACTGACGGCGCTGGAGTCCCGCCCGACCCTGCGCATCGACAAGTGGCTGTGGCAGGCGCGGTTCTTCAGGACGCGCACGCTGGCGACCGAGATGGTCGAGGGCGGGAAGGTCCGGGTCAACGCCCGGATCGTCAGGAAGCCCTCGGCCGCGGTCGGACCGGGCGACGTCCTGACCGTGGTGCAGGGCGACCGGGTGCGGGTGGTGCGGGTGCTCGCCCTGCCCGGACGCCGGGGTCCGGCGGGCGAGGCGCAGGCGCTCTACGAGGACCTGGAGGAGAAGGGTGTCAGTTCAAGTTGACAGGCTTCCCGGGCTCGCCCAGAAGTGAAGCCGTCCGCTTGAAGGCTCCCGCGGTCTCGACTAGCCAACGGGGCGCCTCGTACCGAAGGATTCGCCCGTGACCTATGTGGTGACCGACAACTGCATCGCCTGCAAATACACCGATTGCGTCGAGGTCTGTCCCGTGGACTGCTTCTACGAGGGCGCGACGATGCTGGTCATCCATCCCGACGAATGCATCGACTGCGGCGTCTGCGAGCCGGAATGTCCCGCCGACGCGATCCGGCCCGACACAGAGCCCGACATGGAGAAGTGGGTCGAGTTCAACCGCAAGTACTCGGAAGCCTGGCCGGTGATCATCACCAAGAAGGACCCGCTGCCCGACGCCGAAGCGCGGGACGGCGAGACCGGAAAGCTCGAGAAGTACTTCTCGGAGGCGCCGGGCGACGGCGGCTGAGCGCGGTCGCGGCCTAGACCGATTCGCGGCTCATGCGCCCGGAAAGGGCGACTTGTCCACATGATATTGTACCGGCAAGTCTCTGCGAGACAAGACGTTTTCCGGGTCTCTGTGGATAGTTGCGTGATGCTTCAAAACGGCGGCCGGATCTGTTATATTCTGGTTACAAGTTAGCCGAGGCCACAGGGGCCGAGTGGGGAAGGTGCGCCGACCCGCCCGAACATCCGGCGAGACAGAGAGGAACGCAACGGGGAGATGTGTGTGTCCCCGCCGTTTTTCTGTCTCCGGTGCCCGGCCGCCAGGAGGATGACCGTTCCAGATGACCAAGTCCAAGAAATCCGATTTCCGACCGAATGAGTACGTCGTGTACCCCGCCCACGGCGTCGGGCAGATCGTGTCCATCGAGGAGCAGGAGATCGCCGGGATCTCGCTCGAGCTGTTCGTCATCTCCTTCGAGAAGGACAAGATGACGCTTCGTGTGCCGACCCACAAGGCGGCCGAGGTGGGCATGCGCTCGCTGTCGTCGCCGGACGTCGTGTCGAAGGCCATGTCGACGCTCAAGGGCAAGGCGCGCGTCAAGCGCGCGATGTGGTCGCGCCGGGCGCAGGA
>DAINOF010000091.1:0-11643 GCA_036735505.1 Paracoccaceae bacterium
CCGACGCCGAGGCGCGCGGCATCGAGGCGGTCCGCCAGGACCGCGCGACCTACGACCTGCCGCCCGGCGATCCCCGCGCGGCGTCGCTGACGCGGGCCGTGGTGTTCGGCGCGCCGGATGCGGTGCTGATGGACCTGCCGCAGCTGACCGAGGACCAGCCCGCGCATCGGCCGATGATCGCGGCGCACGCGGTTCCCTGGCCCGGCGAGATCGCGGTGTTCCGCAGCCCTTCGACCGATGGGTTCGAGCTGCTGACGACGTTCGGCGGCCGCGCCCGGACCGGCACGCTGGTCTCGGATTTCTATTCGGGCCCCACATCGCGGTTCGATCTCGGCAACGTGCTGGTGGTCGATCTGTTGACCGGGGCGTTGGAGAGCGTCACCGACCTGACGCTGTTCGGCGGCGCAAACGCACTCGCCGTCGAGAGTGCGCAGGGAATCTGGGAGATCATGCAGGCGGGCACGGCCGAATTGCTGGCGCCGGGCCGCTACCGCCTGACCCGGCTCCTGCGCGGCCAGCGCGGCACCGAGGGCGCGATGGGCAACCCGGCGCCTGCGGGCGCGCGGGTGGTCGTGCTTGACGACAGCGTCACCGTGCTGCCGATCGCCGAGGCCGATCTGGGCATCCCGTGGAACTGGCGCATCGGTCCGGCCAGCCGCCCGGTCAGCGACGAGACCTATGTCGCGCAGGCCTTCACGCCGGGGGGCATCGGGCTGCGGCCGTTCTCCGTCGCCCATGTCGAGCAGCCCTGGTGTACGCCCCGGAGCCCCGGCGATCTGACCATCCGCTGGACACGCAGGTCGCGCGCGCTTTCGGCCGACAGCTGGACCGGCACCAACGTCCCGCTCGCCGAGGAGGCGGAGGCGTACGAGGTCGACATCCTCGACGGCTCCGCCGTGAGGCGGACGCTCACCACCGGTACGACGAGCGCGACCTACACCGCGGATCAGCAGATCGCAGACCAAGGGGCGCTGCTCGGCCCGGGCGACACCCTCGCCGTGCGCATCCACCAGATCTCGTCCGCCGTCGGCCGCGGCGCTCCGAAGACCGTCACCCTCAACTTCTGATGCATCATGTCTGACGTAACCACCCATCTCCTGCTGCCGTTCATCCTAGCCGCGCAGGCCCAGAAGCACGTCACCCACAATGAGGCGCTCCGCCTCCTCGACGGCCTCGTCCAGCTCTCCGTCCTCGACCGCACGCGGACGGCGCCACCGGCATCGCCCGCCGACGGTCAGCGGCACATCATCGGCTCCAGCGCCACCGGGGAATGGACCGGGTGGGACCTCTCCGTGGCCTACCACGTGGACGGCGCATGGATGCGCCTCGCGCCGCGGGCGGGATGGCGCGCGTGGGTCGAGGACGAGGGCGCGCTCCTCGTCTTCAATGGCGCGGCGTGGGTCTCGACGGTGCCGACCGCCCTGCAGGACATCACGCGCATCGGGCTCGGCACCGTCGCGGATGCCGCCAATCCGTTCGCGGCGAAGCTCAACGCGGCGCTCTGGACCGCGCTGACACCCGCCGAGGGCGGCAGCGGCGACCTCCGCACCGTGCTCAACAAGGAGGGCGCGGGCAATGTCCTCTCCCTCGTCCTCCAGTCCGGCTTCTCCGCCCGCGCCGAGCTCGGGCTCGTCGCCTCGGACGACCTCACGCTCAAGGTCAGCCCTGACGGCGCCACGTGGCATGAGGTGCTCGCGGTCGATCGCACGTCCGGGATCGTGACCGAGCCGAACCGCCCGCGGTTCAAGGCCTACACCAACTACGACAACTTCATCCCGCTCACGACCTGGACGACCGTCGCCATCAACGCCACCGAGGCGAACGACCAGGGCGTGTTCGACGCCGGCACGAACCGCTTCAGCGCCCCCGCCGACGGCACCTACCTCCTCGGCGCATCGCTCCTCTACAAGGTCAACGCCAGCCTCTCGGCGCGAATGCGCGGCCGGCTTCTCCTCAACGGCGCCACCGAGATCCGCGGCTCCCTCGGGGAGATCTCCGGCACGCACTACTCCGGCGGCACCGCGATCTGGCTGCAGACGCTCACCCCGCTCGCCGCTGGGGACACGGTCGAGCTCCAGGCCTACTTCCGCGGCGCGGACGGCTACGTCGCCGCCGAGCACACGACCTTCTGGGGCACCAAGGTCGGCTGACCCATCCCCATCGTGAGGACTCTCCCATGACGCCGCCACGCAGCGCGAGCGATCACATCCACCTGCCGAAGCCCGAGTTCGAGGCGCTCCTCGAGGCCGCCGCCGAGAAGGGCGCGAAGAAGGCCCTCGCTGATGTCGGCCTCGAGGGCGAGACCGCCGCGGAGGACGTCCGCGATCTCCGCTCGCTCCTCGAGGCCATCAAGATCGTCCGGCACACCGCGCTGCAGACCACGGTGCACGTCATCGTCACCGCCGTCTTCGTCCTCATCGTCGTCGGCGCCACCATCAAGTTCAAGCTGTTCGGCTCCGGCAGCTGACCCGCGCCTACGCACCACCGCTGCCAAGGCCCGCCTCGTGCGGGCATTCTCGTTCCGGAGAACCTCATGATCCCGAAGTGGTACCGGCTGGCCACCGAAGAGCTCGGCCAGCAGGAGATCCGCGGCCCCACCCACAACCCGCGCATCGTCGCCTACCAGCAGGCGACCGGGCTGCGCGCCAACGACGACGAGACGCCCTGGTGCGGCTCGTTTGTCGCGTGGTGCCTCCGCGAGGCGGGCGTCCCGTACAACGCTGCCCGCGCAGCCGCCGCTCGCTCCTGGCTCTCCTGGGGCCGCTCGCTCGACAAGCCGACCATCGGCTGTGTCGTCGTCTTCTGGCGCGGCAAGCGCGACGGCTGGCAGGGGCACGTCGGCTTCTACGCCGGCCGAGCGAACAATGGCGACATCCTCGTCCTCGGCGGCAACCAGGGCGACAGCGTCAGCATCCGACCGTACCCTGCGGACCGTCTCCTCGGGTATCGCTGGCCCGAAGGCGTGGCCCTGCCGCCAGACGTGGAGCCGCTGAGCAAGTCCGGCGTCGTCCGCGGGACCGGCGTCGCGGTCGCCAGCGGCGGGCTCGTCCTCGCCGAGAACCTGCCGCAGCTCGTCACCGAACTCGAGCGCGCGGACCGGCATGTGCAGGCCGGGACGGTCGTCGGGGTGGTCATCGGGACGCTGATCGTGGCCGGCTCTGCGTATGCGCTATGTCGACGCGTGAGCGCCGCGCGGGCGCTGGCGGGGGATGGCGCGTGATCGGCTGGCTTCTCCCGCTGCCGTGGGTGCGGCGGCTGGGTCTATGGCTCGCGGCTGCCAGCGTCTTTCTTGCGGCACTCGCCGCACTTCGCCGATCCGGCGAGCGCACCGGTCGGCTTCAGAAACAGCGTCAGCACGACCGGCAGCGGTACGCCTTCGGCAACAACCGTTCCGGCCGCTCGCGTGTCTTCAGCGGCCGGTCAGCGGATCATCGTCGGCCGCTGAATGACACGGGCCGCTTCCCTGCTACGGAATGTCCATAAACTGGAGCAGCCTGCACCCGACGTGCCGACCCGCTGCGTGCCGCACGCGTGGCGAGGCCGGGGCTCCTGTCGGCGCGCGCGTGACATCGCAGTGACTGTCATCAGGATGTAGCACTTCGGAGGGAAAATATTCATTTGACTGGCAACCATCAGATCAAATAGTTCTTTTTGCGACGGGCAACATCAATTTCCGGCATTCCCGCTTCGCCAGATCACATTGGCAGTTGGATCCCGCGCGGGTGGATGCCGCAAGCGTATCGGAGAGATGTGGGTGGCAAGAAAATCAACGGTTTCACTATTGGTGCTGGCGGCGCTGACGATCGCCGGAGGCAGTGCTGCGGCTGCCGAAGACGTCCGTACGGTCGTGGTGCAATACCCTTATTCTGTCGTGTTCTCCGAAACCCATCGGCTGATCGCTGAGGAGTTTCATGCGGCGCATCCCGACATTCGGGTCGTGTTCCGGGCGCCAACGGAAACCTATGACGACGCGGTGCAGCGGGTACTGCGTGACACCATCATCAGTGACGCGCCGGACGTGACCTTCCAGGGGCTCTACACCCTGCGCACCCTCGCCGATCAGGGTGCGGTCGTCGCGCTCGACGACCTGATCGCGGAGGAGCCCGACCTCGCCGGGGAGGGCTTCCACGAGGCGATGTTCGAGATCGGCCGGCAAGGCAACAGCATCTACGGGCTGCCCTTCGCGATCTCACTTCCAATTGCCTATTACAACCTCGACCTCGTCCGCCGCGCTGGCGGGGATCCGGACGCGCTGCCGCAGACCTGGGACGAGGTGATCGCCCTCGCCCGACAGATCGACGCACTCGACCCAGTGACAGACGGCGTGTTCTACGAGTGGGACATCGTCGGCAACTGGCTGTGGCAGGCGCTGGTCTTCAGCCAAGGCGGCAAGCTCCTCGACGAGGAAGCCATGACCGTCGCGTTCGACGGCGCCGCCGGAGACTTCGGGATCGCGACCCACACCCGCCTCGTCAAGGACGGCGGCATGCCAAACATGACCGGCAACGACGGTCGCTCCGCCTTCGCCTCGGGCAACCTCGGCATCTACATCAGCTCGACCTCGCGACTGAAGCAGCTCGAGGACATGATCGGCGGCCGCTTCGAGCTGAAGACCGAGCTCTTCCCCGA
Organism: Paracoccaceae bacterium; assembly: GCA_036735505.1. Classification (GTDB taxonomy): domain Bacteria; phylum Pseudomonadota; class Alphaproteobacteria; order Rhodobacterales; family Rhodobacteraceae; genus DAINOF01. The sequence goes on from DAINOF010000091.1 coordinate 4,630, forward strand.
TGTGCGCGAGGACGGGCGGCTCCCCTCCGGCGGCAACCTCGCCGTGATCCACTCCACCGATCCCGACAAGCTTGCCGCCGCCTGGGAGATGGTGAAGTTCTGGACCGGGCCGCGCGGCGCGGCGATCATGGTGGAGACCACCGGCTACATGCCGCCGAACAACAAGGCGACCGAGCTTTACCTCGGTGATTTCTACGCCGAAAATCCGAACAACTTCACTGCAGTGCGCAGCATCGACAAGCTCACCGGCTGGTTCGCCTTCCCCGGCGAGAACAGCCTGAAGATCACGGACGTCATCCGGGATCATCTCCAGTCGATCGCGACCGGCGCCCGCGCCGAAGAGCCGGAGGCGGTCCTCGCCGACATGGCGCGGGACGTCCAGGCCCTCCTCCCGACCCGCTGATCCATCCCTCCCGTCCCCCTCCCGGTCCCGTCCGGACCGGGAGGGTTTCCTTTTCTGCTCCGGCTCGGGGCCGTGGGGCGAGGACCACCAAACGATGCTGACCGCCGAGATCGTCGGGAGTCTCCCGAAACCCGACTGGCTTCAGGAAAAAGTGCCTCTCAACGCCGAGGGCAAGGACGTCCACGGGCGCGGTGCGGACTGGCTCGTCAGTGAGGACCACCTCGCGGCGGCGCAGGACGATGCCGTGCGTCTCGCCATTCTCGCGCAGGTTCGCGCTCGCCTCGACGTCGTCACCGACGGAGAGCAGCGGCGCACCGGCTATCTGCGTGCGGTCGTGGAGCGGCTCGGCGGCTTCGACTACGGAACGCTCGCGCAGAAGTGGACGCAGAACCGGCGGCGCCTCGCACAGGTGGGACGGTGCGTCGGTCCGGTCCTGCGCCAGCGGCCGCTCCAGATCGAGGAGGCCGCGTTCGCCCTTGCCGAGACCGACCGTCCGGTTAAGGTGAGCCTCCCCGGGCCGCTGACGATCGTGGAGGCGACCGCCGACGAATACTATCATGACGAGGCGGCGCTGGCGTTCGCCGTCGCGGCTTCCCTGCGCGAGGAGGCCGAGGCGCTTTTCGCTGCGGGCGTGGCGGTGGTGCAGTTCGACGAGCCGGTGTTCGCGCGGCGGCCGGATGCGGTGAAGGCCTGGGGGATCGACGCGCTCACGGCCTGCGTGCGCGGAACCGCCGGTACCACGGCCGTCCACATCTGCTACAGCTATCCGATGCCCGGCGTCCCGCGCCCCATCAACGACACCTATCCCGCGCTGCTCGAGATGCTGGCGGATTGCCCGGTCGACCAGGTGTCGCTGGAGTTCCGGGAGGCGGGGCTCGACCTTGCCCTCCTGTCGCGGGTCGATCCGGCGAAGGACGTGCTAGTCGGCTGCATCACCAACGCATCGGATCGGGTCGAGACGGCCGAAGAGGTCGCGGCGATGATGGACGAAGCCGCCCGGCACTTCCGGGGCCGCGCGCTGATCGCGAGCACCGACTGCGGGCTCGTGCCGCTGTCCCCGGCCATCGCCGAGAGGAAGATGCGCGCCCTCGCCGCGGGGCGCGACCTCGTCAACGGCCGCAGTGCCGGGGTGGAGGATGCCATGGTTGCGGGGTGGGCGCGGTGAAGTTCGGGATCGTCACCGACATCCATGCCGGCAGCGACTTCAACACGAAACGCGGCTCGGAGGGTCTCGCCCTCCTCGAGGCGGCGCTCGCCACCATCCGCGCGGCGGGGTGCGAGATGGTGATCGACCTCGGAGACAGGATCTCGGAGGCGGGCCGGGAAGCGGACCTCGTCCTCATGGAAGAGATCGCGGCCGTCTTCAGGGCCTCCGGCCTCACGCACCTGCACCTCTTCGGCAATCACGACCTCTACGCGCTCGACGAGGCCGACAACGTGCGCATCCTGGGTAACTGCGGCACGCGCATCGTCGATTGCCCGGGCCTCCGGCTCGTGCTCTTCCATGGCGACCTCGACAGCCCCGCCGAGCGCATGCGCTTCCGCCTGGCCGAGGAGCGGCGTCGCGCCCTCGGGGCGCTCGTGTCGGACGCGCCCGGACCGACGCTCCTCCTCAGCCACGTCCCGCTCCTCTCCCGCTCGATGGAGGGGAGCTTCTACTTCGAGCGCGCGTGGCGGGACGGCTACTGCTACGACGAACACGCGGCGATCCGCAGCATCCTTGAGGCCGCCCCGCACCTCGTCGCCTGCTTTGCCGGTCACGTCCATTGGACGAGCCTTGCGGCGATCGACGGGATCCACCTCGTGACGATCGGATCACTCACGGAAACATTCACCACCTATCCCGAGCCCGAGGGCGCGTTCGCCATCGTCACCGTCGGCGAGCGCCTTCACGTCGATGTGCGGGGCCGCGCGCCGACGGAGTTCCTCCTGCCGCTGCGCCCGCCCGGGCACCGCTGGCTCAACATGGACCGTCCGGATGCCCCGCGGCCGGCCGCCTTGTCGGCGCGGTACCGCCGCGCCTTCGGCGAATGAGCCGGCGGGCGGGGCGCTGGCCGGTCTCGCCGTCGGTGGTCGCATCCGTCGCGCTGCCGGACATCAGCTGCGTTGGCGCGGTGGCGTTGTAGACGAGAAGCCGGGGCTGCTGCGCGAACTCGATGACCGTGAGCGAGCCGACCTGCACCGGTCCGATCAGATGGCTCTCGATGCCCACCCACCGCGCCAGGATGTAGGCGATGATCTCGGCGTGGGTGACGATGAGGGCGCTGCCCTTCACCGAGGCGGCGAGCGTCTCGACGTGCTGATCGAGCTCGCCGAGGACAGGCATGAACTGCTGCACAGTCGAGAAGTATTGCTTGCGCGAATCGTGCGCCTCGCGCCCCTTCACCCCGCGGAGGACGTGGACGAGCGTCTCGTGCTCACGCCCCTCGATCGGACCGAATGCGGGGAGCGTCATGGGCGAGGGGAGGCGCGCTCGCTGCGCCGTCTCGGCGCAACGCCGGCGCGGAGATGTTCCGACGAAGACCATCGGAATGTCGGCGACCATCCTCGAGATGACGGACGCCGCGTCGCTCGCGCCCGGAAGCAGTCCAGGGTCGCGCGGCTCCTCGAGCCTTGAATCGACCAGTGGGCTGCTCGCGTGACGGCACAGGATCAGACGGAACGTCATTCCTAACCTCGCGTTGCTTGCCGGCCGGTGGCCCGTCGCTGCGTCAGGCGGCCCCTCGCCGGGGCATGGTCTCAACCGCCTCCCCGTCCTCGCCGAAGAGGAGCTTACGGCAGGCGGGAAGATCGAGCCAGGTCTCGCCCGCGGGTCCCGGGGACCACTGGCCCGGAACCCGCGCAATCCAGCGCCCGGCGATCGTCCGATGGGCGAGGTGGACGAGCCGGTCGGCGCCTAGATTCTCGACATGGGTGATCGCGAGGGGGAGCGTGGCCTCGGCAGGGGAGGCGACGAGGACCATGTGCTCCGGCCGGACGGCGACCGAGACGGGACCCGCGTTCCCCGCCGGGGCGGCAAGGCCGGCGATCAGCGATCCGGCAACCGACACCGCGCCGCTCCGGGCCCGCTTGCCGGGAAAGACGTTGATCGGCGGGCTGCCGATGAAGCGCGCCACCCGCAGCGATCCGGGGCGCTCGTAGATCTCATCGGGCGGGGCCACCTCTAGGATTTCGCCGTCCATCATGACGGCGACGCGGGTCGACATCGTCATCGCCTCGACCTGGTCGTGCGTGACATAGATGACCGTGGTCGCGAGCTGCCTCTGGAGCTGGGCGATCTCGCTGCGCATGTGAACGCGAAGCTCGGCATCGAGGTTGGACAGCGGCTCGTCCATCAGGAACGCCTTCGGCCGGCGCACCAGCGCGCGACCGAGCGCAACCCTCTGCCGCTGGCCGCCGGACAGTTGCCCCGGCCGGCGGTCGAGCAGGCTTTCGATGGAGAGGAGCCCGGCGACGTGGTGCACGTCGGCATCGATCCCGTCCAGCAGCCTCCGCGTCGCAGGATGGCACCACCCGAGGAGGGGGAGCCGCTGGAACGCGCGGAGGCGCCGCATGCGCAGCGGCAAGGCGATGTTCTGGCGAACCGAGAGCTGCGGGTAGAGCGCGTAGTTCTGGAACACCATCGCGACATCGCGGTCCCGCGGCGAGAGGTCGTTGACCAGCCGTCCTGCGATCGAGACGTCCCCCTTGGACTGCGTCAGGAGGCCCGCGACGATCCGCAGGAGCGTCGACTTCCCGCACCCGGACGGGCCCACCAGCGACAGGAACTCTCCCGCGCTCACGTTGAGGCAGACGTCACGCAGGATTCGTGACATGCCGAAGGAGTGGGACACGTTTGCAATCTCGATCACGCTCGGCTCCTTGCGTGGAGGCTCATCGGATCCCGCTGAAGGTTATCCCGTCGATGAACCGTCGCTGCGCAAGGAAGAAGGCGACGACGAGCGGTGCGACGACGATGGAGGCCACCGCCATCAGCGGGCCGAAATTGGTTCCAGCCTCATCATTGCGGAAGCGCGCGACGCCGAGCGCCGGGGTGAAGTAGGCCTCGTCATTCAGCATGATCAGCGGCCAGAAGTAGTCGTTCCAGTGGGAGATTATCGAGAACACAGCAAACGCGGTGATTGCGGACGCCGCGTGCGGGGTGGCGATGGTGAGGGCGATCGAAGGTTCCGAAAGCCCATCGATGCGAGCCGCGTCGAGCAGCTCGGGCGGGATGGTGCGGAAGCTTTGGTAGAGGAGGAAGATGCCAAAACTCGACGCCACGAAAGGCAGGATGAGGCTGAGATAGGTGTTGAGCAGCCCGAGATGATGGAACAGGAGGAAAACCGGCATGACGATGGCGAAGGGCGGCACGAGGATGCAGGCGATTACGACGTTGAGAAGGAGCCGTCGGCCCCGAAACTCAGTGCATGCGAGCGCGTATGCGCATGGGATGACGACGCAAAGCTGCGCGGAAAGGATCGCCAGCGTGACGATTACACCGTTCAGCAGGAACCTCCCGATCGGCGCCTTGGAAAAAGCAATCTCAATGTTCTCCCACAGATGAAGCCGCGTCGGCCAGATGGACAGGGACGCAGTAAATATCTCCTCGGGCGGCTTCGCGGCGCTGAGGACCATCCAGGCGAACGGCAGGACGACGAGGATGAGGCCGGCCGCGAGTACACCGTGCCTGATCATCTCCGTAAGCAAACGGGTACGCCGCATCGCTTAACGGCCTCCTTCGTAGTAGGCTCGTCGGTCGAGTAGCCAGAATTTCAACAAAGTGAGTGCCGCAATGATCACCAGAAAGCAAACGGTCATTGCCGCGCTGTAGCCAGTTCTAAAGAACTGGAAGCCCTCCACGTACATCGTGTGTACGATGACCTCCGTACTCTTGTTCGGCCCGCCCTTGGTCAGGAGATGGATGAGATCGAAGACCTGGAACGAGCGGATCGTCGCGATGACCATCACGAACACCAGCATGGGCGAGAGGGCCGGCAGCGTCACGAGAAGGAAATGCGTCAGGGGCCCGTCGGCACCGTCGATGCGGGCGGCGTCGGTGAGATCCTTTGGGACGGAGGAGAGGCCAGCAAGGATAAGGACCATGTTGAAGGGAAAAAGCTGCCAGATTCCGATTACACCAACTGAAAGAAGCGCCGTATCCGGACTGGTTAGCCAATTGACCCGCTCCATGCCCGCTTCCATCAGAAGAAGGTTAAAGAACCCAAAGCGTGGATGAAGCAGGAACTCCCAGACGATTACCATAGCAATCATCGTCGCCATCACTGGAAGAAAGTAGAGAGAGCGGTAGATTCCCTGCATTAGCGACAGCGAGTTGATGAGGAGGGCGACGACGAGGCCGATCAGGACGGAGGCCGGCACGACCATTGTGACGTAGAAGAACGTGTTCCACATCGAACGGCGGAAGGTTGGGTCTCCGGCGAGATCAGCGTAGTTGCTGATGCTGATGAAATTGATGGTCGAGGCGCCAAGCCGGTAGTCGGTGAATGAGAAGGCGAAAACCATCACCACAGGGCTGATAACAAAGATCAGGAGAAGCGCGAGCGCAGGCGCGACCATGCTCCACGAGATCGCATTGCGGATGAGCTTTTGCCTCACCGCGTTTCGCCCGGATCCTGGCGCGCTGCTACCATGTGATCAGTCGCGGCCACAGGACCCTCATGTTCCAGTAAGCGGCTCGATCATCCCGAGCGTCTCCCGCAGGATGATGCTTACTACTCAATCCTTGCGAAGGATTGATGACGCCGGAGCCGACTGGCTTAGCCAATATGACATATCGATGAAGTCAATGATGCCATGCGTCCGCTGCCGAGGCTCAGTCGGGAAGGGGCTCCCGCGAGGGGACGACAGCAGGACCGGCGGCGGCACGCGCGTGGCGCCAACGCTCCACGTGTGGCGCGCCACGAAGCGGCGGCAAGGGCATCCGGCGCGCCCGCAGGCGCAGACATGCACGCAATCGCCGATGGGCGTTCCGTTCTCGACCGGTCGATCCCGATCGGCGCTAGAGCGTGATTCGCTCAGGCTGGTTCATATCCGCAGGCCTCGAAGTAGTTTCCGGCGTGGTCTGGCGTGACGCGGTTCAGGGCCTCTCCGATGCGATCCCAGAGGCCGCCGATGGTGCGTTCGGCCGCCTTCCTGAGATGCGCCTTGATTTGCGAGATGGCGGGCTCGGCCGGGCTGAAGTCGGGGCTGTAGGGCGGGAGGAAGCGCAGCTCGGCGCCCGCGGCCTCGATCAGTTCGCGGACCCGCGGCCCCTTGTGACTCCCGAGGTTGTCCATCACGACGATCTGGCCGGGCACCAGCGCGGGCGCCAGAACCTGTTCGACATAGGCCTCGAACCAGATACGGTTGATGGCGCGGTCCACGACCATGGACGCCACGACGCCGTTCACCGACAGCGCGACGACCAGCGTCGTGGTCTTCCAGTGTCCGTGAGGAAGGGCCATGCGCAGCCGCTGTCCCCTCGGGCAACGGCCGTGGGTGCGGGCCATCTTCGTGCTCGTAGAGGTCTCGTCCACGAAGACGAGGCGTTCCGGATCGAGATCGAGCTGGGCCTCGAACCAGGTCTGGCGCTGCCTCAGGACGTCGGGCCGGTCCTGCTCGGCCGCGTG
>DAINOF010000092.1:0-11599 GCA_036735505.1 Paracoccaceae bacterium
CCGCCGTGCCGCCGGCCGCCAGCGTCCGCGTCACCTCGACGCGGATCGCGCGTTCCAGCGCGGCGCGGTCGAGGCCCGGCGTGTCGGCGACGATCCGGTCGATCGTGACGCGCACCCTGGTCATCGGAACGCCCTCGTCTCGGCCGCGGTGAAGGGTTTGTCGAGCTTGGAGTACTCGCGCCGCGCCGCGCGCAGCACGTGGCCCATCTTGACCGCGCCGCCGTCGGCGGCGGCGAGGTAGGCCGCGTTCAGCGCGATCGACCGGATCGACCCGCCCGCCACATTCAGCCCTCCGAGCGCCGCGGCGTCGAGCCCGTCGCAGGGCGTGTCCGCCGGGAAGACCCGCCGCCAGATCTCTGCGCGCGCCTCGGCGTCGGGGAAGGGGAAGGTCAGCACGTAGCGCAGCCGCCGCAGGAAGGCCTGGTCGAGCGCCGCCTTCTGGTTCGTCGTCAGGATGGCGAGCCCGCGATGGGCCTCCATCCGCTGCAGGAGGTAGCTGACCTCGACGTTGGCGTAGCGGTCGTGGCTGTCCTTGACCTCGCTGCGCTTGCCGAAAAGCGCGTCGGCCTCGTCGAAGAGCAGGATCGCGCCGCCCTGCTCGGCCGCGTCGAAAATGCGCGAGAGGTTCTTCTCGGTCTCGCCGATGTACTTGCTGACCACCTGGCTCAGGTCGATGCGGTAGAGGTCGAGCGCCAGTTCCCCCGCGATCACCTCGGCCGCCAGCGTCTTTCCGGTGCCCGACGGGCCGGCAAAAAGCGCCGAGGCCCCGAGACCCCGGGCGCCGCGCGCCTCCCATCCCCACTCCTGGTTCACGGTCCATTGCTCGCGGAGCTGTCCCGCGAGGTCGCGCAGGATGTCGAGCTGTTCGGCCGGAAGGACGAGGTCGGCCCAGGTGGCGCGGCTTTCCAGGCGCTCGGCCAGCCCGTCGAGCGCCCGGCGCCCCTGGCGGCGGGCCGCGTCCCAGAGCCGCGCGCCCAGAAGGTGCGGCGCGTCGGACGGGTCCTGCGCCTCGGCGGCGGCGGCGGCGATCCCGGCCGGGTCAAGCGAGAACTGCGCCGCCAGACGGTCGAGATCGCGGCCGATGGCGCCCGCGCCGCGACCCAGCGTGCGCCGCCAGATGTCGTGGCGCTCGGGCGCGCCGGGCGGGTCGAGGTCGAGGCGCAGCCGGGGCATGCGGTCGGGCGGCTCGGGGTCGGCCGCCGACAGGATGGTCGGCGCGCCGATCATGTCGGCGATGCGGGCGGCCTCGCGCGCCTGCCCGTCCTCGGCCTCGATGAGAACGGCGCCCCCCGCAAGCGCGAGGTCCCGCTCCAGAAGCACCGCCAGCGCCTCGCGCTGCGCCCAGTCGGCGGGCAGGTCGGCGGTGCGAAGGGCGAAGAGAAGTTCGCCGAGCCCGCTCATGGCCGCCGCCGCCGCCTCGCGCTTGCCCGCGCGGTCGCGTCCGCCGATCATCAGGACGGGCGGGCGGTCGGTCGCCGTCCAGGCCGCCTCGATCCGCCCGGCGAGGTCGAGGATGGGTCCGGGGGCGGGACCGGCGCCTGCGACGGGCCGGACGAGTCCCGCGAGACGGGCATCGACATAGGTGGTGCCGAGGAGATGGTGCAGGATGCGTTCGTCGATGCGGATCGGCCGCTGGCGCAGCGGCCCGGCGCCGGCAAGCTCTACGAGGCGCCAGCGCCGGAGGGCCGCGCCGGGGCAGAGCATGTCCCAGGCCCCGGGACCGAGGAGGCGGGCGCAGAACTCGGCGTCGATGGCGCCCGCCGATGTCAGCCTCGCGAGCGCTGCGCAGATCCGGGGCGACAGCTCCTGGCCGGCGGCCAGTGCCAAGAGTTCCTGTTCGCCCGGCCCCAGCCCGAAGATGCGCCCGAGCGCCACCAGCGCCGAGCCCTCGGGCGGCACGAACGGCCCGGGCTCTGCGCCGGCCGCCAGCGCCTCGAGCCGGGACGCGAGGCAGTCGAAGGCCGCGTCGATGCCCTGCCGCAGGATCGCGGCGCGGATCTCGGGGGTCTGTCGCAGGTCCGCGATCATGGGATCGCCACCGTGATCAGGCTGGGCGGCGTGGTGGCGAGGTCGATGACCGGGCTGTCGATCCCGTCCACCCTCAGCCGGACCGGCACCCGCGCCCCGGAGGCGAGCCCCTCGAACCTTGCGGTCGCCTGCGTCGCCGGGGCGCCGGGCGAGCTCAGCACCTCCATCGCCTGGCCGGCGAGGATGGCAAGGCTCTGGCCGGGCCGGACCGGCGGCGCGCAGGTCATGGTGATGTCGACGCCCGGAGGCGCCGCAACCGCCGAGGGGGTCGAGGCCGGCGCGAGCGCCAGCGGCAGGGCGTTCGATACCGACTGCCGTCCGTCGGGTTTCATGACCGAGACATCCACGAAATAAGGTCCGACACGCCAGCTTGCGGGGTCCGTGGCGGTCCCGGCGCCCGGGCTTCCGACCGGCAGCGGCGCGCTGCCCGGAAGGCGCAGGACCAGCCGGTTCGGCGCGGCGGGCGATTGCGGCGCCATGGCGAGGACGGTTCCCGAGCCCGGCTCGGTGAAGCGGACGGTGACCTCGGCGCCCGCGCCGCCGTCGAGCTGGAAGCCGCCGATCTCGACGGTCCCGCCGAGCCGCATCACCGGGTGCCCGTCCCCGCTCGCGACCGAGGTGACCACCGGCGCGGGGCCGAGGAGGCCCGGCCTCAGGGTCACCCCGGGGTCGCGCCCCGTTGCCGGATCGGTCAACCCGCCCCGCGACAGGACCGGCAGCGCCGACCGGACCGGCAGCTCGCGCTCGATCAGGACCAGGCTCACGTCATAGGCGACGGTCGTGCGGTAGGAGGCCTGGAACGCCGTCCAGAGCTTGGACATGTCGTCCATCGACAGGGTGCGCGGGGTGATCCTGAGAAGCTCGATCTGGTCGGCCAGTTCCGAGGCCCGGATCGGGTCGAAGTCCTGCGGCAGGATCTGGTCGAAGACGGCCGCCTGCAAGGCCGCGCGGATCGTTTCGCGCGCGAGGATCGGCTGTTCGTGGAAGAGCTGCATCGCGTAGCCGAGCAGGATCTCGGCATGGAGCTCCTCGCTTGAGACCGCCGTCAGGATGTAGTGCAGGTCGAGCGCCAGCCGGGGGCGGCGCCTGAGCGCCCCGTCGGAGGTCCGCGTGGGCAGGTCGTCGTTGCGGAGCGCCGCGTTCGGGGACACGCGGTAGAGGAACAGGTTGAGCTGGGTGGCCTGGTCGCCATTGTCGCTGACCACCCGGTCCGGGGGCAGGGCGGTGACCGAGAAGTCGGCACCAAGAGCCGTCGAGACGTCGCCCTGGATCATCGTGTCGTTGATGAGGTCCTTCAGCAGCCGGGTGACCGCGGCAATGGCGAGGACGTTGCTCACGTGCGGCCCCCGCGCAGGTAGTCCGACAGGCTCGGCAGGCTGCGGGCGGGGGGCGCCGGGCGGGGCGGCGCGGGCCTGGGCGCCTCGGCGCGGATGTCGAGCCGGCCGATGTGGATCGATATCTCGGGTTCGGCGGGCGCAGCCGCTTCGGGCGGAGCGGCCGGCACCTCGGTCCCCCTGCCCGCCAGTCGCTCGGCCACGCGGTCGCGCACGCGCTCGGCCGGTTCGGCCGGCAAGAGCGGCTCTGGCAGGGAGGGCGCGGCGGGCGTGTCGCGGTCGCCTGGGGGATCCTGCCGACGCGCAGCGGGCGGAGGCAACGGCGGGACCGTGGCGCCCGGTAACGGCGCGGCCGCCATCAGGGGCGGCGGCGGCGGCGCGGCTGGTGCCGCGTCGGGTCCGGCGGGAGCCTGCGGGGGCGTCTCCGGCAGGCGCGGCCTCGCGCCGGTGCGCGAAAGCGGCATCGGGCCGGCCGCCGGAGGCGACGGCGCCACGCGCGCAAGGTGCGGCTCGGGTGCCTGCGGGCGCAAGTGCGCCCAGGGCAGCGGGGGCGCACCGGGGGCCTCGAGCGGCGGCGTGGCGGCGGCCCCGGCCGGGGTTTCGACGAAGCCGCCGTCGCCCGTGCCGCGCTCGTAGAACGACGGCACCCGCGGGCGAAGGCCCGCCGGCGCCGTGCCCGTCGCCCGTCCGACCAGACGTGCCAGGACGCCGCTCATGGCATCCTCGACCGGGCGAGGTAGGCCAGGCGGCGGGCGGGGCTCATCGCGAGGATGTCGCGCTCGGCCCAGCCGTAGGCGGCGGCGAGATCCGCCACGTCGGACAGGATCCCGACTGCCGCCGCCTCGACCTCGGCCCAGACGAAGGCCGGCACGTCCAGCGTCTCGGTCCATTCAGCGGCGCAGTCCGCGCAGGTCAGGCGCGTCGCGAGTTCGGCCCGCGCCGCGGCGTCCGCGATGGCCCGGTCGGCGGCGGCGGCCGCGTCGGGATCGAGGTCGGGACCCGCGATCCGTGCCCGCAGCGTCGCCGCCGCATCCTCCGCGGCCACGGCGGCGGCCAGGTCGCGGCTGGTCAGCGGGCGACAGGGGCCGCCGTCGTCCGGCGCGAGCGACCCGGCAAGACGCCGGGCATCCAGCGTCAGCTCGAGCTCGGCCCCGCAGCCGGGACAGGTCGCGCGCGCCTCCATCTCGGTGCCGAAGGTCTCGGCCCGCACCGCAAGGAGGCGCCGGTCGCGCTCGGCCAGCGGAAGTTCCGCGGGATCCTCGCCGCCTTCCCCCGCCGCCCAGAGGACCGCGAGCGCCCGGTCGAGCGGCCGCCGCGCGGCGCCGGCTTCCCAGGCCGCGAGAACGTTCGATGGTGTCATTCGCAACGGCATGCCAACCCTCGCTCGCGCGCTTCGGATATCCCCGCCCCTCCCGGGGGGCGGCGTCAGAGCGTCGGTTCGGCCGGTTCCTGCACGTCGAGGTCGCGCTCCCATCCCTCGTTCTCCAGCTTCAGCGTCTGGATCGAGACGGCGTTCGCGTTGGCGTCCAGTTCGGGCATGGCCTGATACTCGGACACCCAGCAGCGGAACACCTTGTAGGCGATCGCAAGCTGGCCGGCCTCGTTGTACATCTCGATGATGATGTCCTTGCGGAAATCCCGCAGCGAGGTTTCGGCGCCGAGCCCCGCGCCGAACGACCAGACCTTGTTGGCCCAGGTCTCGAACTCGGGATCGTGGGTCACGCCGCGTTCCAGCGTGATCGCCTCGAACTTCGACCGGCCGGGCGACTTGCGGCTCGTCGAGGGATCGCCGCCGACCCGATGCTCGACCACTTCCGTCGTGCGCTTGAGCGCGCCCACCTTCGATATCCCGGCCACGAAGCGGCCGTCCCAGCGGACCCTGAACTTGAAGTTCTTGTAGGGGTCGAACCGCTGCGTGTTGACGCTGAATTCAGCCATGGGTCCCGCTCCTCACGCTATGTCTGGCCCTGTCCGGCGATCTGCTGGATCGAAATGATCACGAACTCGGCGGGCTTGAGCGGTGCGAAGCCGACGTGGATGTTGACGATCCCAAGGTCGATGTCGGCCTGCGTCGTCGTCGAGCGGTCGCACTTGACGAAGAACGCCTCGCGCGGGGTCGCGCCCTGCAACGCGCCCTGCCGGAACAGGTTCTGCATGAACGAGCCGACCGCCAGACGGATCTGCGCCCAGAGCGGCTCGTCGTTCGGCTCGAAGACGGCGAACTGGGTGCCGCGATAGAGGCTCTCCTCGATGAACAGCGCGATGCGCCGGACGGGGACGTATTTCCACTCGCTCGCCCGCGCGTCGGCGCCGACGAGGGTTCGCGCCCCCCAGCTGACGGTTCCGTAGACCGGGAAGGTCCGGATGCAGTTGAGCCCGAGCGGGTTCAGCACGCCGTTCTCGGGATCGCTGAGCACGTAGTCGAGCGCCTGCACGCCCCTCAGTCCCGCCTCGATCCCGGCCGGCGCCTTCCAGATGCCGCGGGTGCCGTCGGTGCGCGCCCAGAGGCCGGCCATCAGGCCCGAGTTGGGGAACGACCGCAGCCGCCCGTTCTGCATCGGGTCCGACAGCCGGATGCGCGGGAAGTAGGCGACCGCGTTGTTGGACTTGAGCGAGGTGTTGGCGCCGTCGTTGACCCAGTCGCGCGCCTCGTCGAGCGTGTCGACGTTGGGGTCGATGTCGACGATGATCATCGACCGCCGCTCTTCGGCATAGGCGACGCCCGCCGCGAGCACGGGGATCGAGACGACGCCGGGGAACAGGAGGATGTTGAAGATGTCGGCGGTCTCGAGCGCGAACATCCCCGTCTTGTCGGCGCGGTTGCCGATGAAGGTGCCGTCGGCTGCCGGCGGGGTGCCGTCGCTGCCGCCGGTCCCGGCCTGCTGCGCGCCGGCCGACAGCCCGATGCCGGGCTGATAGGCGGCGAGGTTCCGAACGAAGGTGTTGTCGGGTGCCGCCGCGCCGCCGGTCAGGCCCAGCGCGATAGCGCCGGCGCCCGCGAAGCTGAACGCCTGGCCGGGCACCGCCGTCTGGCCGGGGACGACGACCAGCGTACTGTCCACCACCTCGACCCGCGCGCCGGCGAAGGCCGGCTCGAGGCTCGCCGCGAGTCCGGCCTGGATCTGGGCGCGCGCCTCGCCCAGCGTCGCGGGGACCGGGTTCAGCGCCACCGTCTGCGTCCCGATGACGGGTCCCGAGACCGCGCCGGCGGCGTCGAGGTTCACGAGATTGACCGTGACCGGCGCGTCGAGCGCGATCACTACCGTCGAGAGGTCCGGGATCCGGTCGCCCGTCGTGCCGCTCGCCACGGGCCGCGTCCCGCGCGCGCCGGCGATCTCGCGCCCGCCGTTGACCGTGCCGAACCCGAGCACGGCCGCGGCGTTCTGCGTCGCCGCGTTCCGGATCACGACCGACGAGCGTCGCCCCGCCGTGCCCGAGGTCACGGTCAGCACGCCCGCGGTGCTGGACACCGCGACCGGGGTGATGCCGCCGATGGCATTGATCCGATCCTGAAGCCGGGTGGCCAGGGCCCCGACCGTGGCGAGGTCGTTCACCGCGTCGAACAGCCGGATCTCGGTCGAGGGACCGCCATCGACCGAGACGTTCAGCCGCCGCGTATCGGTCGTCAGCGCCTGCACGGCGGCATCGTCCAGCGCGAAGGCCCCGGTCGAGGTCGCGTTGATCGTGCCGGGCAGCCCGGCGTCGGTCAGGGTGATGAGGTCGGACGCCGCGTTCACCGCAGCGACCGCGTAGGTCGGCGCGTGGTCGTTCATCGACAAGTTGCGGTGCGTCTCGGTCCGCAGCGCCACGAGGCGCCCGTTGCGTTCCCCAAGCTCGGTCGCGGTGAGGTTGAAGGTGTTGATCGGGTCGGCGGTCGCGTAGTCGACCGACAGGATCAGGCTGTTGCCCCAGGCCCCCTCGCTCGAGGCCTCGGCCGTCAGCGTCACCGCGCCGCCCACGGCCTCAAGGTTGACCGACGCCGCCTGCGCGTTCTCGGCCACCCGGACGATCCAGGCCGTCCCGCCGCCGTTCAGGAAGAAGTGGTTGACCGCATAGGTCAGGTCCGCGTCGACGTTCAGGCCGCCGAAGGTCCGCTCGAAATCCGCGAAGCTAAAGATCTGCCTGGCTTCGTCGACGGGGCCGCGCGCCGTGTAGCCGACGAAGGCCGCGATGGACGTCGGCACGCCTGCGATCGCTCTCGATCCGCTCGGGACCTCCTGGATATAGACCCCGGGGTAGGAAACGGAAACGGCCATTGCAATGGCTCCCTCCAATTGAAAGCGGCTATTCCGGAACGAGAAAGCGAAAGCACGGGTATCCGGAATTTTCCGGCTGTTGGCGAGGTCCTGACGTCATCGGCAATTCAACACAACGCACTGGCCAAGACACTGTCCTGGCTTTGGAAAATCGGGCCTACGCTTCCTTTAGAGCAACACAAAAAGCTAGAAACCGATTAACAGCGTTTCGAGCCGTCGGAAATCGGACAAGAGTGCCAGCACATCCACTCAGACGTGATGTTCAAGGGGGCGTCGATTCGAGTCAAGGGGACGCAACCCTGAGGCGCATTCGCGGTTCCGGGTGCCGGCGTTGAAGCGCCGATCCGGTCATCAGCCGGCCGGGTATCGGCCCGATGCCGGCCGGAGCGACACGCCGCTTCCTGCGGTTGTCTCCCGCAAGGCACGGGCTTGCCCGTTGGCGCGCGGTCTTCGCAGTCCGATCAGCCCCCGAAGACTGCCCTCGCGTGCGGGAGGTGAAGAGCCGGCCCCCGCCGTCCGTCCGAGGGGCGTCCTGAGCGCACCTGGGTGTCGCCGCGCCGATTGCGGGGGACCAGACGCATGGCGAGGCTCGCCGGCCCGGCCGCGAGCGCCGTGGCCGCCGACGTCTGGTCGAGGTCCTGGCTGCCCGGCTCCTGCCCTTCACCGACAGGTTCTTCACCGACGAAGGGAAGCTGACGGTTACGAGGCTTGCTCCGTTGCGTGTCGGCATGATCCCGCTCCCGGTCGAATTGCCGCTGATGCCCGCGGGCCCCGGGGCGCTCGCGGTCGTCCGGCGGACGAGGCGGCAGGACCGGGCCTGAGACCGGACGGCGCAGATCGCGCGCAAGGCTCGAAGGGCCTTAGGACGCGCCGGAGGGACATTGGTCCGCCGTGGTCCCGGTGGCGGAGCCCGAGCCCGAGCCCGACCGCACCAGCGCGATCGCGAACCTCGCGTCGTCCTCTCGGCGGGGGGCGGCGGCAGCGCCCTTTCGCCCTTAGGGCGCCGGAGGAAGTCATTTCTTGTCTTGGAAGGAATACGGCGCAGGATGAGGAGGGTGCAATGTCGGCCGCCCGGCTCGCGCTCCGTGGCGGCGCTCGCGTGGCGAGGTCGGGCGTCCGCTCGCGCAGCCAGGCCGATGCCGGTGCGCCGTCGTCGCGGCTGCTCCACAAGAGCTTCAAGTCGAAGCCCGGCACCGCGCCGGGCGGCTCGAACGTGACCAGGTCGCAGCGCCGGGCCGGCCGTCGGCCGCAGAAGACCATGAGTCCCGATTGCGCCGCGAACCGCGCCGCCGCATCGTGGGTGGGAACCGGCACGGCCACGCGGCGGCTGCGGCCGGTCGCCGCCGGACCGGCGTCGAGATTGCCCCGGACTGCGCCCTGCCTGGAGACGAGGACATGCGGCAGAGCCGGCACGGCCTCAATCAGGGGGATGCGCGCGAACCGGTGCCCGCGGGCGGCGAGGCCGACGAAGTCCTCCTTCCAGAGCGGGTCGTCCTGAGCGACGGCGACGCGTTCCGTATCGCCTTCGACGGTCTGCCAAAGGTGACGTCCGACATGCGGTGCGCGCAGACGGGCAACGCCATCAACTGGTCGCGGGAGATGAGCCAACGACCTCATCGGTGTGCAGGCGATTGAGCTATCGGTGGCCTTAGCTTCACGAGTTTTCGGAGGTTCTGAGCCGCGGCGCAACGCTCGCTTCGCGGTCAGCATCTCGCCGCCCAGTCATTCACCGAGCGACAAGCATCCCGGCCAGGACCCGGGTTGGCTCGGGCATCTGTTTCGGTGGGCAACAGCCCTTAGCCGCCAGGTGAAGCAAATCCGACACCGCAACATCATAAAACTTTGTCTGCGCGGTCGCAAAACTGCTATCGGCGCGGCGCAACCTGCCGTCGATACGGCTGCTCGATCGCGGCTGCATCTTCCGTCACACGACGGGGTTGGCACGATTGCCCCCGCACTCGGGTCGGCTCTGCGAAGAGCAAACGCTCAGTTGCACCTGGAAGGACTTCTCACGTGTCGATCTCCTCTCGCTTCCTTTCCACCACCGCTGTCGTGGCCGCGCTTGCCGCAGGCAGTGTGACCGCCCAGCAGCCCGTCGGCGCCGAAAGGTTCAACGTCGACAGCCCGGTCGACCTGACGACGCTGACGCCCGAGACCTTTGAGTCCACGCTCCTGCCGGTCGCCGACGGCACCGAGATCGTGTTCTACGACTTCACGGAATCCTTCGGGCCCCTGTTCGTGGACAACCTGATCCCGGCGTTCAACGCGATCTATCCCGGCATCACCGTCAACCACATTTCCATCGACGGCAACGCGGGCGTGCAGCAGCTGATCGCCGCCCACGAGGCCGGACGCGCTTCGCCCGCCGACGTGTTCTTCATGCCAAACGGCCAGGTCCGGCTTGCCAACGAGTCGGGCGTCATCGCCAACCTGCCCTTGCACACCATGCTCCCCGCTGCGCCCGATCTGGCCGAGGAACCGGCGACCGTGTCGCGCGGCTACTTCCACGGCGGCGTCGTGGTGCCGTTCCACCGCAACCAGACCGCCATCGGCTTCGACACCCGCAGCCTCGCCGCCGAGGACGTGCCGCAGACCTTCGAGGCCATTCTCGACTGGGCGCGCGCCAACCCCGGCCGCTTCGCCATGACCTCGGCCGCCGGTGGCGGCTCGGGCGGCGGGTTTCTTGAAAGCGCGATCCTCGCGCTCGCCTCGGACGACTGCGTCGCGCAGGCGAAGGACTTCTCGCTCACGCCGGAGCAGGCGGTCGAATGGGCCGCAGGCGACTGTCTCGACCCGGTGATGGCCTATTTCGCCGAGCTGGAAGAGTTCGTCGAGATCACCAACGGCAACACCGACACGCTGAACCTGATCGCCAACGGCGTGGCCAGCATCGGCACGGTGTGGGAAGACCAGACCTTCGACTTCATCGGCCGCGGGCTCTTGCCGCCGAGCGTGCGCACCACGCTGCTGGAGACCGGCCAGGTCGGCGACGGCGACGGTCTCATGATCCCCTCGGGCACCGACAACGTCGCGGCGGCGCTGCTGTTCGTCAACTTCCTCTTGTCGGACGAAGCGCAGGTGATCAAGGTCGGCCTCAACGGCTCGCGCTCCGCGCGGACCACGCTTGACCTCTCGGCTGCCATCGACACGGACATGGCCGACCGGCTGATCCCGACGGCGATCTTCAACGAGCGGAGCCGGGCGCGCATCGCCGGTGTGGTCAGTTCCGCCGCCACCGACCGTTTCGTCGCGGACATCCTGCAGGAATGATCGCGACGACGCTGACCGGGTCCCACGCGCCCCCGGCGCCGGGGCCCGGTTCATGAGCAGGCTTCTCATCGACGGTGTCGCCAAGTCCTTCGGCGACACCGTTGCCCTGCACGAGCTGTCGCTTCATGTGGGTGACGGCGAGTTCGTGACCCTGCTGGGGCCATCCGGCTGCGGCAAGACCACGCTGATGCGGATCATCGCGGGCATCACCGCGCCCGACCGCGGCAGGATCAGGGTTGATGACCGCGAGATCCACACGCTGCCGCCCGAACGGCGCAACATCGGCCTCGTGTTCCAGTCCTACGCGCTGTTTCCGCACATGACGGTCGCCGCCAATGTGGGCTTCGGCCTTCGGATGCGCGGCGTGCCCCGGGCCGCGGCCGAGGCGCGGGTCGCCGCCGCGCTCGACCTTGTCGACCTCGGCACGCTGGCGGACCGCTACCCGCGGGCGCTGAGCGGCGGCCAGCAGCAGCGCGTCGCGCTCGCGCGGGCTGTGGTGATCGAACCCGACGTACTCCTGTTCGACGAGCCGCTGTCGAACCTCGACGCCAAGCTGCGCGACCAGTTGCGCGACGACCTCAAGACTCTACAGCGACGTCTCGGGATCACCGCGATCTACGTCACCCATGACCAGGCCGAGGCGATGGCGCTGGCCGACCGCATCCTCGTGATGAAGGACGGCCGCATCGTGGAAGAGGGCGCGCCGGTCGC
>DAINOF010000093.1:0-11318 GCA_036735505.1 Paracoccaceae bacterium
TCGCCACATCCGCCGTGGCGTCGGTCACGGCGCCCGGCGTGTTCGTCACCTCGACGCCCACGGCGCGGGCAGCGCCCGCATCGATGTGGTTGTACCCCACGCCGAAGTTCGCGAGAATCTTCGTCCGGGGCGTCTCGGCGAAGACTTCGGCCGGGAAGGCATCGCCCAGCGTGGGAATGATCGCGTCATAGATCCAGAGCGCGGCGCGCGTCTCGCTGATGCTGAGCGGCTTGGTCTCGCGCCGCACTTCGAGGTCGAAGCGCTCGCGCGCGGCCTGCATCACGGTCTCGGGCAGCGTGCGCGTCATCAGAAGCTTGGTCATTCAGTGCAGTCTCCCGCCGATCGGTACATCCTTGTCGGGACGGGCCAGCACGATGGCCCCGTCCGCATCCGAAAACCCGAGCACCAGAACCTCGGACATGAAGGGAGCGATCTGGCGGGCCGGGAAGTTCACGACCCCCATCACGAGCCGTCCCACGAGATCCTCGGGCGCGTAGTGGACCGTGATCTGGGCCGAGGACCGGCGCTCGCCGATCCCGGGCCCGAAGTCGATCCAGAGCTTGATCGCGGGCTTGCGGGCCTCGGGGAAGGGTTCGGCGCGCAGGATGCGGCCCACGCGGATGTCGACCTTGTCGAAATCGTCATGGGTGATCGTCATCGCCCGAGCTCCCGGCTTCGGGCCGTGGCCGCCGCCACCGTGCGCCGCATCAGCTCCATCAGTCCCTCCCGTTCGTCCATCAGCACCTCGAGCCCCGCCTGCGTCGTCCCGTTGGGGCTCGTGACGTTGCGGCGAAGTTGCGCGGGCGTCTCGCCCGAGGCCTCGGCCAGCGCGCCGGCCCCCGCAACGGTGGCGGTGGCAAGCTTCATGGCCAGCGCCGGCGGCAGCCCCTCGGCCTCGCCCGCCGCGGCCAGCGCCTCGATCAGGTGGAAGACGTAGGCCGGACCCGACCCCGACACCCCCGTCACCGCGTCGATCTCGGCCTCGTCGTCAAGCCGGACGGTCTGGCCGACAGCGGAAAGGAGCGCCTCGGCCAGCTCCATCTGTGCTTCCGTCGAGGCGGAGTTGCCGATCAGCGCCGTGATCCCCTTGCCGATGGCCGCGGGCGTGTTGGGCATCGCCCGGATGACCGGCGTCCCGGGCCCGAGCACGTCCTCGTAGAACCGGATCGGCGTCCCGGCCGCCACCGACAGGAACAGCGTCCCGCCGCCCCCCATGGGCGTGAGGCGCGGCAGCGCCGTCTCCATCATCTGCGGCTTGACCGCGATGAGCGCGATGGCGGCGGTCCCGGGCGGATCCTCGTTCAGATGCAGCCCCGCCACGCCCCGCAGCCAGTCCGAGGGATGCGGGTCGAGCACCCAGACCGCCTCGGCGGGCAGGCCCTGCGCGAGCCAGCCCTCGAGCATGGCCGACCCCATCTTGCCGCAGCCGAGCAGCACGAGCCCCCGGGCCTTCACCTCGTCAAGCATTCCCACCTCCCCCGAGCGCGGCCAGCACCTCGGCCGCCGCGCCCCCGGGCGTCCGCGCGCCCGACTCGACCTCGGCCCCGAGCCGCGCCATCCGCTCCTTCAGCGCCGCATCGCCGAGAAGCCGCGCGAGCGCGCCGGTGCGGACGTCTTCCTCGAACCAGCGCCGTCCCTGCGCGGCCCGCCGCGCCGCCCAGTGCCCCTCGGCCTTCCGCCATCTGGCGAGGCCCTGCATCGCGTCCCAGGCTTCGGCAAGGCCCGTGCCCTCGACGGCCGAGACGAGCATCGCCTTGGGGTAGCCCGGCGGGTCCTCGGCCCGCTTGCGCAGGAGCCGTAGCGCCCCGGCATAGTCCGCCGCCGTCCGCGTCGCCGCGGGTTTCAGGTCGCCGTCGGCCTTGTTGACGAGGATGAGGTCCGCGATCTCCATGATCCCGCGCTTGACGCCCTGCAACTCGTCGCCCCCCGCCGGCGCCATCAGCAGCACGAACAGGTCCGACATCCCCGCCGCCATCGTCTCGGACTGGCCGACGCCCACCGTCTCGACGATCACCACGTCGAAGCCCGCCGCCTCGCACAGCGCCACCGCCTCGCGCGTCCGCCGGGCGACCCCGCCGAGCGCGGTCTGGCTGGGCGAGGGGCGGATGAAGGCCGCCTCTTCGCGCGCGAGCCGGTCCATCCGCGTCTTGTCGCCGAGGATCGAGCCCCCCGACCGCGCCGAGGACGGATCGATGGCAAGGACGGCGACCGTCAGGCCCCGGTCGACCAGCATCATGCCCATGGCCTCGATGAATGTGGACTTGCCCACGCCCGGCGTCCCCGACAGCCCGATCCGCAGGCTCTGCCGCCCCGCGCCGGCCAGCGCGTCGAGAAGCGCCAGCGCCTCGGCCCGGTGGTCCGCGCGACCGCTCTCGACCAGCGTGATCGCCCGGGCGAGCGCGCGGCGGTCGCGCGCGAGGATGCGGTCCTTGAGGTCGAGGGCGGTCATCCGGCTCCCGCGGTCGCGACGTGACGCAAATGTCATCTGATATTGCCTACTCCGTCGCTGTCTTGCCCCCTCGCGGATGTAAATGTCCAGACCGACGCGACCGCAACAAGGGCTGTACCCATGCACCGGCTTCTCCTCTCGACGCTCCTGTGGCTCTTGGCCGCCGCCGCGGGGGCGCAGACGACGCAGACGGCGACCTTCGACCTCCGGCTCGGGGGCCTCAAGGCGGGCGTGCTCAGCCTGTCGGGCGTCGAGGACGGGCGGCAGTATTCCGCCGCCGTGCGGGCGGTCAGCACCGGCCTCGCCCGGATGGTGTCCGAAGTCGGATACGAGGCCCGCGCCACGGGACGGATGACCGACGGAAGATTCGTGCCGAGCCGCTACCAGGAGAACGCGAAGACGGGCGAGCGGGTGTCGCGCGCGGTGATGGAGTACCTGCGCGGGGTGCCGCAGGTGAAGTCCTACGACCCGCCGCAGGAGGCGCGGCCGACCGACGTCGATCCGGCCACGCAGGGCGGCACCGTCGACCCGATGACCGCGATCTGGGCCGTCCTTCGCGACGCACCGCGCGATGGGCTCTGCCGGCTCGACCTCGCCGTCTTCGACGGCCGCCGCGCGAGCCGCGTCACGCTGTCGGGCGCGCGGGCCGAGGGCGACCGCATCCTCTGCGCCGGCGAATACCGCCGCGTCTCAGGCTTCTCCGAAGCCGACCTGCGCCGCCGGACCCGCTTTCCCTTCACGCTTGTTTATGCGCCCGCGGACGGCGGGCTCTACGGGGTCGTGCGCGTCGAGATCGAAACGCTCTATGGCACGGCCTCGCTCGATCGGCGATAAGCGCGGGCGTGACGGACCGACTGCCCATCGACGACGCGCTCCCCGACCTCCTCGCCGCGCTCGGCGCGCAGGGCCGTGCCGTCCTGCAGGCCCCGCCGGGCGCCGGCAAGACGACCCGCGTGCCGCTCGCCATCCTTCAGGCCGGCCTCGCCCCCGGCCGGATCGTGATGCTCGAACCCCGCCGCCTCGCCACCCGCGCCGCGGCCGAGCGCATGGCCGAAAGCCTGCGCGAACCCGTGGGCCGCACCGTGGGCTATCGCATCCGGGGCGAGGCGAAGGTCGGCCGCGACACCCGGATCGAGGTGGTGACCGAGGGCATCCTGACCCGGATGATACAGTCCGACCCCGGACTTTCCGGCATCGGCGCCGTGATCTTCGACGAATTCCACGAACGCTCGCTCAACGCCGACCTCGGCCTCGCGCTGGCGCTCGAGGTGCGCAGCGCGCTCCGCGAGGACCTGATCCTTCTCGCCATGTCCGCGACGCTCGACGCGGGCCCCGTCGCCTGGCTGATGGACGCGCCCGTGATCACCGCCCAAGGCCGCGCCTTCCCGGTCGAGACGCGCTGGCGCGAGCGGCCGCTGCCGAAGGACCGGACCCGCGAGGCCGCCATCGCCGCCGATGTCCTCGACGCAATGGAGGCGACCGGGGGCGGCGTCCTCGTCTTCCTGCCGGGCGAGGGCGAGATCCGCCGGGTCGAGACATCCCTTGCCGGCCGGCTCCCGCCCGGCACCGTGGTCCGCCCGCTCTACGGCGCGATGGACTTCGCCGCACAGGCCGCCGCGATCCGCCCCGACCCCGCCGCCCGCAAGATCGTGCTGGCCACGTCGATCGCCGAGACCTCGCTCACCATCGAGGACATCCGCGTGGTCGTCGACGCAGGCCTCGCGCGCCGCGCCCGCTTCGATCCCGGGTCGGGCATGTCGCGCCTCGTGACCGAGCGCGTGACCCGGGCCGAGGCCGACCAGCGCCGCGGCCGCGCGGGCCGGGTGGCGCCGGGGCTCTGCCTCCGGCTCTGGACGCGCGGGGAGGAGGGCGCGCTGGCCCCCTACCCGCCCGCCGAGATCGAGGCGGCGGATCTTGCGGGGCTCGCGCTCGACCTCGCGGTCTGGGGCGCGCGCGAGCCCGGCGCCCTGCCCTTCCTCACGCAGCCGAGCCCCGGCGCCTTCGCCGAGGCGCGCGCGCTTCTGGCCGACCTCGGCGCGTTAGACGGCGAGGGCGCGGTCACGTCGCATGGCCGGGCGATGGCGGCGCTGCCGCTTCACCCGCGCCTCGCCCACATGCTCCTGCGCGCAGGCCCCGCGGCGGCCCTGCTCGCGGCGCTCCTGTCGGACCGCGACCCGCTCGCGCGCGAGGGCTCGGTCGACCTCGCGCGCCGCCTCGACGCCCTCGCCGACCCCCGCCGCGCGCGCCCCGACCGGCGCCCCGCGCTCGACCGTGTCCGCGCGGAGTCGGCGCGCCTCGCGCGGCTGGTGCCCGGAGCCGCGCCCCTCACTCCGGCGCAGATGGCGGCCCTCGCCTATCCCGACCGCATCGGCCTGCGTCGGGCCGGAGAGGCGCCGCGCTGGGTGCTCTCGGGCGGCAAGGGCGCGACGATGGCGGCCGAGGATCCGCTCGCCGCCGCGCGCCTGATCGTCGTCACCGACACCGACGGCGACCCGACCGAGGCGCGCATCCGGCAGGCCGCGGCAATCTCCGAAGCCGACCTCCGCGAGGTCCTCGGCGACCGGATCGGGCGGGTCGCGACCTGCGCCTGGTCAAGGCGCGACGGCCGCGTGCTGGCGCGCGTGCAGGAAAGGCTGGGCGCGGTCGCCCTGTCGGATCGGCCCTGGGCGGACGTGCCCGAGGACGCCGCCGCCCGTGCGATGCTCGACGGGGTCCGCGACCTCGGGATCGTGCTGTCGCCGGCCGCCGAGCGCCTGCGGACCCGGGCCGAGATGCTGCGCACCGCGGGACACGACCTGCCCGACCTGTCGGACGCGGGGCTGATGACGCGGCTCGAAGACTGGCTCCTGCCGCATCTGGGCGGCGTGCGGACGGCCGAGGACTGGCGCCGCCTCGACCTTCTCGAGCCGCTGCGCGCCCACCTCGGCCGGGAACGGCTGCAGCTTGTCGACCGGCTGGCGCCGGCTGCGTTCACCACGCCGCTCGGCCGCGAGGTGCCCCTGTCCTACGACCACGGCGCGCCCGAGATCGCGGTACGGCTGCAGGAGATGTTCGGGGTCACCCGGCACCCGGTGGCGGCGGGCCAGCCGGTGCGGGTCACGCTCCTGTCGCCCGCGGGACGGCCGGTGCAGGTGACCACGGACCTGCCGGGGTTCTGGCGGACGACGTATGCCGAGGTGCGCAAGGACATGCGCGGGCGCTATCCGAGGCACCCCTGGCCCGAGGACCCGACGCAGGCGGAACCGACGCTGAGGGCCAAGCCGCGGGCCTGACGCGGCCGGTCCCGAGGGGCAGGCGCGACATTTGCGGCAGGTCGGGGAGATGCTAGGCTCGGGATGGGGAGGTCTGCGCCATGCCGTTCGTTCGTGCCCTTGCGCTCCTTCTGGCACTCGCGCTGCCCGCGCGCGCCGAGCCGGTCTTCATGCTCGTCCACGGCGCCTTCGTGGGCGACTGGTACTGGGAGCCCGTGCTTGCCGAACTGGAGGCCGCCGGCGCCAGGGCGGTGGCGGTCACCCTGCGGGGCTTCGGGGCACGCGCGGACGAGAACGCGCCGGGCATCACAGCCGCCGACCATGCCGCGGACATCCTTGCCGCCATCGAGGCGTCTGGCTCGGACGAGGTCGTCCTTGTCGCCCACAGCGCGGGCGGCCGGGCCGCCACGCGCGCCTGGGACCTGGCGCGCGACCGGATCGCGCGGATGGTCTACGTCGAGGCCCTGCCGCCTGACCCGGGCGGCCCCGTCGCCTTCCCCGAGGACCGCGCGGCGCTCGACTGGCTGGCGGCGAACCGGCCCGCGCTGGTGGAAACCGGCCTCATGCCGGTCCGCGCCGGCATCGCGCCGGAATATCGCGGACGGGCGCGCCCGATGCCGATGTCGCTGCTCTTCGGCGAGGTCAGGCTCGAGGGTCCCGCACTGCCCGCGACGCCGCGCACGCTGATCCTCGCCGCCGAGAGCCCGGTCGAGGCGCTGAGGGCGCGGGCGGCGGCGCTGCGCGACGACCCGCTCTGGACGGTGGTGGAGATCGGCGGCGGCCACGACGTGGCGCGCGACAACCCCGACGGGCTCGCCCGCGCGCTTCTTGCCCTCGAGTGACCCCTCCGCTTCATCTTGGCCGAAATACTCCGGGTGAGCCGCGAAGCGGCGAGGGGCGGAGCCCCTTCCTGGCCCGGTCACCGCAAGAGAGCCGTTTTCGTGGCGTTTCTCCTCTCACAATCAAGGGCGACGCGATACCAAGGCTGCGATGGCTGAGGACTCCGTACTGTCGGGCTTTGCCCGACTCGGTGCCTCCGGTGACGTTTCTGCTTTGCAAACCCGGTGACATTGACCTTTCCCCTGAATCAGGGCCGGCTTGAACTGGAATCTCCCGGTCGGGTTTGAGTGTTGAGCGGCAGCGCCGAGACCGCAAGAGTCTCGGGCGCGGTCGCGGCGGTGATTGTCAGGAACTCCATAGGTGACCGGTATCCGAGCGCCGAGTGCGGGCGCGCTGCATTCTCGGAAGGCCGCGGAGGACTTCGGTCACGCCTTTTTTCAAAGCGCCGTCGCGATCGCCATTGGCAAGGCTGTCGTCGAGGAGCGTGATCGTCTCGGGCGGGATTTGCGTCACGAGGTGACGCCGCTCGGGCGGCACGTTGAACGTCCCCGCTCGATCCCCGCAACCGACGACTGCACGGCCCACGCCAGGCAGACCATGATGAGCTCGTGCTTCTCGGCGAGAGCGAGGGCGCTTTGCAGGGCCCTCAGGTCTGGCTTTGCCATGTCAGCTCCCGGTGTAGAGTGCGATGTTTCCGAAGAGCCTATCTGAACGGTTGTGGTACAATTCCCCTAGGCGGGTTTGGCGCAGAGACGCCCCGAATGGAGTTTGCGACACCTGTGCCTGGCTGACCCGCCCCGCCGCAGGCGTCCATGAGCTGCTGTTCGCTGCCGCGGATCGTCATCCAGCTTGAGCTTTGGCAAGTACACGCAGGACCTGTTGCATTTCCAAAACCCGCTTCAGACCCCGATGCACCAGCGCAGGATCGCCTTCTGCGCGTGAAGCCGGTTCTCGGCCTCGTCGAAGATCACCGAATGCGGCCCGTCCATCACCGCGCTCGTCGCCTCGTCGTCGCGGTGCGCAGGCAGGCAGTGCATGAAGAGCGCGTCGGGTTTTGCCTGCGCCATCAGCCGCTCGTTCACCTGATAAGGTCGCAGCTGGTTGTGGCGGCGTTCGCGCGCCGACTGGGGGTCGTGCATCGAGACCCAGGTGTCGGTCACGACGAGGTCGGCGCCCGCCACCGCGCGGGCGGGATCACGCTCGATGGTGACCGGGTGGCCCTTCGACGAAGCGAAGTCGAGGCAGGCGCGGTCGGGGTCGAGCGTTTCGGGCCCGGTGAAGGTCAGGTCGAACCCGAACTGGCCCGCCGCATGGGCGAAGGAGGCGAAGACGTTGTTGCCGTCGCCCGACCAGACGACCTTGCGCCCCGCGATGGGGCCGCGGTGTTCCTCGTAGGTCATGACGTCGGCCATGATCTGGCAGGGATGGGTGCGGTTCGTCAGCCCGTTGACCACGGGAACGGTCGCGTGGTCCGCCATCTCGAGAAGCGTCGCCTCCTCGAAGGTGCGGATCATGATGAGGTCGACGTAGCGCGACAGCACGCGGGCGGTGTCCGCGATCGTCTCGCCGTGGCCGAGCTGCATGTCGGCCCCCGAGAGCACCATCGTCTCGCCGCCCATCTGGCGCACGCCCACGTCGAAGGAGATGCGGGTGCGGGTCGAGGGCTTCTCGAAGATCAGCGCGACCATGCGGCCCGCGAGGGGCTGGTCGTCGTCGGGCGCGCCCCTTGGGCGGCCTTCGCGGGCGGTCTTCATGGCGCGGGCCGCGTCGATCATGGCGCGCAGATCGCCGGGGTCGGTCTTGTGGATGTCGAGGAAGTGGGTCATCGGTTTCGCTCGCGGCGAGGAAGGGCGAGGGGGCCGTCTGCCCCCTCGCGCTCCCCCGAGGGTATTTTCAGACAGATGGAAGCAGCATGGTCAGGCCGCGTCGCGGGCGAGCGTGGCGGCCGCCCGGTCGAGGCGGGCCACGCCTTCGGCGATATCCTCGTCGGTGATCGTGAGGGGCGGCAGGATGCGGACGACGTTGTCGGCCGCGCCGACCGTGAGGACATGGGCGGCGTAGCCTGCCGCCACGACCTCGGTGTTCGGGATCCGGCACTTGAGGCCGAGCATCAGACCCGCACCCCGCACGCCCTCGAAGACGTCCGGATGGGCCGCGACGAGGGCCTCGAGCTTCTGGCGGAAGAGGCCCGCCTTGCGGTTGACCTCGGCGAGGAAGGCGTCGTCGGCCACGATCTCCATCACCCGGCAACCCACCGCGCAGCCGAGCGGGTTGCCGCCGTAGGTCGAGCCGTGGGTGCCGACCGTCATGCCGGCGGCGGCCGATTCCGTGGCGAGGACGGCGCCGAGCGGGAAGCCGCCGCCGATGCCCTTCGCGACCATCATGATGTCGGGGGTGACGCCCGCCCATTCATGCGCAAAGAGCCGGCCCGTCCGGCCCACGCCGCACTGCACCTCGTCGAAGACGAGGAGCGCGCCCGTGGTGTCGCAGAGATCGCGCAGGCCCTTGAGGCACTGGTCCGGCACCGGCCGGATGCCGCCCTCGCCCTGCACGGGCTCGATGAGGATCGCGGCCGTGCGGTCGGTGACGGCGGCGCGCAGCGCCTCGTGGTCGGCCCAGGGCAGATGGACGAAGCCGGGAAGGAGCGGACCGAAGCCCTTCGTCATCTTCTCGGACCCCGCGGCCGCGATGGCGGCCGAGGAGCGGCCGTGGAACGAGCCCTCGAAGGTCACGATCTCGAAGCGGTCGGGATCGCCCTTCTCGTGCCAGTACTTCCGGACCATCTTCACGGCAAGCTCGCAGGCCTCGGTGCCCGAGTTGGTGAAGAAGACGGTATCGGCGAAGCTGTTCTCGACCAGCCGGTCGGCCAGGTCCTGCTGCTTCGGGATGCGGTAGAGGTTCGACGTGTGCCAGAGCTGCCCCGCCTGTTCGGTCAGCGCCGCGACGAGCGCGGGGTTGGCATGGCCGAGCGCGTTGACCGCGATGCCGGCGCCGAGGTCGAGGTAGCGCGCGCCGCCCTCCTCGAAAAGCCAGGTGCCTTCGCCCCGTGTGAACGACAAGGGCGCGCGGTTGTAGGTGGGCAGGATCGACGGGATCATCGGCGGGGTCCTCGGGAATGAGCCCAAGACGTGCCAGCGGCACGGGGGCAAGTCAACGATGGCGGCGGGAGGGGGCGCGGGCGCGCGGGATCTGACGCTGGTCTCAGCGTCGGCGTCGGAGTGAAGGGGCAACGGGTGCGATCATGGCGGAGGCTTTACGCCGGATCGGGCGAGAAATCCAGCGCGATCACGGCTTGAGACGGTAGCCCGTGCGGAACCAGTGCCAGCAGAGCCACAGCACGCCCGCCGTCGCGGCGCCGCAGACCGCGAGGCCGAGCCAGGGCGAGCTGTCGGACACGCCGATGACGCCGTAGCGCGTCCCGTCGATCAGGTAGAAGACCGGGTTGAGATGCGTGACCGTCTGCATCCAGCCCGGCAGCCGCTCGATCGAGTAGAAGGTGCCTGACAGGAACGACAGCGGCACGACGAGGAAGTTGGTGATCGCGGCCATGTGGTCGAACTTCTCGGCGAGGATCGCCGCCGCGATCCCGAGCCCGCCGAGAAGCGCCGAGCCCAGCACCGCGAAGACCAGCGCCCAGAGCGGATGCGCGAGGCCCTGGCCGAGCACGGCCATGAAGACCAGCGCCACCGTCGCCGCCACGAGAAGGCCGCGCGCGATCCCGCCCGCGATGTAGCCCGCGACAAGCTCGACGGGCGACAGGGGCGGCATCAGCGTGTCGACGATGTTGCCCTGCACCTTGGAGATCATGATCGAGGACGAGGTGTTGGCGAAGGCGTTCTGGATCACCGTCATCATCAGGATGCCCGGGGCGAGGAACTCGACGAAGGGCACGCCCATCACCTCGCCGCGCGTCGGGCCGATCGCGAGCGAGAAGACGCCGAGGAACAGCCCCGCCGTGACCAGCGGCGCGAGAAGCGTCTGCGTCCAGACCGCCGTGAAGCGCCGGATCTCGCGCAGGGCGAGCGTGCGCAATCCGACCACGTTCCACCGGCCGAAGCGGCGCGCGCCCATGATGTGCGTGTCGTTCATCGCTCTCCTCCGGGGCGCCCTTGTATCGCGCCGGTCACTGACTACAATGGGAGTTCGACAATTTCCCGCGGCCGCTCCGCTATGCGCCGCCTCGACGCTGAGGAAACCCGATGTCCTGGAACGACGAGCGCGTGGAGCTGCTCAAGAAGATGTGGTCCGAGGGCCAGTCGGCAAGCCAGATCGCCAAGGAGCTCGGCAACGTGACGCGGAACGCGGTGATCGGCAAGGTGCATCGGCTGGGCCTGTCGAACCGCGTGGGCGCGCCGCCCGCCAAGCCCGCCGAGAAGGTCGAGGCGAAGCCCGTGCCGAAGCCCGTGGAGCCGCCGGCGCCCGAGCCGCGTGTCGAGCGGCCCGTCGCGCCGCCGCCCGCGCAGCCGCCCGCCGTCGCCCAGCAGCGGCCCCGCATCGTGCCGGCGGGCCAGCCCTTGCCGCCGCAGCCTTCGGCCAACGAAATAAGCCCCGAGGCGCTGGCCTCGGTCCGCGAGATCGAGAAGAAGGCGCGCCGGATCACGCTGATGGAGCTGACCGAGCGGACCTGCAAATGGCCGATCGGCGACCCCGCCACCGACGACTTCTGGTTCTGCGGGCTCGCCGTGCAGCCGGGCAAGCCCTATTGCGAGGCGCATGTGGGCGTGGCCTTCCAGCCGATGTCGAGCCGGCGCGACCGGCGGCGCTGAGGGCCGTTTCGG
>DAINOF010000094.1:0-11226 GCA_036735505.1 Paracoccaceae bacterium
GCCTCGGCGAGATTGAGGCCCGCGGCCGCGATCCACCACAGCGACTGCACCGCCTGGTCGAAGAGCGGCAGGCGGGCGAAGGCGATCTCTCCGGCGGTCCAGAGCCGCAGTTGCAGCGCGACCATCAGGAAGGCGAAGCCCGTACCGGCGATCTCGCACAGCGCGGTCACCGCGTCGCGCCCGCCCCGCGCGAAGATGCGCGCAGCCGCGAGGGTGGCGAGCGCCGGAAGGCCGTAGCCGTAGACGACCCAGCCGAAGAGGCCGAACACGCCGCCCTCGTAGTCGAGGACCATCGGGTTCGCGACGAGGCGGACGATCACGACCGTCGTCACCGCGGCGGCGATGGCGCGCAGTTCGCGCAGGGGCACCTGCGACCAGATCCAGGCGAGCGCGAAGGTCTGCACCGAGAGCGCCACCGTCAGCCAGGCCTCGCGCAGGAGGCAGGCGAAGGCGAGAGCCAGCGCCGCCGTCGCGGCCGCGGCATAGAGCGCGAGCGCGAGGTCGCCCTGCCGGTCCCGGGCCTGCCGCCCGAAGGACCCCGCCGCCAGCGTGAAGAGGACCGCGAGCGCGGCCGCGACGCCGGCCCAGGAGACGTCGGTCTCGAGCCCGCCGATGCGCCAGTAGGCGATGGCGAGGAAGAGGAGGGGCGCGAGCGCCGAGACGCCCGCCCAGACCACCGGCGTCCGCCCGCGCCGCGCGCCGAGAAACGCGCCCAGGCCGAAGAGCGCGGCGAGGGCGAGGAGCGCCCGGGCGTAGAGCCGGTATTCGGCGGGCAGGGCGAAGGGGCCGTGGCCGCTGCGGGGGAAGGTCTCGATCTCAGTCAGCGGCGTGACCGCCGCGGGCTCGGGCCAGAAGAGCGCCGCCGCGACCGCGACCAGGGCCGAGATGACGACGAGCCCCTCGAGCGTGCCTCGCCAGGTCGCCAGGACGAGCGCGGCGAGCCCGTAGAGGCCGATCACGGCGAAGGCAGCCGCGCCCCACCCGGCGGCGTCCGCCACGAGAAGGAGAAGCCCGCCCGCAAGCGCGAAGCCGAGGCCCGAGGTGTCGGAAACGACGCGCACCAGCCAGCGCCCGAACGGCGCCTCGGGCGTCTTGACCGGCAGGCGCGTCGACAGGAGGGCGAAGAGGAGCGCGAGGCCGAGCGCGTAGGCATAAAGCACCAGCGCGTCGGACGGGGTGAAGGACCAGGCCAGCCAGAGGACCGGCCAGGCGAGCGCGCCGAGAAGCGTCAGGGCCGAAAGCCACCACCAGTGCCGCCAGACCATCACCAGAAGGCATCCGGCGGTGAGCAGGAGAAGGTAGAGGAACAGAGGGGCCGCCTGCGGGTCGGGCGAGACGACGAGCGCCGGGACGAGATAGCCGCAGAGAAGGCCCAGCACCGCCACGAAGGGCCCTTGCCGCAGCGACAGGGCGAGCGCGGAACAGGACACGAGGCCGATGGCGACGAAACCCGTGGCCGGGCCGAGAAGGCCGAAGATCGCGTGGGCGGCGTAGAGCGACACGTAGATGGCAAGAAGGCCCGAGCCGGTCAGCGCCGGCGGCACGTAGTCGGGCCGCATCGCGCGCCGCAGGGCCTCGACCGGATGGCGGGCGGTCCATTCGCCGGCCGACAGGAGCACCCCGCCGAGCAGCAGGCCGAGCACGACCCGCGCGAAGGGCGTGAGCCAGCCCTGCTCGACGGCATAGCGGAACAGGAACACCGCCGCGAGCGCGACGGTGACCCCGCCGAGCCAGACGAGCCAGTTCGAGGTCAGTTGCTCCTCAACGCCGGCGTCGGCGGTCGGCGCGACGGCCGCCGCGGCGATGTCTCCGTCCACTTGGGCGGTCGGGCCGTCGGGCGTCGCAGACCCGTCGTCCGGGGGCGCGGCCTGCGCCTCGACTGGACCTGCGGGCGGTGTGGAGGTCTTCCAGGGCGAGCCTTCTGCGGCGCGCGTCGGGGCATCGGCAGATGCCGCGTCGGGAGCGGGCGGCGCAGGCGGCGCCTGAAGGCGCTGCGCCAGCACATCGATCTCGGAGAGGGCGCGGCCGAGCCGGCGCTCGGCTTCGTCCAGACGCCTCCGAAGGCTGCGCTGCGAGACCAGCAGGTAGACGGGGGACAGCAGCACGAACGCGATCAACGCAAATGCAAGTGCGCCGATGACGATCAGCCCGTCCATCTGTCCCGTGTCTCCCTTCGAAGGGAGGATGTCGCACGGAAATAACCGGACTTGAACAGGAGATTACGGCGGCGCGCGACAGTGCACCTTCGGCCAGCGCCCGAGGCTGCCCCTTGAACTCCCGGGCCGGGCGGAGGACGCTCCCGGCCAGGAGGGCGCGCCGCATCGGCGCGCAAGGCAAGCGGAGGAAGACAGGGTGGAGTACAGGACGCTGGGCCGGACAGGCCTCAAGTATCGGCCATCACCATGGGCACCTTCACCTTCGGGGGCGAAGGGCCCTTCGGCATGGTGGGCAGCCAGGGCGTGCCGGAGGCGCGGCGGCTCGTCGACCTCTGCATCGACCACGGCGTGAACCTGTTCGACACGGCGAACATGTACTCGACGGGGCGCTCCGAGGAGATCCTGGGCGAGGTGCTCGAGGGCCGCTACGACGACATCCTGATCACGTCCAAGGCGCGGATGCGGATCGGGCAGGGGCCGAACGACGAGGGCGTGTCGCGCTGGCACCTGATCCGGGAATGCGAACGGTCGCTGAAGAAGCTTCGGACCGACCATATCGACATCTACTACATGCACGAATGGGACGGGCTGACGCCGGTCGAAGAAAAGATGGCGGCGCTCGACACGCTCGTGAGCCAAGGCAAGGTCCGCTACATCGGCTGCTCGAACTACTCGGGCTGGCACGTGATGAAGTCGCTCGCCGCGGCCGACCGACGGATGGGGGCGCGCTTCGTCACCCAGCAGATCCACTACACGCTCGAGGCGCGCGAGGCCGAATACGAGCTTCTGCCGTTGTCGGTCGACCAGGGGCTGGGGGTGCTCGTCTGGAGCCCGCTCGCCGCGGGGCTGCTCACCGGCAAGCACCGGCGGGGGCAGGCGGCGCCCGAAGGCTCGCGGCAGGCGCAGGGCTGGAACGAGCCGCCGATCCGCGACACCGAACGGCTCTGGGACATCGTGGATGCGCTGGTGGAGGTGGCCGGGGCGCGGGGCGCGACGCCGGCGCAGGTGGCGCTTGCCTGGCTGCTGACGCGGCCGGCGATCACCTCGCTTGTCGTCGGCGGGCGGACCGAGGCGCAGTTCGTCGAGAACTTCGGCGCGGTGGAGGTGAAGCTCACGGCGGAGGACCTGACGCGCCTCAACGACGCGAGCCGGCTGCCGCTGATCTACCCCTACTGGCACCAGCACAACTTCGCCCGGCCCCGGTTCTCCGAAGCCGACCAGGCGCTGCACGCCGACTACCCCGACCGGCATTACGGCGGCGAGGACCCGCTGATCTGAGGTCAGCCCTCGCGACAGGCCAGCGCCTTGACGATCCGGGTCATGGCGAGCATGCCCGGGTCGTCCATGCCCACGCTCTTTTCCGCGAAGATGCGGGCACGGCCCACGGTGGCCTTGCGGTCGCGGAACGTCTCAAGCGCCGCGTCCACGGCGGCAGCCGCCGCATCGGCGATGGCGGCGGGGTCGTCCTGGCCGGCTGTCGCCTGCGCCACCGCGTCGAGGCTGTCGAGCACGGTCTTGCCGCCGAGGTCCGCCTTGCCGCGTGCCTGCATCTGGTCGCGCGCCAGCGCAACGAGCTCCGACACCCGCGACGCAGGAACGGCGGTCTCGCCCTTCAGCGCCTTGGCCATGGCCATGAGGCCGGTCGCCATCAGCGTGCCGTAGGACGACCCCGACGCCTTGGTGAAGGCCTGCGCGCAAGCCAGCAGCGCCTGTCCGAGGTCCTCGGGCAATTCCCCGGTCTTTTCCGCGACGAGCCGCATTCCGCGCGTCATCGTGACACCAAGGTCGCCGTCGCCGAGCGCCCCGTCGGCCGCGTTCAGCATGTCGAAGTCCCGCTCCATCGCCGCGGCGAGCCGGGCGATAGCGCCCTGGAGCGCCGCACGGTCGAGGGTCATCCGACCCTCCAGAACGCGCAGTCGCAGGGCGCCTTGAGAAGCGCCTCCAGTTCCGCGTCGAGCTTGCAGAGCGTGAAGGACACGCCCGCCATCTCCATCGAGGTCGCGTAGCGCCCGACAAGCGGCATGACGATGGTGGCGCCCGCGCTCTCGATCCGCGCCTTGACGGTGCGGTAGAGGATGTAGAGCTCCTCGGGCGGGGTGGCGCCGAGGCTGTTGACCATGACGGACACGCGGTCGCCCGGGGCCAGCGGCATGTCGGCCAGCAGGCGGTCCATCATCTCGTCCGCGATCTCGTCGGCGGTGCGCAGCTTGCCGCGCCAGACGCCGGGCTCGCCGTGGATGCCCATGCCCATTTCCATCTCGTCGTCGGCGATGTCGAAGGTCGGACGGCCCGCCTGCGGCACGGTGCAGGAGCTGAGCGCCGCGCCGATGGAGCGGCAGGCGTCGGCCGCCTTCTGCGCGACGGCGGTGACGGCCTCGAGGTCGCGACCCTCCTCGGCCGCCGCGCCCGCGATCTTGAAGGCATAGACCATGCCGGCGACGCCCCGGCGCTTCTCGCGCTCCTCGGGCGGGGCCGAGGCTACGTCGTCGGCCAGCAGGACGGTCGTGCAAGCGATGTCCTCGAACTCCACGAGGTCGCCCGCCATGTCGAAGTTCATCACGTCGCCGCCGTAGTTGCCGTAAAGCCGCAGGACGCCCGCGCCCTGGTCCGCCGCGCGGAGCGCATCCGCCATCTGCTCGGCCGAGGGCGAGGAGAACACGTCGCCGATGGCGCAGGCGTCCAGAAGCCCCGTGCCCACGTAGCCCGTGAAGACGGGCAGGTGCCCCGAGCCGCCGCCGGTGACGATGCCGACCTTGCCGGCGCGGCCCTTGGTCGCGCGGGCCACGACCTTGCCGGTGTCGCCGTGCAGCCGGTAATGCTCGGGGTGCGCCGCGACCAGCCCGGCCAGCATCTCGTCGACATAGTCGGCGGGGTCGTTGAGGATCTTCTTCATCGGTCTCTCCCGTGTCAGCCTGCTTTTGCCGCCCGGGCGCGGCTCTTGCGGAAGCCCACCCAGACGGATGTGTTGATGATCATCACGAAGATCAGGAGCGCCCCCCAGATCAGCTCGCGCGCGAAGTTGGAGACCTGGAGCATGTTGAGCCCGCTCGACAGGAACTGCATCGACAGGACGGCAAGCACCACGCCGATGACGCGCCCGTAGCCGCCGTAGGGGTTCACGCCGCCGAGGACGGCGATGAGCACCGCGAGCAGCAGGTAGCTCGACCCGTAGTCGGCCTTGGCGGAGTTCGCGCGGCTCATGATCACCATGCCGGCGACGGAGGCGAACATCCCCGAGATCACGTAGACCTTCAGGATCATCCGGTTGACGTCGACGGCGGCGTAAAGTGCTGCAAGCGGGTTCGTGCCGTACATCGTGATGCGCAGGCCGAAGCCCGTCCGCGTCAGCAGGACGTGCAGCCCGACGGCCAGCGCGGCGAAGATCAGGAGCGGCGTGGGCACGCCCAGGACGCGGCTGTTGCCGATGAGCGCCACGACCTCGGGAAAGCCCATGATGGCGCTGCCCCCCGTGAGCGCGATGGCGAAGCCCGTGAACACAAGGCCCGAGCCGAGCGTGGCGAGAATGGGCGGCAGGCCGAAATGGGCCACGAGCGTGCCGTTGAGAAGCCCCGCCACGGCGCCGATGGCAAGCGACACCGTCAGCGCGACGGCAAGCCACATCGCGGCCACGGCCACCGGCAGGCCCGGCCCCGCAAGCTGCGTCAGGATCAGCGCCGCGACCACCGCCGAGAGGTTGGCGATGCCCACGACCGACAGGTCGATCCCCCCCGTCATCATCGTGATCGTCATGGCGAGCGCCAGGATCGCGAATTCGGGGAACTGGAAGGCCATCGAAGTGAGGTTCTGCGCCGACAGGAACCGGTCGGGCGAGAGGCCCGCCATCAGGGCGAAGACGGCCAGCGCGATGATCGCCAGCCGGAATTCGGGCGACTGGAGAAGCGTGGGGGCGGTGCGGGTCTGCATGGCGGTCTCCCCTCAGCCGGCCCGGGCCGCGGCGCGCTTGGCCTGCCAGGCGGGCACGCCGGTTCCGATCAGGATCAGGAGGCCGATCGCCACCGACTGCCATGTGGACGGAATGCCCACCACGATCAGGCTGTTCTGCACCAGCACGATCAGCGCGACGCCCAGGAGCGCGCCGGTCAGCGTGCCGTAGCCGCCGATGAGCCGCGCTCCGCCCAGCACCACGGCGGCGATCACCGACAGCTCCTGCCCCACGAGCGAGAAGGGGTCGGCCATCCGGCTCATGGAGGCGTGGATGATCCCGGCGAGCCCCGCGAGCGCGCCCACGTAGACGTAGACGAAGAACTGCGTGCGGCGGACGTTGATTCCGATGCGCCGCGCGCTTTCGACCGAGCCTCCGAGCGCGTAGATCGACCGGCCGAGCATCGTGCGGTGAAGGAGGAACCAGGTGAGCGCGACCGCGGCGACAAGGGCGGCGAAGGCCCAGGGCAGGGCGTAGAAGCTGCCGCCCTCGGTCGTGCCGCGGGCGATCATCATGCGGGAAAAGTCGCGCATCCCGGGCGGCAGGTCCGAGATGCGCTGCGAGCCCACGAAGGTCAGCAGGAACCCGCGGAACACCGACAGCGTGCCCAGCGTCACGATCAGCGTGGGTAGCCCGAAGCCCGCGATGAAGATCCCGTTGACCGCGCCGAGGCAGGCCCCGATCCCGACGGACAGCGCGAAGATCACGGGCCAGGGCATGTCGGGCCAGACGGCGAGCGTGAACACCGTCGCCATGTACATGGCCGAGACCGCCACGGCGGTGAAGCTCACGTCGATCCCGCCCGAAACGAGGACGAGCATTGCCGCGACCGCGAGGATCCCGAGGACGATCGAGGCGCGGACGAGGTCGCTCAGCGTCGTGACCGACAGGAAGTTCGGGTCCGACAGCGTGGCGACGAGGCAGAAGCCGAGGATCACGAGCGCGACCAGCGTCTCGTTCCGCGTGAGAAGGTCCTTCTGGACGATGCCGGTCATGAGGCGAGCTTGTGTGCGAGGTCTGCTTCGGTGACGGTCCCGCCCGCGATCTCGGCGACCATGGCGCCGCTGCGCATGACGAGGATGCGGTGGCAGGTCGCCAGAAGCTCGGGCAGGTCGTCCGAGATCACGACGACGCCGAGACCCGAGGCCGCGAGGTCTCGGATGATGTCATGGATGTCGGACTTCGAGCCCACGTCCACCCCCACGCTCGGCCCGTTCAGGATCAGCACGCGCGGCGCCCGCGCGAGCCAGCGGGCGAGCACCACGCGCTGCTGGTTGCCGCCCGACAGCGACTGCACCGGCGCCTCGATGTCGGGCGCCTTGACGCGAAGCCGCCCGAGCCAGGTGTCGGCCTCGCCCATGAGCGAGAGCCGGTCGAGAAAGCCGCGGCGCTCGTGGTTGTCGAGCCGGCCAAGGGCCACGTTGCGCACGATGGATTGCGTCAGGAACAGCCCCTCGGTCAGCCGGTCCTCGGGGACGTAGCCGATCTCTGCCGCCGCCGCCGCGATGGGGTCGCCGAGCGGCACAGGCTTCCCGTCGAGCGTGATCGAGCCGCTGTCGGGCTTCACGAGACCGAAGAGCGCCTTGGCGAGCGAGGTCCGCCCGCTGCCGAGAAGGCCGGTGATGCCCAGCACCTCGCCCTTGCGGATGTCGAAGGTCACGTCCTGGAACGACCCGGCCTTGTTCAGCCCCTGCACATGCATCAGCGTTTCGGGCGTCCCGGTCAGCGCCCGGGGAGGAACCTCTGGCACGTCGCGCCCGGTCATGTGGCGCGTCAGCGAGGCGGCGTCGAAGTCGCCCGCCGGGCCCTCGACGACCTTGCGCCCGTTGCGCAGGACCACGACGCGTTCGCTGACCTCCAGCACCTCGGCCAGCTTGTGGCTGACGAAGACGACGGCCACGCCCTCGTCCTTCAGCCGCCGGATGATGCCGAGGAGCGCGCGCACCTCGCGTTCGGTGAGCGCGGTGGTCGGCTCGTCCATGACGATGAGCCGCGCCTCCGAGGCGAGCGCGCGGCCGATGGCCACGAGCTGCTTGTGCGCCACGGGCAGCGTCTCGACCCGGACGTCGAGGGGGATGTCGACGCCGATGCGCTCCAGCACCCGTCTTGCCAGATCGCGCGAGTCCCGGCGGCTGAAGAAGGTGCGGTGCTCGGCCATCTGCGTGGCGAAGCCGATGTTCTCAGCCACCGACAGGTTGGGGAATAGCGAGAAGTCCTGAAAGATGACCATGATCCCGGCGGCAGCCGACACGCGCGGGTTCAGCCGGTCGTGCCGGGTGCCGCCGATGCGGATCATGCCTTCCGTGGGCTGTTCGACGCCCGCGAGGATCTTGATGAGCGTGGACTTGCCCGACCCGTTCTCACCGGCAAGGCAAACGGCCTCTCCGGCCGCGACGCGGAAATCCACGCCTTCGAGCGCAGTGACACCGGCATAACGCTTGGTGATGCCCGTCATCGCGACGAAGGCATCGGGCTCTGGCGCGGCCATCGGGGGTCCGGGTGGTGAAGGGCAGGGAAGGGCGGCAGGGGGTCCCTGCCGCCCGCGCGGATCAAGGGATCAGAACGGATAGTCCGCCATGTTGTCCTTGTTCACGTTCACCCAGGCCTGGCCGTAGATGACCTTGCCGTCGAGCGTGATGCTCTCGTAGCCCGGCAGGCCGAGGTCCATGCCGTCGGTCACGGTCTCGCCGTCCATGACCATCTGGGCGAGCTTGTTCATCGCGTAGCCCGCGACGGAGGGGTCCCAGAAGCCGATGCCGTCCACGGCGCCGGTCTCGAGGTACTGGCCCGCGATGGAGGGCAGCGAGGTGCCGAACACGCAGGTCGCGTCCTCGAGCCCGCGCTCCTCGATGGCAAGCCCGATGCCCGCCACGTCGGTCGAGGCCGAGCCCTGCATCCCCTTCACGTTCGGGAAGGCGCGCAGCACTTCCTGCGCGCGCTCGTAGGCGTTCTGCGCGTCGTCGAAGGTCTCGTTCTTGTCGCCGACCATCGTCATGTTGGGGTAGTTCGCCTGCTGGTAGGCGATGGCCCCGTCGACCCACTGGTTGTGGGTCTGCGAGGTGAGCGAGCCCACGAAGACCGCGTATTCGCCCTCGCCGCCCATGCAGGTGGCGAGCTGTTCCATCAGGTTCGCGCCGAAGTCCTCGTTGACGAAGGCCTCGATGTCGTAATGCACGTTCTGCTGGCTTGCCGCCTCGTGGGTGATGACGGTGATCCCCGCCTCCATCGCGCGCGCGAGCACCGGCTCGAGCGCCTCGGGCGACATCGGCACCACGGCGAGGGCGTCGACGCCCTGGGCGATCATGTCCTCGATCAGCGCCGCCTGCTGCTGCGGATCGGCCTGGGCCGGGCCCACCTGGAAGGCGTTCGCGCCGGTGTCGGCGGCATACTGGTTGACGCCTTCCTCCATGCGGTTGAACCACTGGATGCCGGCGATCTTGACGACGGTCGCGATCGACGGCTGGTCCTGCGCCACGGCCGGAGCGGCCACGAACGCGGAAGCGGCGATCGCAAGAAGCGATACGGATTTCTTCATCGGTTCCTCCCTTTTGCCCCGGACCGGGGCGGTTTGCTGCCGTGCCGGGTTTCTCCCGGTTGCGGCCCTGACTGACGTGACTGCGCGTGTGTGGGTGACGCCGTGCCGCTGCCGGAACGTGACGTCCCGCGACGTGGGTCTGGCTGCCTGCTCCTCCGCTCCCCTCGGCCCGAGACCGAACACTTGTGCAGCACATGCACCTATGTGAGTATATTTTTAGGGATTGACCGGTCAAGCGGCTTCTTCGCGTTGACCGTGCCGGGGACACCGGGGGAGGACGAGGGGAGGAAAGGCGGCGGCATGCTGTCCGGCAATCGCCACGACGACGAGGTCGCGCAGGCCGCGTGGCTCTACTACGTCGGCAACCTGAGCCAGCAGGAGGTCAGCGACCGTCTGGGCATCTCGCGCTTCAAGGTACTCCGGATGCTCGCGGAGGCGCGCGAGCAGGGCATGGTCCGAATCTCGGTCGAGCACCGCACCACGCGCACGATGGCGCTCGCCGACCGGCTGGCGCGGGCCTTCGGGCTGAAGGAGGTGCAGGTCGCGCCCGTGCCGGTGGCCGAGGACGACCACGACTATGCGCGGATGGCGGTGGGTATCCTCGCGGCCTCCTGCCTTGCCCGGATGGCGGGGGGCGACCAGGAACTGACCAT
This sequence comes from Paracoccaceae bacterium, assembly GCA_036735505.1. GTDB lineage: Bacteria > Pseudomonadota > Alphaproteobacteria > Rhodobacterales > Rhodobacteraceae > DAINOF01. The sequence continues at coordinate 10,288 of DAINOF010000094.1, forward strand.
CGGCGTGGGCTGGGGGCGGACACTGTCGGCGATGGCCGACAATCTGTCGGGACTGACGAACCGCAACCTCACCTTCGTGTCGCTCATGGGATCGGTCACGCAGGCCTCGCGCACCGCACCTGGGGACGTCTGCGTGCGTCTCGCCGCGCAGACCGGCGGGCGGGCCATGTTGCTGCCCGCGCCCTTCGTGGCCGACGACGAGGCCGCCTGCGAGATGCTCTTGCGCCAGAGGCTCGTGAACGAGACCCTGTCGATCGCGCGCCGGGCGTCCCATGCCTTCATGAGCGTGGGCGAATGCCGCGACGGGGCGATCCTGTTCGAAAGCGGCATCTTCAGCGCGGCGCAGATGGACGAGCTGCGCGCGAGCGGGGTGGTGGGCGACTGCTGCGGCGTGTTCTACACCGCGGACGGGCGGATCGCCGACATCCCGCTCAACCGCTGCACGCCCTGCGTGAAGCCGCACGAGATGAAGGACATGGATGTGACCGTGACCGCGGGCGGCGTGACGAAGGCTGCGGCGACGCTGGCCGTGCTGCGGGCGGGCTTCGTCGACCGGCTGCTCATCGACGAGACGCTTGCGAGGGTGATCCTCGAGGCGGCCTGAAGCGGTCGGCTGACCGGAAGACGCGGCCGGCGATGTCGGCCAGTTCGGCGTAGATGCGCGGACCGGCGGCGATCACCCGCGTGCCGACCTCGAGTGCGCGGAAGGGATCAAGCGGCGGGTGCGTCCGCGCAGCCTTTTCCGGTTCAACGCTATTCCTTTTCGAGCTTCCTGCACAAGCGGATGTAAATGCCTGCGGCGGCCACGATGAGGATAGTGACCAGCACCAACGTACCTTGACTCGCGTTCCAGTAACTCTCCAGTATCGAGCAAATTATCCACGCTAAGTGTCACATCCCGCGTGATTGTAGACACGCTTCTTGAACAGGTCGGGCCTT
>DAINOF010000095.1:0-11045 GCA_036735505.1 Paracoccaceae bacterium
CGCGTCACCGCATGGTCTGGGTCGACGTCGAACTGCCCTGAACGCGCCCGTAGTAAAGGCCGACGACATGCTCGGCCTCGGCGAAGAAAAGCCAGCGCGCCACCATCGCGCCCGCGAGATGCGACAGGACGGCAAGCGCCGCGGTCCAGTGCGAAACGGGAAGGAGCAGCAGGATCGCCGGCAGGAAGGCGGCGAATACCAGCGCGATCGCACGAAGCCGGCGCGCGTGCTTGCGGCCCACGACATGCACCATCTCGCGCAGGAGATAGTTCGTGCCGGTATGCGGCGGCTCGAAGGCGCGCACTGTCCCGCCGGTGAGCCCTGTCGCGGTGGCGAGCGAGGTGGGCGAGCGCGCGAAGCGCCTGTCGCCGTCGCGCCAGACGAGAACCTGCGCGAGGCCGAGCGCAAGGAGCAGCAGCGCCGCGAGCGTGACCTGCCCGGCAAGAAGCGCGCCGCCGGCCGCGCCATAGAGCAGGAACAGTGCCGGCGTCGACCAGTGGTGCCAGCGCGGCACGGCCCGGATCGAGGTGTAGATCATCGAGGTCGAGACGAGCGCCGCGAGGCAGAACGCAGCCCCGAGGATGCCGAGCCCCGCGATCCTGGTGCCCGCGAAGACGAGCGGGGCCGCGTAGAGGCCCATCGTGGTCAGTGCGGCCGCCGCCGCCCAGGCCTCGCGAGAAAGCCAGCTTGTCCGCCACTGGCTGAACGCCTTCAGCGCGCGTTCGGGATGCCCGAGGTGGAAGGCCGAGGCGGCGAGCCCGCCGCCGGCCAGGAGGAAGGCAACCGCGAAGAAGGCGAAGGCGGTGCGCCCTGCGACGTCCGGCAGGCCGAGGCCGAGGAGGACGAGAAGGCCGAAGCCTGCGCCCGAGAGCGTCGTGAAGAGGATGATGGACGGGGCGGGATGCACGCGGTCAGGTTCCCGGAACCGGGCGGCGGGAGAGGCCGGTCACGGCAGGCGGTCCAGCATGCGGTCGAGCCAGCCGAGCAGCCCGGCCGGCGTCTCGGCCACCGGCGCGAGAAGGGGGGCCAGGACGTCGATCTCGCCCTTCTCGCGCGGCGGCAGGTAGCGATTGACGGGCGACGTCCCCTGTTCGGGCATGAGCGCCACGCCGCCGCGATCGGCCACCATCCGCGAGACGGCGCTGTCGGGGTCGGCGAAGTCGCCGAAGTGGCGGGCGCTCGTCGGGCAGGTGCGGACGCAGGCCGGGATCCGATCCTCCTCGGGCAGGGTTTCGCTATAGATGCGGTCGACGCAGAGGGTGCACTTCTTCATGACCTTCTCGACCGGATCCATCTCGCGCGCGCCGTAGGGGCAGGCCCAGGCGCAGAGGCCGCAGCCGATGCAGTCGGCCTCGTTCACCAGGACGATCCCGTCCGCGGCGCGCTTGTAGGAGGCGCCGGTCGGGCAGACGGTCACGCAGGGCGCGTCGTCGCAGTGGAGGCAGGACCTCGGGAAGTGGACGAGCCGGGCGGGGCCCGTCTCGGGCGCGACCTCGAAGCTGTGGACCCGGTTCAGGAAAGCACCTTCGGGGGCCGCGCCGTAGGGGTCGCGGTCGTTGAGGCCCGAGGGCTGTGCGGCGTCGTTCCAGCCCTTGCAGGCGGTGACGCAGGCGTGACAGCCGACGCATATGTCGAGGTCGATGACGAGGCCGAGCTTGCGGTCGGTGGCGGGGGGCAGGGCGGTCATGCGGGGCGTCTGGAACGCGTACGGCTTGCGTATGGAAACCGTATGGCTGCGCAACGGGCGCCGGGAACCGACCGTGGCGCGCGCGGTGGCGGTGCGCCGTGAGTATTTGGGCCAAGATGAAGCGTCATGGAACGGGCACCGTCAGGGGCGGGAAGGCGGGTGCGGCGCGGTCGGGGGCGCGCGCGGCGGGGATGCGGTCGAGGCGGACGCGGAGGTCGAACCAGGCGGCCTGGCCGGTCACGGGGTCCGCGTTCGGCAAGCCGGCGCCTGGCAGGCGGTCGGGGATCAGGTGGTTGAGGAGGAAGCCCGTCGTGGCCTCGGGCGACGCGGGGTCGAGGCCCCAGGCGCCCTGATGCTTGCCGATGGCGTTCCAGGTCCAGACGGTGTGCGGGTTGAGCGCAGCCATATGCGCCACGGGGACGGTGATCTCGGCGGTGGGGGAGGTGACGCGGGCCCAGTCGCCGGTCTGGAACCCCTGCGCCTCCCACACGGCGGTGGGCAGGTAGAGGGGGTTCGTGCCGTGGATCTGCCGCAGCCAGGCGTTGTGGCTGCCCCAGGAGTGGTACATGGCCATCGGCCGCTGGGTCAGGGCGTGGAGCGGAAAGGCGGCGGCATCGGCGGTCTCGTCCGACAGGGGCGGGTACCAGAGGGGCAGCGGGTCCATCGCGCGGGCGATGCGGTCGCGCAGGGGATCGGGCGGCTGGCGGGTGCCGTGGCCTTGGGCCGCGCGCTGGAACCGGCGGAGCGGTTCGGACCAGAGCTCGATCAGGTAGGGCCCGGGGCGGTCGGCGAGCCCGAGGTCAACGGCCCAGTCCCAGTAGGCGCGGTTCCAGGGCTTCATGAAGCGCGCTTCGGGCGGCATGTGGGCGGCGAAGTGGCTGCCGTTCTCGCGGTAGCGGTCGAGCTGGGCGGGATTGGGGTCTCCGCGTCCATGGGAGGTGCCGTCGCCGCGCCAGCCCGCGAGCGGGCCGATCCCGGGCTTGCGTTCGTGGCGGACCATGTAGTCGGCGTAGTCGCGGAAGGCGGGGGTGCCGTCGGGGGCGGTCATGCCCGGAAGCCCGAGGCGGTGGCCGAGGTCGAGGAGGACGGTCTGGAAGGGTCGCACGTCACGGTCGGGCTCGATCACCGGCCAGCGGATGGCGTCTGCGGCGGCGTCGGCCTCGGAGATCGGTCGGTCAAGGAGGCTGATGCAGTCGTGCCGTTCGAGATAGGTCGTATCGGGCAGGATCAGATCCGCATAGGCCGTCATCTCGGAGGCATAGGCGTCGGAGTAGAGGATGCGGGGGATGCGGTACGCGCCGCTCTCGTCCGTGTCGGTCAGCATGTCGATCACGGCGGCGGTGTTCATCGACGAGTTCCACGCCATGTTCGCCATGTAGAGGAACAGCGTGTCGATCGGGTAGGGATCGCCCGCATGGGCGTTCGGGATCACCATGTGCATCAGCCCGTGGGCCGACAGCGGGTTTTCCCAGGAGAATCCCTTGTCGATGCGGGCGGGCGTGCCGTCGTCGAGAAGGGCGAGGTCGTCGGGGCCCTGCGGGTAGCCGAGGTGCGGGCCGTCGAGCGGCTGGCCGGGGCGCGCGCGGAAATGCGGGCGGGGGTGGGCGGCGGCGGCCTTGGGGTAGGGCGGCTTGAAGCGATAGGCGCCGGGAGCGTCGACCGCGCCGATCAGCGCCTGCAGGAGGTGGAGCGCGCGGGCGGTCTGGAAGCCGTTCGAATGGGCCGAGATGCCGCGCATGGCGTGGATGGCGACGGGGCGGGCGGTGAAGCCGGCGTGGTTTTCGCCGCGGAAGTCGGTCCAGGGCTGGGGGACGGTGAAGGAGCGGTCGAAGGCCGCCTGGGCGATCTCGGCCGCAAGAGTGCGGATGCGGGCCGGGGCGAGGCCGGTGCGGTCGGCCACGGCCTCGGGCGCGTAGTCGTCCGACAGGTAGCGTTCGACGAGGTGGTGGAAGACCGGGCGATGGGTGACGCCGCCCGCGGTCCAGGTGCCGGTGAGGTCGGGGCGGACGCCGGGGGTGTCGAAGGCGGTGGGCTGTCCAGTGGCGCGGTCGAGGACGAGGAGCCGGCCCTCGGCGTCCTTCAGGAGCAGGCCGTGTCCGGCCGAGTTCGGGTCTTCGTCGACGAGGCAGGGCGCGTTCGTCCAGCGCGCGAGGTAGTCGGCGTCGATCTTGCCGGCCTTCAGCAGGCAGTGGACCAGCGCGAGGATCAGGAGGCCGTCGGTGCCCGGGGTGATCCCGTACCAGTCGTCGGCGACCGCGTTGTAGCCGGTGCGGATCGGGTTCACGCCGATGATGCGGGCGCCGCGCGCCTTGAGCCGGCCGATGCCGATCTTGATCGGGTTCGAATCATGGTCCTCGGCGACGCCGAAGAGAAGGAACAGTTCTGCCCGCTCCCAGTCGGGCTGGCCGAATTCCCAGAACGACCCGCCGATCGTGTAGATGCCCCCGGCCGCCATGTTCACCGAGCAGAAGCCGCCGTGGGCGGCGTAGTTGGGCGTGCCGAAGGCCTGCGCCCACCAGCCTGTGAACGATTGCGACTGGTCTCGGCCGGTGAAGAAGGCGAGCTTCTGGGGCGCGGTGTCGCGGATGGGCTTGAGCCAGGAGGTGGCGAGGGCCAGCGCTTCGTCCCAGGAGATTTCCTCGAAGGCGCCCGAGCCTCGGGGCCCGGTGCGTCGGAGCGGCGCGCGCAGGCGGGCGGGCGAGGTCACCTGCCGGATGCCGGCGGCACCCTTGGCACAGAGCACGCCCTTGTTCACCGGATGGTCGCGGTTGCCGTCGATGTAGGTGACGTGCCCGTCCGTCAGGTGCACGTCGATGCCGCAGCGGCAGGCGCACATGTAGCAGGTCGTCTTGCGCACCTCTTCGGCGGCGGTCCCTGTGGGCTCGCGGATCAGCGGCGTGTCCTCCCGTTTGGGGCGCAAGCTAGACGGTCGCGGGGGGGCGTCCAAGGTCTATTTCGCGGTGGCGGCGGCCGGCCGATATGCTAGCAAGAATGCTGGAAGGTGCCCCGCATGACCTGCGTCTTCGTCCAGCTTCGCTGTCACCCCGGCCGGACCTACGAGGTCGCCGAGGCGATCTACCTGCGCGAGATCGTCTCAGAGCTCTATTCGACGAGCGGGGACTTCGACCTGCTCGCGAAGATCTACATCCCCGAGGGGGCCGATGTCGGGCGCTACCTCAGCGAGCACCTCTTCGACATCCCCGGCATCTCGCGCACGCTGACCACGATCACCTTCAAGGCGCTCCACGCCGAAGGGTGAGCCGGTCAGAGGATCTTGCCGGGGTTCAGGATGCCCGCGGGGTCGAGCGCGGCCTTGATCGCCGCCATCACGTCGACGGCCGCGCCGCGCTCGCGCCTGAGATAGGCGCGCTTGCCCTGGCCGATGCCGTGTTCGCCGGTGCAGGTGCCGTCCATCGAGATCGCGAGGTCGGCGAGCCAGGAGACGAAGCCTTCGGTCTTCGCGATCTCCTGCGGATCCGACATGTCGACGAGCGGCGTGACGTGGAAGTTGCCGTCGCCGACATGGCCGATGATCGGGGCCACGAGGCCGAGTTCGGCGGCGCGGGCCCGGGCGGCCTCGACGCAATCGGCGAGGCGTGAGATCGGCACGCAGACGTCGGTGGCGAGTGCCCGCGCGCCGGGACGTAGCGCGAGCGTGGCCCAGTAGGTGTCGTGCCGGGCCTGCCAGAGGCGCGTGCGCTCTTCCGGTGAGGTGGTCCAGGCGAAGCCGGTGCCGCCGCAGTCGGCCGCGATCTCGGCCGCCGTTTCGGCCTGTTCGGCGACCGAGGCGGCCGAGCCGTGGAACTCGAGGAGGAGAAGCGGCGTCTCGGGCAGGGAAAGCCTGGAATAGGCGTTGACGGCCTTGACGCTGAGCGCGTCCAGAAGCTCCATCCGCGCCACCGGGATGCCGATCTGGATCGTCTGGATGACGGCGGTGCAGGCCTCGGCGACCGAGGGGAACGAGCAGGTGGCAGACGAGATCGCCTCGGGGATGCCGTGCAGTTTCAGCGTGAGTTCGGTGATGACGCCGAGCGTGCCCTCCGAGCCCACGAGAAGGCGGGTGAGGTCGTAGCCGGCCGAGGACTTGCGCGCGCGCGAGGCGGTGCGGATGATCTGCCCGTCGGCGAGGACGACCTCGAGCGCGACGACGTTGTCCTTCATCGTGCCGTAGCGGACGGCGTTGGTTCCAGAGGCGCGGGTCGCGGCCATGCCGCCGAGCGAGGCGTCGGCGCCGGGGTCGATCGGGAAGAACAGGCCCTGATCGCGGAGAAACTCGTTGAGCTGCTTGCGCGTGACGCCCGGCTGCACGGTGCAGTCGAGATCCTCGGGGCTCGTGGAGACGATCGCGTTCATGCGCGACAGGTCCAGCGTCACCCCGCCGCGCGGCGCGTTGACATGGCCCTCGAGCGAGGTGCCGGTGCCATAGGGAATGACCGGGACGCGGTGGGCCGCGCAGATGCGGACGATTTCGGACACTTCGCCGGTGCTGTCGGGAAAGGCCACGGCGTCCGGCGCCTGGACCGGCAGCCAGGTCGTCGTCGAGCCGTGCTGGTCGCGGATCGCCTGCCCTGTCTGGAGGCGGTCGCCCAGTCGCTGCTTCAGGATCGCCGTCACCGCGGCGACCGCGGCATCGTCGCGCGGCAGGGTCTCGACAAGCGCCATGATCGTCCTCCCTCGAGCTCGTGTCCCAGTGTTGGGGCGAACGGCGCGCGAAGGCAAGCGTTGGCGTCAGTCCACGGGCCGGATGAGCTTGCGTTCAAGGATGCCCAGAACGGTCCGGAGGTCGTGACCGCGCTTGAGCACCTGGCCATCCATGCCGATGACGGCATACATGCCTTGCCGGCTCCGGAGCTTCGGCCGCTTCTCGATCCGGTAGAGCGGGTGTTCGGCCGTGCGGCGGAAGACCGCGAAGACCGCCACGTCGCTGAGGAAGCTCAGCCCGTAGTCCCGCCATTCGCCGGCCGAGACCATGCGGCCGTAGAGCGAGAGGATGTGGGTCAGTTCGGCCCGATCGAAGGCGACCTGATCGGCAGGGGCTGGAAACAGCGACGGCGCGTTCATTGAAGAAGAGTGGCCCCGGACGCGGGCGAAATCAAGCGCGGCCCGAATCCCGCCGCAGAATCTCCTCCGAAAGGTGCGGCCCGCTCCTCGGTCCCGCCTGCTTTGCACGCCATCACGGGACCATAGCGAACGCAACGCTACCCGGTGCCGCGGAACATCAGCCCCCACCCAGCCCGCGGCACCGGGACCACATCACGGATGCGGGACAGGCCCCTGCCGGGCGACGGCGGGGGTTTGGCGTTTCGCGAAGGAACGCATCGGGCGCGGCCACGGGTGCGACGGTGGCTGCCTTATGTGCCGCGCGCGTGCCGGGACCGCCGCTGGCAAGGCTGCGCGCCTCTGCGCCGGGTCCGGACGCCCATGTTGACGGAGCGGCCGAGGCTGCTCTTGATCAGGCTCGCCCCATCTTCATGTGCTTTGGGGCACCGCGGGCGGGTCGTGTCGGTGGGGACCTCTCCGGCCTTGGGCCTCTTGCAACCGCCCGGCGCTTGCGCGCCGATCGGTCGCGGAACTCGGGAGCGCGTCCTATCTTACGAGAAGCTCTGCATGCAGAGCCCCCGCGGCATGGATCGTCTGGAGAATGTCGATCATGTCGCGCGGTGTCACGCCCAGCGCGTTCAGGCCCTCGACCACCTCGCTGAGCGAGGTGCCGCCGGACAGTTCCACAAGTCCCGCCCCCGCCTCCTCGCCGATCTCGGCGAGCGTGCGCGGCACGATGACCGTGTCGCCGGCGGTGAAGGGGTTGGGCTGGACGACCTCCGGACGCTCCTCGACCCGCAGGACGAGGCCGCCCTGCGAGACGGCAACGCGCGAGATGCGCACGTCCTCGCCCAGCACGATCGTGCCCGAGCGCTGGTCGACGACGACGCGGGCCATGATCTGCGGGTCGACGGTGAGGTTCTCGATCCGGCCCATGGCGTGGGCCGGCGAGACCTCGCGCGTGGCGTGGATGTTCACGAGGACGGTTCCCGGGTCGAGCATCTGCGAGACGCGGGCGCCGTAGGCCGAGTTGATCGCGCTTTCGATGCGCTCGGCTGTGGTGAAGTCGGGATTGCGAAGGGCGAGCCGGATGCTGCGCAGGTCGTTGAAGACGAAGGGAACCTCGCGCTCGACCCGCGCGCCCGACGGCACCCGGCCGGATGTCGGAACGCCTTCGACCACGCCGCCCGCGTCGCCCTCGGCTGCGACGCCGCCGGCAAGCACCGTTCCCTGGCCCACCGCATAGATCAGCCCGTCGGCGGCCTTGAGCGGGGTCATCACGAGCGTACCGCCGAGCAGGCTGTTCGCGTCGCCGATCGCCGAGACGGTGAGGTCGACGCGGTTGCCGGTGCGGGCGAAGGGCGTGAGTTCGGCCGTCACGAAGACGGCCGCGACGTTGCGCGTCCGCAGCTGTTCGCCCGAGACGTTGACGCCGAGCCGTTCGAGCACGTTCGCCATGATCTCTTCGGTGAAGGGCGAGTTCCGCAGCGAATCGCCCGTTCCGTTCAGGCCCACGACAAGGCCGTAGCCGACGAGGTCGTTGCCGCGCACGCCGTCGAAGTCGACGAGGTCGCGGACCCGCACCGAGCCGGCGAAGACCGGCAGCGCCGCGAGGAAAAGTAGAGTGGCAAGCGCGAGGCGGATCACCGCAGGTATTCCGTCAGCGAAAGCCGCGAGAGGCGGGCGGTCACCGCATAGAGCGTCTCGAGCTGACCCTGCACCGCCTGCAGGTCGGAGGCCGCGCGGAACGGGTCGGCCTCGACGATCGTGGCGCGCGCGAGTTCGGCGGCAGCGCGTTCGGACGCGGTGCGGGTGCGGGCGCGGTCGATCGCGGCCTCGGCATCGCCGACGCCCGCGCGCAGGGCAACGAGCCGGTCCTTGGCGGCCAGGAGGTCCTCGCCCGAGGCGCCCGCGAGTTGCGCGCGTTCGGCCGTGTTCCCGGTCAGCGCGCCGCGGTCGAGGAGCGCACCGAGCGCCATGCCGCGGAGCGTGTCCCGCAGCGCGGGGTCGAGCGCGGTGACGGGCAAGTCGACGAGCTCGCCCTCGGCCACCTGGACCGGGCGGAGCGGGTTGGCGCTGCCGACATAGGCGACAGTCTCGTAGTCGCCGCCGGGCCCGAACCAGGTGTCGAGCGCGGTTTCCACGTCGGCGGCTGTCGTGGCGCCCGCGATCGCGAGTTCAAGCGCGTCGAGGATCTCTGCGCCGGGCCGGAGGGCGGGGCCGTCGGTGGCCAGACCGGCGAAGACGGATCGGCCGGCGGCCTGGGTGTTGAGCCGGGCCACGGCCGCCTCGAACTGCTGCGTCGCCTCGCGCCCGATGGCGTCGATCTGGGAGGGCACCGCCGAGGTGCGGGCGAGGAGCGCGGCGCCCGAGAGCGTGCCGGCGCCATCCTCGAGGCGGGCGAGCGTGGTCTGCACGACGTCGGTGAAGAGCGCGGCCTCGGCCCCGGAGGTCTCGTAGGCGGACAGCATCGTGATCGAGCGCTCGAGTGCAGCCAGCGGCCGCAGGTCGCCCCGCGTCGTCGCGCGCAGGTCCGATGTGCGCCCGGACGACAGCTCGGAGGTGAGCCGCTGGAGATCGGCCTTGATGCGCGCGTTGTCGCGGCGGAGCTGGAAGGATTGCGAGAGGTCGCCGATGGTGGTGAAGGACATGGCTCAGATCTCCAGCAGCTGGCCGATGAGACTGTCGATCGTGGCGACGACGCGGGCGTTGGCCGCGTAGACGTTCTCGATCAGGAGGAGCTTCTGCATCTCCTGGTCGGTATCCACGCCGCCGCGCCGTTCGAGCGCCACGAGGGTGTCCTGCCGCGCGCGGGCGAAGCCGAGCTCGGTTTCGGCGCTCAGGCCGTCGCGGGCGGTGAGGGACTGGACTTCGCCGGCCCGGGCCGCGAGCGAGGCCGAGATCGAGGGAAGCGCGGCGCTGGAGGGGAGGGCGGGCGTGGAGGCGGCGCCGGCGAGGGCGGTGAGGAGGGTCGCGTCGCCGACGGGCCCCGCCGCCGCGCCGCCGAGGCCGGTCCGGAGCCGCCAGAGCTCTCCGCCGCGCGCCGGATCGGCGAGGGCGTTCACGGCAAGCCGGCTCGCGAGCCCCTCCTCGTTCAGGGGGTCCGAGGGGTCGAAGGCGCCGGTGCCGTCGGTGAAGAGGCCTGCCGCGCCGGGCGCGAGGCTCGGGTCCACCGTTGCCGACTGGTAGCGCTCCACGATGTCGCGGGCGAGGCCGTCGATGCGCGCCTGTGCGGTGACGGCAAGCTCGTCGCGCACCGCGAAGGCGGCGGCGAGGCTGCCGCCGGCGATCGGCCCATTTCTCCCGGTGGTCGGGATTGAGACCCCCTCGACCGAGAGGCCCGAGAGCGAGCCGGCGGCGAGGGTCATGTCCGGCGTGATCACCGGCGTCGGCGTGAAGGAGATGACCTTGGCGCGACCTTCGAGAAGGCCTCGGCCGGTGGTCGTGTAGAGGGCGATGGTCCCGTTGTCGCGCGGGTATTCCCGCAGCGGCACGATGCCGGCGATCCGGTCGATCACGCTCTGGCGCTGGTCGAGGAGCGCAGTTCCTTCCCGGTCGGTCGGATTGAGGCGGCGAATCTGGTCGTTCAGGTTCTCGACTTCGCGCAGGCCGCGGTTGAGCTCCTCGACCTGCCGCGCGATGTCGGCGTCGGCCGCGGCGCGTTCCGCCTGGATGCCGTCGGACACCGCGTTGACGGACCGCGCGAGCGCGCCGGCGTCGTCGAGGACGTTCTGGAGGCGGACGGTCGAATCGGGCCGGCTCGCGGCGTCGAGAAGGCTAGATTCGAAGGCGGTGACGCGGCCCGCCAGCGAGGCCGGATCATCGGGCGTGCCCATGAGCTCCCCCATCCTGTCGAGGAAGGACGAGCGCACCGACCCCTGGCCCACGGCCGCGTCGGCCATCCGGCGGTCGCGGATCACGGTAGCGTTGACGTCGCGGCGGACGCTCACGACCTCGACGCCCGCGCCGCTGCCGGCGAGGGATCGTGCCTGGAGCTGGATTTCCCGCCGGCCGTAGCCTTCGGTCATCGCGTTCGAGACGTTGTTCGCGACGACCTCGGCGGCCCGGGAGGTGGCGGACAGCCCGGTTACGGCATTGGCGAGGGCAGAGGTGATGCTCATGGCAGGGGCCTATCTGTCAGCGCTTGATGTTGGTCGTCTCCTGCAGCATCTCGTCCACGGTCTGGATGACCTTCGCGTTCGAGGAATAGGCGCGCTGCGTCTGGATGAGGCTGGTGAGTTCGCCGGCGACGTCGGTCGCCGATTCCTCGAGTGCGAAGCCGACGATGTCGCCGGTCGGGCCATCGCCCGCGTCCCAC
>DAINOF010000096.1:0-11042 GCA_036735505.1 Paracoccaceae bacterium
CGGACGATCTCGCCCTGGCTCATCGGGATGCCGCCGTAGAGCTGCCAGAGGTATTCGCCGAAGGCGATCTGGTGGATCAGCCGCTCGGTCTCGCCGAACTGGCCTTCGGCCTCGAGCCGCCCGGCCCAGCCCTGCATCTGGCGCAGCGCCTCGACATAGGTGGCGACCCACGCGAGACCGTGGGCCGCGGTCTGGTCGGCGTCGAGCGCCGCGGCCGAGACCTTGCCGTCCACGGTGACGCGCGCCCGGACGGTGTCGAGCGCGCGCGACAGAAGCGCCTCGGCCGCCGCCACGGCCTCGGCCGTGAGGGACAGGAGATCGTCGAGACCGGGGTTTTCCGTCGTCATGGGTGCAGTCTGACCGTCGTGCGGCATGAAGGCGACTCTCTTTTCTGCGCTTGCGAAGGGACCTAGCCCGAGAGGGGCCTCTCAGCAAGAAGGTTTCTCGGATCAACGCCCCGGCGCATGAATGTGTCGCAGCCGTTTTGCACGTGAAGGGCTGGCGCGCCCGTGCTACGCCGCCCATCGCACAGGAGGGACGACGTGCCTGATCTGCCTTCGGAAATCTGGGCGCTCGCGGTCGCCATCACGCTGCTCGCGGGCTTCGTGAAGGGCGCGGTGGGCTTTGCCATGCCGCTCATCATGGTCTCGGGGCTCACCACGATCATGGAGCCCCGGCTGGCCGTGGCGGCCATCATCCTGCCCATCGTGCTGTCGAACGTCGTGCAGACCTTCCGCACCGGGGTCGGGCCCGCGCTCGAGGCGCTGCGGGGCAGCTGGCGCTATGTCCTGTCGGTCTGCCTCGCGATCGCCGTCTTCGCGCAGCTCGTGCCGCGGATCGACCCGCAGGTGTTCTACCTCGTGCTCGGGATCCCGGTCGTCCTGATCTCGGTCGTCCAGCTTTTCGGGCTGCGCTTCACCATCCCGCCGCGGCACCGGGGCTGGGCGGAGTGGGTGGCGGGCCTCGTGTCGGGCGTTCTCGGAGGGCTCGCCGGCACCTGGGGTCCGACGACAGTGCTGTATCTCCTGGCTGTCGACATGCCGAAGGTTCGGCAGATGGTGGTGCAGGGGGTCATCTATGGCGCCGGATCGGTGACGCTTCTTTTCGCGCACCTTGCCTCGGGCGTGCTGAACGCGGGGACAGCGCCGATGTCGGCGCTTCTCATCCTGCCGGGGCTCGTGGGCATGTGGGCGGGTTTCCGGCTGCAGGACCGGCTCGACCAGCGGCTCTTCACCCGCGCGGTGCTGATCGTGCTGGCGGTCTCGGGCGCGAACCTTGTCTGGAAGGGGCTCTCGGGCTGAGCGGTCAGCCCGAGACCTGTTCGCGCAGGATGGACGCGGTCAGCGACAGCATCAGGTAGATTCCGGCGAAGACGAGGAAGGCGAGGAGCGTGTTCTCGAAGGCGCGGGGATAGGTCGGCTCGTCGGGCGGGATCGGGTTCACGCCGGTCGAGAGGTAGCGCACCTGGCGGTTCGCCTCCATCCGCGCCGCTTCGAGCAGCTGGAGCGACTCCTGCATCATCTGCGTCCGAGTCTCGAGGTCGACCTGCGCCATCCGGAGCTCGGCCGAGATCCGCGCGAGCGAGGCCACGCCGCCGCTCGCCGCCGTGAGGGGCGCGCGAAGCTGGGAGATCAGGGTCTCGAGCCGCGCGATGTCGCCCTGCGCGCCCGCCACCCGCGCGGCGTTGGGCACGGGGTTGTCGAGAAGCTGCTGGAGCTGAAGCCGGCGTTCGGCCAGCTGCGTCTCGAAGGCCGAGATCTGCCCCATGACCGAGGCCGATTCGGACTGCGGGTCGAGAACGCCGAGCTGCTCCTGCAACTCGAGGACACGCGCCTGCGCCGCCACCATCTTCTCCTCGGCCTCGCGGAAACTGTCGGTCGCGCCGCTCATCTGGTCCTCGCGCAGGCGCAGGCTCAGGTTGTCGACCTGTTCCTCGGCATAGGTGATGAGCGCCCGGCTGAAGGAGGCGCTGACATCGGGATCGGGGGCGATGACCTCCATCTTCACGATGCCCTCGGTCGGGTCGAAGCCGATCTTCACGTGGCGCACGTAGTGGCGGTAGGTTTCCTCCATCGTCGCGTCAGGGTCGAGCCGCTGGATCGGGTCGATCGAGGCGGCGGTGAAATGCGCGCGGTAGCCGATGTCGTCCTCGAGCCGAAGCATCGATTCGCGCGACTGCAGGTAGCTCTGGACGGTGATCGAATCCTGATTGCCGCCGAGGCCCGCGGCGCCCAGCATCCCGCCCATGCCGCCGTGCGGCGCGCCGTCGGCCTGCTGGATCACGAATTCCGACTTCGTGGCGTACATCGGCGTCGCCACGTTGTAGAAGTAGTGCCCCGCGGCGAGCGTCGGCAAAAGCACGAAGGCCGCGAGCCGCGCGACGAGCGCCCACATGCGCCGCCGCCGCCGCCGCGCGATGTCGCGCTGGATCTCGGCGATCTCCCGCGCCGGATCGGGTGCGGGGGCCTTCTGCGGTGCCTTCGGGGCGGCGGGAAGCTGCGGCTGGGGCACCGTCTGCGGCAGCCCGGGCTCGCGCGCCTGCACCTGCTCGGGCGCGACGAGCGCAAGGAGGTGGCGCCGCTCGAGCGGGTCGATGCCGAGGCGGCGCAGCATGTGGACGGCCTCGGCGTCGGTCTGCGGCTTCAGGCCGTGGCGCAGCGCGAGGCGCCGGGCGATGCGCAGCTGGCGCGCGGTCATCTCCTCGGGCGCAGGGCCCTCGGCGGCGGCAGCGGCGCGCGGGGTCCCGGCGCGGGGAGGGTCGGCACGCGGCGGTTCGGATCGGGTCTCGGGGCGGGGCGGCTGGGGGCGGGGCGCGGCGGCGGCGGTCGGAAAGGGCGCGTCGCCGAAGCCGTCGTCGCGGCGCGGTCCGGGCGCGTAGTCGGGCTGGCGGGCGGCCTGCGTCTCGGGGCGCGGCGGGGGGGCGGGCGGCGGCCCGGCCTGCGGAGGCTCGGGCGCGCGGGGCGGCACCGCGCCGCCGGCGGCGCCGGACGCTCCCGCGCCGTCGCCGGGACGCCGGATCCTGAACTTCTGCGCGCTAGGCTTGATAGTCATACAGCGCCTTCGCTTCTTCCAGCGTTTCGAACATGTGCAGCCGCCCGTCCCGAAGAACGGCGGCAGTCCGGCAGAACTTCTTCAGCGTCTCGGCCTGGTGCGACACCACGACGACCGTCGCGGTCTCGAGCCGGCGCCGCAGGATCCCGGCCGCCTTGCGGTTGAACTCGGTATCGGTCGAGGCGGGCATCCCCTCGTCGATCAGGTAGATGTCGAAGTCGAGCGCGAGAAGGAGCGCAAAGGAGAACCGGCCGCGCATGCCCGAACTGTAGGTGCCGACCGGCTGCTCGAAGTATTCCTCGAGGTTGCACAGCCAGCGGCAGAACGCCTCGAGATAGTCGGGATCGACGCCGTAGAGCTGCGCGATGAAGCGCGCGTTGTCCTTGGCGCTGAGCCTTGGGACCACGCCGCCCATGAAGCCGAGCGGGAAGGAGACGCGGCAGTCGCGGAAGACCTCGCCCTCGTCGGGCTTCTCGATCCCGCACATCATGTTGATGACGGTGGTCTTTCCGGTCCCGTTCGGCGCAAGGATGCCGAGCGAGTTCCCGAGCTCCACGCGAAAGGACGCACGGTCGAGAATCACCTTCCGCCGCGTGCCGGTCCAGAAGGATTTGCTGACGTTCCGGAACTCGAGCATCCGCCCTGTCTGCCTCGTTCGAGCCCCCCGTCGCAGAGGTAGCACCAAGGATGATCCATTTCATCCCAAATCTTGGGAACCTTTCGGTCAAACGACGGTTCAGAGCAACCTGCATTCGACGTGTCGGCGGGGTGACGGCGGGAAGAAGCACAGGACGAGCGCGGACTCGAGCGGCCTCTTGCCGAACGCGCCGCGGTTGCGCCCGGTGCGGCGTGCCGCTACCTCCGCCCGCATGAGCACCCTTCACGACAGGATCGCCGCGTGCCGGCTCTGCGCCGGGCGCTTCGCGGCCACCGCGACGGCGCATGCGCCGCGCCCCGTGGTCTGGTTCGCGCCCTCCGCGCGCCTGCTCATCGCGGGGCAGGCCCCGGGCCTCAGGGTGCACGCGGCCGGCCGTCCCTTCGCCGACGCCTCGGGCGACCGGCTGCGCGACTGGCTGGGGCTCGATGCGGCGGCCTTCTACGACCGGGACCGCGTCGCCATCGTGCCGATGGCCTTCTGCTTTCCGGGCTACGACGCGGCCGGCGCCGACCTGCCGCCGCCCGCCCTCTGCGCCCGGTCGTGGCGGGCCGAGGTCATGGCCGCCCTCGGGCAGCTCCGGCTCACCGTGCTCGTCGGCGGTCCCGCGCAGCGCTGGCACCTGGGCGACCGGCGCGGCGTGACCGACACGGTCCGCGCCTGGCGCGCGCAGGCACCCGGGGTCTTCCCCGTGCCGCATCCGTCCTGGCGCAACACCGGCTGGCTCAAGAGAAACCCCTGGTTCGAGGCCGAGCTCCTGCCCGTCCTGCGCGACCGCGTCCGCGAGGTGATGGATGGCTGAGACCGCGCTCGACCGCGCCCATGCGCGCATGGAAGCCGCCCCCGGCGACGACACGGCGCGGCTCGCCTTCTTCGACCGGCTGGCGGGGGCCGAGCTGTTCCTGCTCCTCGCGCAGGAGGCGCAGGGCGACGAGGTCGCGCCCGAGACCTTCCCGGTCGAGGACGCGGTCTACGTCGCCGCCTTCGACACCGAGGCGCGGCTCGCCGCCTTCGCCGGGCGCGTCGCGCCTTTTGCGGCGCTGTCGGGCCGGACACTCGTGGGACTCCTCGAGCCGCGCGGCCTCGGGCTTGCGTTCAACCCGGATGCGGCGCCCTCGGCCATGCTCCTGCCGCCCGACGCGGTGGCCTGGCTCGCCGCCGCGGTCGCGGGGCGGCCGGCCGAGGTGACGGCGCGGCCGGTGGCGGTGCGGGCGCCGGGCGACCTGCCCGGTGGGCTTCTCGCCGCGCTCGACGCCAAGCTTGCGACGGCGCAGGGCCTCGCCCGCCACGCCTGGCTCGCCGCCGTCACCTACGAGGGCGGCCGAGGCGGCCATCTCCTCGCCGTCGTGGGCGCGGTGCCGGGCGCCGAACCGGCGCTCGCCCGGGCCATCGGCGAGGCGCTGTCCTTCTCGGGCGTCGAGGCGGGCGAGCTCGACGTGGGCTTCTTCGCCGAGGGCGATCCCGCGCTGGCGCGGATCGCGAAGGTCGGTCTGCGCTTCGACCTGCCGGCGCCGGATGCGCCGGCGGGGCCGCAGGCCCCGGGCATGGACCCCGACCGTCCGCCGCGGCTGCGATGAGCCCCACCGCATGAAGCGCGCGGCACGCGTGCGGAATGCCAGAGGGAATGCGCCGAAGGCGCGCCGCTCAATAGGCGCGGAGGCGGTCGACCACGTTGACGAAGGGCAGCCCCGCCTCGCCGCGCCGGACGTTCTCGGCGATGCTGCGGCTCGCCGTGCGCGGCCGCGTCGCCGAGGCGACATGCGGCGTGACCGTCACCTTGGGGTGCGCCCAGAACGGATGGCCGGGCGGCAGCGGCTCGGTCCGGAACACGTCGAGCGTGGCATGGCCGAGGCGGCCCGAGTCGAGCGCCGCCAGAAGCGCCGCGTCGTCGATCAGCGCACCGCGCCCCGGGTTCAGCACCACCGCGCCGGGCGCGAGCCCGTCGAGCCGCGCGGCGGTCAGGAGGCCGTCGGTCGCCGGCGTGAGCGGCAGGAGCAGCACCGCGATCTCGGCGCCCTCGAGCGTCTCGCCGAGCCCGGCCTCGCCGTGGCGGCAGTCGACGCCCTCGATGGTCTTGCGTGTCCGGCTCCACCCCGCGACGCGGAAGTTGAGCCGGGCGAGCGACCGCGCGCAGGCCGCGCCCAGTTCGCCGAGGCCCAGCACCGCGACGCGGCGGTCCCGGGCGAGCGGCGGGACGTCCTGCCGCCAGGTCCCGTGCTGCCGCGCGAGGAAGGCGTCGATGCCGAGGTGATGGCGCAGGACATGGCCCGTCACCCATTCGACCATGCCCTCGGTCAGCCCGTCCTCGACCATGCGGCAGAGCGGCTGGGTCAGCGTGTCGTTGTGCACGACGTCCTCGACCCCGGCCCAGAGGTTCAGCACGGCCTTTGCCCGCAGGTAGGGGCGGAAGTCGGCAAGGCCGCTGTTCGGCGCATAGACGATGTAGTCGACCTCGCCCGGCGGGAAGTCGCGGCGGAGGTCGACGGACAGCCCCGCCTCGGCGAAGGCGGCGGGAAGGGCGTCGCGGTAGGCCTCCCAGCTTTCCGAGCGGGCGGCGAAGAGGACGTTGATCATCGCGCCCGCGCCCGGTGGACATGGGCCGACTGGACGAGCCCGAAGGCCCCCATCAGCACGAGCATGGCCGAGCCGCCGTAGCTGACCAACGGCAGCGGCACGCCGACGACGGGGGCGAGGCCCATGACCATGGCCATGTTCACGAAGAAGTAGAAGAAGAAGGTCGCCGCGATCCCGATGATCAGGAGCGACGAGAACCGATCGCGGTTCTTGAGCGCGGCGGCGATGCAGAAGGCCACGATCAGACCGTAGAGCGCCAGGAGCGACATGGCGCCGATGAAGCCGAATTCTTCGGCCAGCGTCGTGAAGATGAAGTCTGTGTGCTTCTCGGGCAGGAAGTTGAGCCGCGTCTGCGTGCCCTGCATGAAGCCCTTGCCCGAGATCCCGCCCGAGCCCAGCGCGATCTTCGACTGGGTGATGTGGTAGCCCGCCCCGAGCGGGTCCTGCGAGGGGTCGAGGAAGGTGTCGATCCGCCGGTACTGGTAGTCGAGGAGAAGCTGCCAGGGCGTCCCGCGCGAGGTGAAGACGGCGCTGACGAGCGCGGTGCCTGCGCCGATGACGACGCCGAAGTACCACCAGCTCACCCCCGCCGCGAACATGACCACGGCGCCGCCCGCGAGAAGCAGAAGCGCGGTGCCGAGGTCGGGCTGCACCAGGGTCATGGCCGTGGGCAGGAGGATGATCACGACCGGGATCGCCACCCAGAGCGGGCGCGAGACCTTCTTGACGTCAAGCCAGTCGTAATATGCCGCGAGCACCAGGACGAGCGTGATCTTGGTGAGCTCGGACGGCTGCAGGCGCATGAAGCCGAGGTCGATCCAGCGCTGCGCGCCCATGCCGACGACGCCCACGAACTCGACCGCGACGAGGAGAAGGAGCGAGACGCCGTAGGCCAGCGCCGCGACGTTCCGCCAGAACCAGATCGGCACCATGGCGACGGCGAACATGACCGTCAGGCCCATCGCGAAGCGGATCAGCTGCGGCTCGGCCCAGCGGCCGAAGTCGCCGCCCGCGACCGAGGTCAGCATCAGGAAGCCCACCGAGGCCACCGCGCAGAGCAGGAGCACGAGCGGCCAGTGGAAGTAGAGCACCTTGCGCAGGCCCGTGGGGACGGTCCGGACGGTATATTCGAGGTAGCTCACGCGCGGCTCCGCGCCGGGCCGCCCGGGATCGGGTCGATCAGCGTCAGGCCGCCCAGCATCTCGGCGACCTGCGCGCGCTGGTCGGACGGGTAGGCCTCGATCGGCGGCAGGCCGCCGTAGAGGGCGAAGAGAAGGACGTCGCGACCCACGGGCGCCGCCGCCGCCGAGCCGCCGCCGCCGTGCTCGACCACGACCGAGCAGGCGTATTTCGGCCGGTCGAAGGGCGCGAAGCAGACGAAGAGCCCGTGGTCGCGCCGTTCCCACGGCAGCTGGGCGTTCGAGATCACGCCGCGGGCGCGTTCCGCCGCGGAGATGTTGCGCACCTGGCTCGTGCCGGTCTTGCCGGCCATCGCCATGCCCTCGGCCACGATGCGCGACCGCCACGCCGTGCCCGAACGCCCGTTCACGGTGTCGTAGAGCGCCTTGTCGATCAGCCGGAACCATTCGCGGTCGTAAGGCAAGTCGGGCGCCGGCGCGATGGGCACCTCGACGCCGTCCACCGCCTTCACGAGCCGCGGCTGCACCGCCCGCCCGGTGGCGAGCCGCGCGGTCATCACGGCGAGCTGGAGCGGCGAGGACAGCGTGAAGCCCTGCCCGATGGTGGCGTTGAGCGTGTCGCCCTGCTGCCAAGACTCGCCGCGGCGCGCCTCTTTCCAGGCCCGCGTGGGGGCCAGCCCCTCGGCCACGCCTGACATCGGCACGTCGTGGCGGATGCCGAGGCCGAGGTGGTTGGCGACCTCCGAGATGCGGTCGATGCCGACGCGCTGGGCCACGTCGTAATAGTAGACGTCACAGCTTTCGACGAGCGACCTCTGGAGGTTCACATGCCCGTGCCCGCCGCGCTTCCAGCAGTGGAAGCGGCGGTTTCCCATCCGGTAGTGCCCGGGGCACCAGACCGTCTCGCCGGGGCTGATCTTGCCGTCCTGGAGCGCGGCGAGGGCGGTGATCATCTTGTAGGTCGAGCCGGGCGGGTAGGTGCCCTGCACGGTCTTGTCCGCCATCGGTCGGTACTTGTCCTCCATCAGCGCGCGGTAGTCGGGCCCCGAGATGCCGCGCACGAAGAGATTCGGGTCGTAGGAGGGCGAGGAGGCGATGGCGACGAGATCGCCGGTCTCGACGTCCATCACGACGACCGCGGCGCTCTCGCCCTTCAGCCGCTCCTTGATGAAGTTCGTGAGCCGGTAGTCGGTGGTCAGCCTCAGCTCCTTGCCCGGCGTGCCCTCGTCGCGGCCGAGTTCGCGCATGACCCGGCCGGCGGCGTTGATCTCGATCCGCCGGGTGCCGGCCTTGCCGCGCAGCTCGTCCTCGAACTGCGCCTCGACGCCGAGCTTGCCGATCTGAAAGCGCGGGATCTGGAACAGCGGGTCGGGATCTTCCATCTTCGACAGGTCGTATTCGCTGACCGGGCCCACGTAGCCCACGGCATGGGCGAAGTCGCGCCCCAGCGGGTAGTGGCGCGACAGGCCGACCTCGGTCGCGATGCCGGGAAGCGCGGGCGCGTTGACCGCGACGCGGCTGAAGTCTTCCCATGTCAGGCGGTCGGCGATGGTCACGGGCACGAAGGGGCTGCGCCGGTACATCTCGCGCAGGGCGCGGTCGAGCTCGGTCTCGTCGATGTGGATGAGCTGGCGCAGCCGGGCGATGGTCTCGTCCACGTCGCCCGCGTTCTCGCGCACGATGACGACGCGGTAGTTCTGGGCGTTGTCGGCGATGACGACGCCGCCCCGGTCGAGGATCAGGCCGCGCGCCGGCGGGATGAGCCGCATGTTGACGCGGTTCTCTTCGGCGAGAAGCTTGTACTGCTCGGACTCCTCGATCTGGAGCTGGCGCATGCGGAGCCCCAGCGCGCCGACGGCGGCGAGCTGGACGCCGCCCAGGAACACGGCCCGGCGCGAGATCGTCCGGACGCTGCGTTCGAGATCCTTGGGCGATTGCTTCACAGGCGGCGTCCCCTTTGGTCGACCTCGCCCGGCGCGGCCCGCCTCAGCCCGAAGGCGAGGACGGTCACGGCGACCACGACGGGGTAGGCCAGTATCGTCACGATGAGTTCCACGAGCGTCAACCCCAGCCGCGGCTGATCGACGCCCGCCACGAGCAGGACAAGCGCCTCGCCGAGCGTCATGACGAGGAGAAGGGACGCCACGAGCCCCCATTCCACGAGGAACGGAAGGTCGCGCAGGCCCGGTTCGCGGTTGCGCAGGAACTCGTGCCCGAGCACGGCGATGGCCCCCCAGAGCCCGGGGGGACGCAGGAAAAGGAGATCGGCCAGCAGCATGACGCCCGCGACGAGGAAGACCGGCACGTAGTCGGGGCGCCGCAGGACCCAGGCGAAGGCCATGAGGACGAGGATGTCGGGGCCCGGCAGGCCCTCGGCGGTGCCGCCGAGCGGCAGGAGGTGCAGGAACACCACGGTCGCGCAGAGCCCGAGGAAGACGCCCTGCCAGAGAAGACGGCGGAGGAGGAGCGTCTCAGCCATCGGCGCTTTCCTCCGAGGCGGTGACGTCGGTCACGGGACCGGGCGGGACCGGCGGGACGACGAGCGCGCCCCCGTCCTCCACCGGCGCCGCACCCTGGCTGCGCAGGACGCGCAGGAACTCGAGCCGGGCGTAGTCGGCGGCGAGGCTCGCGCGGAGGCGCCGGTCGCTGCCCATCACGACCTGCCCCACCAGCAGCCCCTGCGGGAAGACCGCGCCGTCGGCCGAGGACACGATGCGGTCGCCCGGGCGCACCTCGTCGGGCGCCTCGATGAAGTCGAGCACCGGAAGCGCCGAGTTGTCGCCCACGAGCATCGCCCGCTGGCCCGAGGGCTGGATGCGCACCGGAACCCGGCTGCTCGGGTCGGTGAGGAGGATCACCCGGCTCGTCGTCCGCCCGACGCCGAAGATGCGCCCGGCAAGCCCGAGCCCGTCGGTCGTGGCCCAGCCGTCGCGGATGCCGTCGCGCGCGCCGACGTTGAGAAGGACCGACTGCCGGAAGGGCGAGCCCGCGTCGGCCACGACGACGCCGGTGACGAAGGTGAGCGCCGGGTCGAGCCGCACCCGCGCGAGGTCGAGGAGCTTGGCGTTCTCCTGTTCGAGCTGGATCGCGGCCTCGCGCCAGGCGCTCATCCGGCGCAGTTCGCGGCGCAGTTCCTGGTTCTGTTCGTGAAGCCGAGCGTAGGACTGGAAGTCGGCCACCATCTGCGCGCCCGCGGTCACGGGGACGAGCGCCCATTCCATGTTGGGCACCACCGCGTCGACGACCGCCGCCCGCACGCGCTCGGCCCGGGGGCCGTCGATCCGCCACAGGAGGAACAGGGCCACGAGCGCGAAGACGACGCCGCCGACAAGGATGCGGCGGATCGGTCGGACGTAGTCGTCGTTGCTCCTTGCGTCCTTTGCCACGGCCCTCGCGTCCCTGGCCGGCGGGGCCGGCCTCTCAGCTGTCGTAGTCTATCACGTGCCGAAGCTGCTTTTCGTACTCGAGCGCCTTGCCCGTGCCCACGGCCACGCAGTTGAGCGATTCGTCCGCCACCGTGATGGCAAGCCCCGTCTGCTCGCGCAGCGCGAGGTCGAGATCGCCCAGAAGCGCGCCGCCGCCCGTCAGCATCACGCCCCGGTCGACGATGTCGGCGGCGAGGT
>DAINOF010000097.1:0-11023 GCA_036735505.1 Paracoccaceae bacterium
GATCCCCGATGCCCCGACGACGGATCGCTCATGCTCCCCTTGTCACTGGGCTCTGGTGATGTGACCGCCCCCCCACGGCATCGATGTGCCACGGTGGGTTTGCAAAGATCCACGGAGGAGCGCGGTGATGTCGGAGATGCCCAGCGATCCGTCGCGCCCGGCCACGACCAATGTGTGGGCGAGGGCCCTCGGTCGATTGCGGGCTGCACTGCTTAAAGTTGTAAGTCCGGCGGTTCCCACATAGCCTTTCGAGATTGCCTGACGGATGTCATGAAGGAGAGGGCGACATGACGAAGCGCAGCCGTAGGGCGGGCCTCCGCCGATCCGCGGGTTCGAAGGAGAAGCGCCTCGCGACGGTTGGCGGGCGCTTCATCGGCATGGCGCCCGCGATCGGACTTTCGGGTGTGGCCGGCCTGTTCGGCGCCGCTCCGGGGATGGCGGCGAACGAATGCGGCCCGATGGGGTCGGGGACCACCGTCATCTGCGACGTCGCCACCTACACCGGGGTCGGTGATGGCACCGAGGCCTCTCCGGGCCAGACCACGGTGAATTACAGCACCGCCACCACGTCGAATGCGATGCTGATCCTGAACGACCTCTGGCTCGACAGCTTCGACAACGGGGTGTTCTGGGACAACAACGTAGCCGTCGCGATCGTTACGGCGGTCACGATGAACGGCGGATCGATCACGAGACGCGACGACGGTACGTCCAGGACCGGGCTGCGCCTCCGGCGCAGGGGGGGCTTCAGTGCCGGTGAAGAGGTCACCCTCAACGGCAATGCAACGATCACGGTCGAGGGCACCAGTTCCCGTGGCATCCTGGCTACCCAGGGCAGCGCGTCCGGCGTGGGCGACCTGACGGTCGTGCTGAACGACAATGCCCGCATCAGCGCCGGCGGGGGGACCAGTTCCTTTGGAATTCTTGCCGAGATAACGGGCGCCGATTCGGCGGGGAACGTGGCCGTTCTTCTCAACGACAACGCCAGGATCGCGACCGGTGGGGGCAGCGCTTCCCACGCCGCGCTTGCTTGGATCTCGGCAACGGGGAGCAGCGGTGATGCGGTCATCACGGCGCGCGACGCCGCCGGCGTCACCACCGCGGGTGCGGGCGCGGTCGGGCTGTGGGCCTGGATATCAGGTACGAACGCCACAGGCAGTGCGCTTGTCACGATGAGCGGGAATGCGACCTCCGCCACGAGCGGCTCGGGCGCCCGCGGCATATACGCGAGGATCAGCGGGGCGGGTGCGACGGGCTCCGCGCAGGTGAACATGCAGGGCGCCGCCGGGATCGTCACCGATGGAGATGGGTCCTTGGGCGCGCAGGCGGAGATAACGGCCGTGACGGGCACAGGCGATGCCGTCGTCTCCCTGAGCGACAGTGCCAGCATCGTCACGCTGGGCGCGGGAGGCCACGGGGCCGCCGCGAGCAACCAGGGCTCCGGCGCGGCCACGGTCACGATGAGCGGCGGCACGGTCGCCACATCCGGCGCGGATGCCGACGGGCTTTATGCCGTGATCAGCGGCACGGGTGCGTCCGGCGACGCGCAGGTGACCGTGCTCGGCACCGCCGGGATCACGACGGACGGAGATGGGTCCTGGGGCGTGCTGTCGGAGATCACATCCGCCATGGCGACCGGCGATGCCGTCGTCTCGCTCGGCGACAGCCCCAGAATCGTCACCCTGGGCGAGGAAGGCCACGGGGCCGTCGCCAGCAACCAGGGCGCCGGCGCGGCCACGGTCACGATGAGCGGCGGGACGGTCGCAACAACCGGCACGGTTGCCGACGGGCTTTATGCCCTGAGCATCGGCACGGGTGCAACCGGCAACGCGCGGGTGACGCTGCTCGGCAGCGCCGGGATCACCACCGAGGGAGATGGGTCCTGGGGCGTGCTGTCGGAGATTGCGTCCGCCGCGAGCACAGGCGAAGCCGTCGTCTCGCTCGGCGACAGCGCCAGCATCGTCACGCTGGGCGCGGAGGGCCACGGAGCCGTTGCCAGCACCCAGGGCGCCGGCGCGGCCACGGTCACGATGAGCGGCGGGACGGTCGCCACATCGGGCGTGGATGCCGACGGCCTGTATGCCTGGATCAGCGGTGCGGATGCGACCGGCGACGCGCGGGTGATCCTGCTTGGCAGCGCCGGGATCATGACCGACGGAGACGGGTCCTCGGGCGTGCTGTCGGAGATTGCGTCCGCCGCGAGCACAGGCGAAGCCGTCGTCTCGCTCGGCGACAGCGCCAGCATCGTCACGCTGGGCGCGGACGGCCACGGGGCCGTTGTGCAGAACGAGGGCGCCGGAGAAGCCATCATCGGAATGACCAGCGGAACCATCGCGGTGTCCGGCCCGGGGGCCGACGGACTGCGCGCCGTGGCCGTCGGGTCCGGCGGTTTCGAGGTGGCGGTGAGCGGCGGCCGCGTCACCGGCGGCACGGGCACAGGCACGGGCATCCGCACCCTTTCGGCCAATGGCGGCACGGTCGACATCGGCGCCGCGGCCGTGGTCGACGGGTCGGCCTCGGGCATCGCGATCCGCGATGGCGACACCGACCGCGACGGCACCGACGAGACCGGCGGCAATGTCACCGTCACCTCGGCCGGCACGGTGACCGGCGCCGCGATCCTCGGCCTCGGCGACGACGTGTTCACCCTTGCCGGCGGCGTGTTCGACGGCGACATCCATGGCGACGACATCGCGGCCAGCCTGGCCGACGGCGACGACACCTTCGCCTGGACCGGCGGCCTCTGGCGCTCGGGCTATTTCGGCGGCAACGGATCGGACACGGCCACGATCTCGGCCGCGGGCTACGACGGCACGCATCACGTGCTCGACGGCGGCGACGACCTGTCGGCGGCCGACGGCTGGGTCGACACGCTGACCTTCACCGGGATCACCGCCGTCGCCAACGGCGCCAACATCCGCAACTGGGAAATCGTCCGGCTCGACGGCGCGCGCCTCATGATCTCGGGTGGCGCGCTTGCCGTGGGCTCGGAGGCGGGGCTGGGCCTGCGGCTCACCGGCGGCGCCACGCTCGACGGCGCCGGGGCGCTCGCGCTGACCGGCAACCTCTCCATCGACGCGGGCGCGACCTTCGTCGCCACCGGCGGCGGCGCGGGGGTCTACACGATCTCGGGCGGGCTCGCGAACGACGGGACGGTGACCCTGCAGGACGGCGCCGCCGGCGACCGCCTCGCCGTCGCGGGCGACCTGTCGGGGTCCGGGCGGCTGGCGCTCGACATCGACACCGCGACGGGCGCGGCCGATACGGTCGGCATCGCGGGGGACATGGCGGGAACGACGCGCCTCGAGGTGAACAACCTCTCGCCGGGCGTGGCGGACGGCCGGTCCCTCCCGCTGGTCGAGGTCGCGGGCGACGCCCCGGCCGCCAGTTTCTCATTGGCGGGCGGGCCGCTCTCGGCGGGCGCCTTCGACTACGATCTCGTCCAGGGCGCGGGCTCGGTCGCGCTGTCGGCCACGATGAACGCCACGGGCACGGTCTACGAGGCCCTTCCCGTGACGCTTTCGGCCTTCCGGAGGATGCCGACGCTCGAGCAGCGCCTGTCGGCCGGGGCGGGCGCCGCCCGGGAGCCCGGTCCCGGCCCCTGGCTGCGGCTCCACGGCGACCGGGCCGACATGACGACCGGTTCCGGCAGCACGATCGACAGCACGACGACCGGGCTCCAGGCGGGCTGGACCTTCGGCGCCGGGCCGGGCGACTGGCGCTTCGGCCTGACCGCGCACTACGGCACGCAGGCGGGCCGGGTCTCGGGCGCGGCGGGTTCGGGCCGCATCGATTCACGCGGAGCCGGCATCGGCGCGACCGCGACCTGGCTGGGCGCGGACGGCCGCTATCTCGACCTCCAGGGGCAGGTCGCCTGGATCGACACCGACATCTCCTCGTCCACGGCCGGCGCGCTCGCCTCGGGGCGCCGATCGACCGCCTCTGCCGTGAGCGTCGAAGGCGGCTGGCGGCTGGCCCTCGACGAGACCCGCGCGCTCGTCCCGCAGGCGCAGCTGACGCTCGCCCGGACGGGGGGCGCGCGCTTCACCGACAGCGCCGGCAACGGCGTCGACCTCGGCCGGCAGGAGGGCGCGACCGGCCGCCTCGGCCTCGCCTACGACTGGGAAAGCGCCGGCCCGACCGGCGGGACCCGGCAGAAGCTCCACCTCATCGCGAACGTCTTCCACGACTTCTCGGGCGACGGAACGGTGAATGTCGCGGGCGCGCGCCTCGGCGCGGGCACGGCCGACACCTGGGGCGAGATCGGCATCGGCGGGTCCATCGCGCTCGGCGAGGCCACGGTGCTCTACGCCGAGGCCTCCTGGCGCACCGCCCTCGGCGACGGGCCCGGGTCCACCTCCGGACATGCGATCACCGTGGGCTTCCGCCACAGCTGGTGAGGGCCTGCCGGAACCGTCGCTGATCAGGGAGCCACCCGTCACCATGGCTGACCCGCAGGAGGCCGAGCCGGACCGGGCAAAGGCGCCGCGGGATGCCGGTCAGCCATTAGCAGAATCTTGCACATTCGCGGGCATCAACGGCGCACGGAAAACGGAGACAGCCCATGCGCGCCATTCCAGCGGCCTTTGCAGCCATCGTGGCAAGCCTCGTCGCCGGTCCCTCGGCTGCCTCCGACTTCGCCCTCCAGAGCGACGTGGACCACGTCTGGACGATGACGGCCGCAGCACTGGTCTTCCTCATGCAGGGCGGGTTCCTGTTGCTCGAGGCAGGCCAGGTCCGCGCCAAGAACGCGGTCAACGTCGCGCAGAAGAACATCATCGACTTCGTCTTCGCCAGCGTCTGCTTCGGCCTCGTGGGCTTCGCGGTCATGTTCGGCGACAGCCGGGGCGGCTGGATCGGCTGGTCGAGCGACCTCGCCTTCTTCGGGGCGGCAGAGCCCTGGACGCTCACGTTCTTCGTCTTCCAGCTGGTCTTCTGCGGGACCGCGGCTACGATCGTCTCGGGGGCTGCGGCCGAACGGATGACGATGACAGGCTACGTGGCCGCGACGATGCTTGTCGCGATCGTCATCTATCCGGTGGCCGGTCATTGGGCCTGGGGCGGGCTTCTGAACGGATCGGACGAACCCTGGCTCGCCGCGATGGGCTTCATGGATTTCGCGGGCTCCACCGTGGTGCATTCGACCGGCGCCTGGGTCGCGCTCGCCGCCGTCCTGATCCTTGGCCCGCGCCTCGGCAAGTACGGGCCCGGAAGCGCGGTCAACACGCTGCACGGCCACAGCCCGGTGCTCGCCACGCTCGGCGCGCTCATCATCTGGGTCGGCTGGATCGGCTTCAACGGCGGCTCGACGACCTCGGGGACCGAGGGCTTCGCGCGGATCGTGGCCAACACCATGGTCGCGGGGTCGACGGGTGGCGTCGCCGGCTTCCTCGCGGGGCAGTTCACCCGCGGCTACGGCCGGCCGGAATTCGTCATCAACGGTGTGCTCGCGGGGCTCGTGGCGGTGACCGCAGGCTGCGACGTGCTCCTGCCCGCTGGCGCGGCGGCCGTCGGCGTGCTGGGCGCGCTTGCCGCTTTCGCGTTCCGCGAATGGTTCGAAGGCGTCGCGCGACAGGACGACCCGATCGGCGCGATCGCGGTCCACGGCGTCGCGGGCGCGTTCGGGACGATCCTCGTCGCCGTTCTTGCGCCGGTGGATGCCCTGATCGCGGGCTCGCGGGGGGAACAGCTCCTGATCCAGCTGATCGGGGTCGGCGCGGTCTTCGCCTGGAGCTTCGGCATTGCCTTTTCCGGCCTCTGGGCGCTGAACCGCCTCCTGCCCGATCCCGACGGACGGGGCCGCGGGCTGCGCGTCCCGGCCGCCGACGAGGAGATCGGCCTCAACATGGCCGAGCATCGCGCGCCGCTCGGCATCTTCGGCCTCACGCGCGCCATGGCCAAAGTGGCCGAGGATCCGGGTTCCGACGTCTCCTGCGTCGAGGTGGACCCGGGCGACGAAAGCGCCGAGGCGAGCGCGCTCTTCAACGCGATCCTTCGGCAGATGCGCGAGCGGCGGCGGGCCGAACTTGCCGATGCCGCAAGCGCCAGCGACCTCGCCCGCTACAATACCGTCCTTCTCCAGACGATCGAGGCGTACAACCACGGCGACTTCAGCCGGGACATCAGCCTTTCGGACACGCCCGACAGCCTCTACGACCTCACCATAACGCTCAACATGATGGCGAATTCGCTCAAGGAGGCGCTGACCGCCATCGAGGGCACGCTTCTGGGCTTCGCGGGAGGAGACCTGTCGCAGTGCATCGTCGGCGAGTACGGCGGAGTTATCGGGCGGATGCAGCGGTCGGTCAACGACAGCCTCGACGAGGTTCAGGCCTTCATGACGGACATCGACACGGTCGTCGCGGCGGTTGCCTCGGGCGACTTCGGGGCGGGCGTGCCCGCCAAGGAGCGGCGGGGCTATCTGCGCGCCCTGAGCGAGGGTGTGAACCGGATCGGGCTCGTCGCGCGCGAGGGGCTCGACGACATCTCGCGGACCATGTCGGCGCTCTCGCACGGCGATCTTGGCGCGCGCATGGATCCCGCCCTGCGCGGATCCTTCGCGGCCATCGCCGGAGACGTGGCCGGGATGGCCGAGGCCACGGCGTCGGTCATCACGGGGATCTCCCGGTCGGCCGAACGGGTGGAGCAGGCCGCCTCGCTCATCGCGGCGCGAAGCGACGCGCTGGACGCGGAGTCGCGCGCGAACGCCGAACGCGTCGCCGCGCTCGGCCGCGACGTCGAGGCGCTTCGGGCCGATGTCGCGCTGACCGAGCGCCGCGTGACCGAGGCGCTCGACAAGGCCGCCGAGGCGCGCGCCGCTGCCGACGAGGCGCGCGCCGCGTCGCAGGAGACGGTACACGAGATCCAGCGCACCTATGCCGCCTTCAGCGAGATCGGCGCGAGCGTCAGCACGATCGAGGACATCGCCCTGAAGACGAGGCTTCTCAGCCTCAACGCCTCGGTGGAAGCGGCGCGGGCGGCAGGCGACGCCGTCCGCGGCTTCGCCGTCGTGGCGCTCGAGGTGCGCAACCTCGCCGAGGTCTCGGCCGAGAACGCGACCGACATCCGGCACCGAACCGAAAGCGTCCGCAAGATCATGGAATCTTCCGTCGCATCGGTCACCCGGCAGGACGCCACCTTCGAGAAGATCCACACCGCGGTGGACTCAGCGGAAGCCACGATCCGCGAGATCACGAGCATCGGCCGCGCCACCACGCGCCGGATGGAGGCGCTCGACAGGCTCGTGTCGGACGTTTCGGCCGCCACCCGCCGCGCAGCCGACAGCGTGGGACAAGCGGCCGAGAGCGCGCGCGGTCTGATCGACGAGGCGCGCGAGACGCGCCAGCAGGTCGAGCATTTCCGGATCGGAAGCCCTCCGGCGGCGCGACGGACCGTTGCCGCCTGACAGGTCGGCAGCCCCCCGTGCGGATCGGCCCGGTCCGCCTGTGCGGCATGTCCGCCGTCGCGTGGGATCGACAAGGAAGGCGGATGGCTGCGGCAGCCCGGCCCCGGCCACTGGACCTCGCAGCGCGGTTGCGCCATATGTGACGCGAGCCGCGAAGGAGCCGTCGATGGGCCTGATGAACACCCTAGTCCGCGCCGTCACGTGGTGGAACGGCCAGACCATCGGCACGCAGCTCTTCACCGCCCGCCATGGCGTAAAGGTGGGCGAGGATGCCTCGGGCAACCTGTTCTACCATTCGCGCGACGGCAAGCGGCGCTGGGTCATCTACAACGGCGAGGCCGAGGCGAGCCGGGTGAGCCCCGACTGGCACGGCTGGCTTCACCACACCTGGGACACCCCGCCGTCCGAGGCGCCGTTGCCGCACAAGGCCTGGGAGAAGCCGCACCGCGAGAACCTGACCGGCACCGCGATGGCCTATGCGCCGCCCGGCTCGATCCGCAAGCCCGAGCCCGTGGCGCGCAGCGACTACGAAGCCTGGTCGCCGGAATGAGCGGGCGATGACGAGCCATGTGACCGAGGTGGTGACCGGCGCCGTGGTCGTGGCAGCGGCGGCCGGCTTCCTCGTCTACGCGAGCCAGTTCGCCGACGCGCGCGGCGCGGGGACGGGCTTTTACGAGATGACGGCGAGCTTTCGCTCGGTCGAGGGCGTGGGCGTCGGCACCGACGTCCGGCTCGGCGGCGTCAAGGTGGGGACGGTGACCGGCCTTGCGCTCAACCCCGAGACCTTCCGCGCCGACGCGCGCTTCACCGTGCAGGACGACCTCGTTCTGCCCGAGGACACGCTGGTGGCCGTGTCGTCCGAAGGTCTTCTGGGCGGCAGCTTCCTCGAGCTCGTGCCCGGCGGCTCGCCCTTCAACCTCGAGCCGGGCAGCGCGATCCAGGACACGCAAAGCTCGGTGTCGCTCGTCACGCTCCTGATGCGCTTCGTGACGGGAAGCGAAGTGGAGTGATGCGGCGCCTCGCGCTCATCGCCCTGGCTTTGCCCGCACCGACCCTCGCGCAGGTCCCCGACCTCCCCTTCGTGGAGCCTGCGCCGCTCTGGGAGCAGGAGCGGCCGTTCCTGCCCTTCGGCGAGCCGCGCCCGCGCTTCGACGACACGCCGCGCGAGTTCCGCGAGGAGGCCGAGGTCGCCGAGGCGCCCGGCGCGCTTCTGCGGGGTCTCGACAAGGTCTCGGGCGAGGTGACCGATTTCGACCTTTCCGTGGGCGAGACCGCCGTGCTCGGGCGTCTTGCCGTCACGCTGGGCGACTGCCGATATCCCGTGGACGACCCGGCGGGCGACGCCTTCGCCTTCCTGACGATCGAGGCCGAGGGCCTGGCCGAGCCCGCCTTCCGCGGCTGGATGGTGGCCTCGAGCCCCGCGCTCTCGGCGCTCGACCATCCGCGCTACGACGTCTGGGTCATGCGCTGCAGAAGCTCCTGAGGCGCGGGGACGGCCGCGCGCGCCGGGAACTGCGCGCGGACCTCGATGGCGGCGGCGAGCCGCGCCCGGTAGTCCGCGCGCGGGATCTCGACCGCGCCGAGCGAGGCGAGGTGCGGCGTGATGAACTGCGTGTCGAACAGGACGAAGCCCGCGCCGCGCAGCCGGTCCACGAGATAGGCGAGCGCCACCTTCGAGGCGTCGGTCCGGGTCGAGAACATGCTTTCCCCGAAGAAGGCGCCGCCGAGCGTCAGGCCGTAGACCCCGCCCACAAGTGCGTCCCCCTCCCAGACCTCGACCGAATGGGCGCTGCCGAGCGCGTGGAGCGACAGGCAGAGGCGGCGGATCGTGGCGTTGATCCAGGTCTCGTCGCGCGCCGCGCAGCCGTCGATGACGTGCTCGAAGGCGGCGTCGAAGCTGACGCGGAAGGCGCCGCGCCGGATCGTCCGGGCGAGGCTGCGCGAGATGCGGAACCCGTCGAGCGGCAGGATGCCCCGGTGGCGCGGGTCGACCCAGAAGACGTCGGGGTCCTCGCGCGATTCGGCCATCGGGAAGACACCCGCGGCATAGGCCTGCAGGAGAAGCTCCGGCTTCAGCGGTGTTCCGACCCCCTTCATGCGCGCGACCGTTGTGCTGTGTCCGGCCGCAGGGTAGTCGAACCGGACTGGCCGCGCAAAGAATGACAGAGATGAACGCCTTCGACGCGCTCGCGCTCCGCCCCGACTGCGCCCTGCCGCCCGACGCGTTGCGGCGCCTTGGCAAGCGGCACCGGCTGGTGATCGACCCGTTCCGCGCCGAGATCCGGGGCGCGCGCCTTCTCGACCTCGGCGCGCATGACGGGCGCTGGTGCTATGCCTTCGCCCTGGCGGGCGCGGACGAGGTCCTGGGCGTCGAGCCGCGCGCCGACCTCGCGGCAGGCTTCGCGCGCTATCCCGACGATCCGGCGAGGGCGCGGGTCCGGCTTGTCGAGGGCGAGGCGGTGCCGGCGCTCGAGGCGCTCGCGGACGGCGGCGAGCGTTTCGACGTGGTCGCGGTGCTCGGGCTGTTCTACCACCTGATCGAGCACTTCCGGCTCCTGTGGCTCATCCGGCAGTTGGGCCCCCGGCTGGTGATCCTCGACAGCGAGTTCTCGCTCGCCCGCGCGCCGGTGATCGAACTGGCGCGCGAGCGGACCGACAAGGCGCTCAATGCCGTCGCGCAGCTTGGCGGGCAGCGGCGGGCGATCACGGGCGTACCGAGCCTTTCGGCGATGGAGGCGATGGCCGATGCGCTCGACTACGATCTGCAGTGGATCGATCCCGCCCCGCTCGCCGCCGAACCGGAAGGCGTGCGGGACTACTTCCGACAGCGCACGGTGCGGCGGGCGGTCTGCGCGCTTCGGCCGCGGTAGCGCGGGCGCGATCAGCCCACGTTCTCCGCCAGCCACCTTTCGAGCCAGTGGATCGAGTAGTCGCCGGACTGGATCGCGGGGTCGTCGAGCAGCGCGTGGAACAGCGGCACGGTCGTGTCGATCCCGTCGATGATCAACTCGCCCAAGGCCCGGCGCAGCCGCGCCAGCGCCTCGGGCCGGTCGCGGCCGTGGACGATGAGCTTGCCGATCAGGCTGTCGTAGTAGGGCGGGATCCGGTAGCCGTCGTAAAGGGCGCTGTCCATGCGGACGCCGAGCCCGCCCGGCGCGTGGTACTGCGAGATGCGGCCGGGCGAGGGCGAGAAGCCGGGCAGCTTCTCGGCGTTGAGCCGGACCTCGATGGCGTGGCCGTTGATCGCGAGGTCCTCCTGCCGGAATTCGAGCGGCAGGCCGGCCGCCACGCGGATCTGCTCGCGCACGAGGTCGACGCCGAAGATGGCCTCGGTCACCGGGTGCTCGACCTGCAGGCGGGTGTTCATCTCGATGAAGTAGAACTCGCCGTCCTCGTACAGGAACTCGATGGTGCCGGCGCCGCTGTAGCCCATCTCGCGGATCGCCTTCGCGCAGGTCTCGCCGATCCGGGCGCGGGTCTCGGCGTCGATCGCGGGCGAGGGGGCCTCCTCCAGCACCTTCTGGTGGCGGCGCTGGAGCGAGCAGTCGCGCTCGCCGAGATGGACCGCGCCGCCGCGCCCGTCGCCGAGAACCTGCACCTCGATGTGGCGGGGGCGGG
>DAINOF010000098.1:0-11005 GCA_036735505.1 Paracoccaceae bacterium
CGCAGTTCTTCGGCGAGCCGGCGCTCGAGCTTGCCGACATCCTGCGCACCGATCCTGACGGGCGGGGGCGGATCAACATCCTGGCCGCCGACCGGCTCATGTCCTCGCCCCGGCTTTACGCCACGATGCTCCTGTGGCTTTTGTCCGAGCTCTTCGAGGAACTCCCCGAGGTGGGCGATCCCGACAAGCCGCGGCTCGTCTTCTTCTTCGACGAGGCGCATCTCCTGTTCAACGGCGCCCCGAAGCCGCTCGTCGAGAAGGTCGAGCAGGTGGCGCGGCTGATCCGGTCCAAGGGGGTCGGCATCTACTTCGTCACGCAGAACCCCGACGACGTGCCCGAGACCGTCCTCGGCCAGCTCGGCAACCGGGTGCAGCACGCGCTCCGCGCCTTCACCGCCCGCGACCAGAAGCAGCTGCGCCGCGCGGCCGAGACCTACCGCGCGAACCCGCGCTTCGACACCGAGGCGGCGATCCGCGAGGTGGGCACCGGCGAGGCCGTGACATCCTTCCTCGAGGCCAAGGGCGCGCCGGGCGTGGTGGAACGCACGCTGATCCGCCCGCCGTCCTCGCGGCTCGGGCCGATCCTGCCCGAGGAGCGGCGCGAGGTGGTGCTGGGCTCGCCGGTTGCGGGCAAGTACGACACGCCCCGCGACCGCGAAAGCGCCTACGAGATCCTGAAAGCGCGCGCCGCCGGGGCGGCGGCCGAGGCCGAGGCGGCGGAGGCCGAGAAGGCCGAGGAGGAGCTGCGCGTGCGCGAGTACCGGCAGGCCGAGCGCTATACCGGCACGCGGAGCCCGACCCGCACGACGTCGTCCCGGTCCCGCCAGCCCGAGACCCTTGGCGACGCGCTGTCTCAGGCGGTCCTCAAGGAACTGAGCGGGACGACGGGCAAGCGGCTGGTGCGCGGGATCCTCGGCGGGCTTTTCCGGGGGCGGTGACGCCGGGCGCCCTTGATCCCGGCACGGTCTGCCCCCATAACCGAGGCGCAATCACACAACCGGACCGATGGAACCTGCATCAGCTTCGCTCGACGCCGCCTTCTGGATCACCGCGGCATCGATCTTCGTCCTCTTGGTCCTGTCCGCCTTCTTCTCCGGCTCGGAAACAGCGCTGACGGCCGCCTCGCGCGGCAAGCTGCGGTCGCGTGCCGACAAGGGCGAGAAGGCGGCCCGGACCGCGCTCAAGGTCACCGAGGACAGCGAGCGGATGATCGGCGCGATCCTCCTCGGCAACAACGTCGTCAACATCCTGTCGGCCTCGCTCGCCACCGCGCTTCTCACGCGGATCTTCGGGGATTCGGGCGTGGCCTTCGCCACGCTCGGCATGACGCTTCTGGTGCTGATCTTCGGCGAGGTGCTGCCCAAGACCTTCGCGATCACGCGGCCCGAGGCGATGGCGCTGCGCGTGGCGCCCGTCATCCGCGTCCTGATCTTCGTCTTCGCGCCGATCGTGACGGTGGTCCGGACCCTGGTCCGCGGACTTCTCTGGAGCGTCGGCGTGCGCGCGGACCCCGGCAGCAACATCCTTGCCGTTCGCGAAGAGATCGTGGGCGCTCTCTCCATCGGCCATTCCGAGGGCGTGGTCGAGAAGGAGGACCGCGACCGCATCCTCGGCGCGCTGCATCTGAGCGACCGGACGGTCGAGGAGGTGATGCGCCACCGCTCGCAGATCGAGATGATCGATGCGAGCCTGCCGCCGCAGCAGGTGCTCCAGCAGGTGCTGGGCTCGCCGCACACGCGGCTGCCGATCTGGAAGGACGACCCCGAGAACATCGTGGGCGTGCTCCACGCCAAGGACCTCCTGCGCGCGATGTACGCCAAGCGCTCCGAGGCCCAGAGCGATGCCGAGGCCTGGGAGAACTTCGATTACCTCGCCGTCGCGATGAAGCCCTACTTCGTCCCCGAGACCACGACGCTTGACGACCAGATGCGGCAGTTCCTGCGCCGCCACACCCATTTCGCGCTGGTGGTCGACGAATACGGCTCGATCGAGGGGCTGATCACGCTCGAGGACATCCTCGAGGAGATCGTGGGCGAGATCACCGACGAATTCGACATCAGCGCCGAGCGCCCGATCCGCCGCACCGAGACGGGCGACTACGTCGTGGACGGCGCGACCACGATCCGCGACCTCAACCGGGCGAACGACTGGCAGCTGCCCGACGACGAGGCCAACACGGTGGCGGGTCTCGTCATCCACGAGGCGCAGACGATCCCCACGCAGGGGCAGGTGTTCTCGTTCCACGGCTTCCGCTTCGAGGTCCTGCAGCGCAAGGACAACCGGATTACCCGTCTGAAGATCCGCCAGCTCTGACCGCAAGCGGATGATGCGTGTGGACGAGCTCCGACAGGCGCTCGTCCAGCACGTGGGTATAGATCTCGGTCGTCGCCACGTCGGCATGGCCGAGCAGCGTCTGGATCACCCGCAGGTCGGCGCCGTTGGCCAGAAGATGCGTGGCGAAGGCGTGGCGGAGCCGGTGCGGCGTCACCGTGTCGGGGTCGATGCCCGCGCCCGCCGCGAGGTCCTTCAGGAGCAGGTAGAAGCGGTTCCGCGTCAGGTGCCCCGAGGCGCCGGAGGACGGGAAGAGGAACCGCGACGGCGGGGCGCCTTTCGCCCGACCTTCGTCCTCGGCCCGGTCGCGCTCGGTCAGCCAGGCGGCCAGCGCCGCCCGCGCCGGGGGCGACAGGGGCACGAGCCGCTCGCGCTCGCCCTTGCCGCGGACGAGCAGCATGGCTGGATCGCCGCGCGCGGCCGCGACGGGAAGCTCGACCAGTTCGCTGACGCGCATGCCGGTGGCGTAGAGAAGCTCGAGCAGGCAGGTGTTGCGCACCCGGTCGCGCGGCCGCCCCGTCGTCCGCCCGGCGCCGATCAGCCGGTCGATCTCGGGCACGCCGAGCGTCTTGGGAAGCCGCCGGCTCTTGCCCGGCCCGCGGATGCGGATCGCGGGGTTGTCGGTTCGCCAGCCTTCCTCGTAGGCGAAGCGGAAGAGCTGCTTGATGGCCGACAGCCGCCGCGCCCGCGTGGCGACCGACAGGCCCGTCGCGTCGCACCGGACGAGATAGGCCTCGACGTCCTCCTGCGCGGCCCCGGCAAAGTCGTGCCCCCGCGCCGCAAGCCAGGCCGCGAAGTCCTTGAGGTCGCGCCCGTAGGCAAGGCGCGTGTTCCGCGCCGCGCCCAGTTCGGCCGCCTGCGCGTCGAGGAAGGCCGAGATGCGGAGATGGTCGGTCATGCGGGATCGGCCAGGATCAGAAGCTCGAGCGCGGTCCGCCGCGCGGTCGATTCAAAGCCCAGCATCCGGATCAGGGTGATCGCGTCGCTGAGGTCGCCCGAAGCGATCGTGGCGCCGGAGGTAAAAAGCGAAAGCGACCGCAGAAGGGCCGGCCCCCGGCCTTCCACGTCGCGGATGTCGCCGAAGCGGTCGGGCATGCGGGTCGCGGCGAAGCCACGGGCGAGGGCGGCGGCCAGCTGTCCGGGGGGCTCGACCGAGGCCGTGCGCCCGAGCGCGAGCGCGACGAGAAAGGCCTCTTCCGCGTCGCGCGGCTGGTATCGCGAGGCGGCGATCAGCGAGTTGCCGGTCAGAAGGCTCATCCGGAACGCCAGCGCCTGCGCCTCGGGCTCGAGCGCCACGGTCTGGAGGCGGGGCGCGAAGGTCTCGGCCAGCGTCGCCTCGAGCCCAAGCGTGCGGAACAGCGCCCAGGCGTCGACAAGCGCGCGCGAGGCCTCCGCGCCGTCGCCTGCGGTCAGCGACGCATCGAGCCGCTGCACCGCCCGCGCCCGGTCCCAGACCCCGCCCGAGGCCGAGGGGCGCTGCTGGGTGTAGAGCCCCAGCAGCCGGTTCGGCGCGATCGAGCCCATGCGGGCAAGCCGCTCGGCCGCCTCGAGCTGGGCCTTCCAGCCGGCGTTCGGATTGAGATCGGCATGGGCGAAGGCCAGCGGCAGGGGCGTCGTCGGCAGGGGCTCGCCCACCGCCTCGTAGAGCCGGAACACGAGCGGGGACGGGCGGAGCGGGGGACCGAGCGGGGGCAATTCCTCGCCCAGTTCGGGGTGGAGGAACCGCGCCATAAGGTCGTCCTCTTCCGCCGAGACGAGCCCCAGCGCCTTCGCCGTCTCGAGCGTCACGGCGGCGGTGTGCCATTCGTCGGTCCGCGCGAGGCAGAAGATGCGGGCGGGGTAGGTCGGCGAGATCGAGGGATCGCCGCGCAGGTCGGCGCAGGCGGCCTCTTCGCTGCCGGTCAGGAGCGCCACGTCGAAGCGGCGCCGGAACAGCTCGCGCGTCATCGTGCCCGCGACGTCGAGAAGCGCTGCCGCCTCGTCGAGCGCGCCGAACTCGAGCAGCCGGTCGATCCGGGCGACCAGAAGCCGCCCGCTGTCGTCGGCATCGGCCGGGGGGTCGAGCTCGGCCAGGAGCAGGCGCTTCAACAGTGCGCGCGGCGTTGGCAGAAGGTCGCGCGGCTCGGCCGCGATGAGCGCGGCAAGCTCGTCGGTGGTGGCACCGCGCCAGAGCGTGCGGGGTACCCCCGCCGCCTCGGCCGATAGGAGCCCCACCGCATCGGGCTGCGTCCGGCCGAGCGGCAGCGTCTCGATCTCGGGGATGGGTGCGGCCCCGATCGCCCGGCCCGACGGGTCGGGCAGCGGCGGCGCCGCGATGCTGTCCGACAGCCAGTCGATGGCCGACAGGGGCTCGGCCGCCAGCGCCGGCCACCCCCCGAGTAGCGACAGGACCGCTGCGGCGAGGCTAGTCCGCATTCAGGATCACCGGCTCGCTGACATCGGACTGGTCCGGGCTCAGATCCCCCAGATAGCCGAAGCCCGTGATCCCGAGCGCCCCGATCACCACGAGGACCGCCAAGAGTTTCAGTAGTATCCGGCCCATGCTGCGCCCCGCCCCCTTTGCTCCTGCCCCGTTCCCCGGGCCCATTCCTGGGCATCTTCCCGGGCGCCGCGTCTTCGGCGGCTTGGAATTCGTTATATATGGCTTTCCCGGCAAGATCACGCCATTCAGGACGGCGGGACGGAATAGGCAGGACGTTGCGCTTGGGGTTGAGGCTTGGAAAGACGGTCGCGCTCGTCGGAATGATGGGGGCGGGCAAGACCGCGATCGGCACCGCCGTCGCGCGCGAGCTGCGCGTGCCCTTCCTCGATTCGGACGCCGAGATCGAACGGGCCGCCAACCGCACCATCGCCGAGATCTTCGAGCGCGACGGCGAGGCCTTCTTCCGCGAGCGCGAGACGCAGGTCATCCGGCGCCTCCTGCGCACCCAGCGGTGCATCCTGTCGACGGGCGGGGGCGCCTACATCTCGGAACGCAACCGCCGCATCATCAGCGAGGCCGGCGTCGCGGTCTGGCTGAAGGCCGATCTCGACCTGCTCTGGGCCCGGGTCCGGCACAAGGACACCCGGCCGCTTCTTCGGACGCCCGACCCCTACGGCACGCTGGCCGCGCTTTACGAGGCGCGCATTCCGGCCTACGCGCTGGCCGAGATCCATGTCGAGGCGCGGCCCGCCTATTCGATCGAGGACATGGCGGCGAAGGTGATCGCGGCGCTCATGGCGCGGCCCGACGTGCTGGACCGGGGGGACGATGACGGACAGGATAAGGGTTGAGCTTGGGGCCCGCGCCTACGAGGTGCGGATCGGGCCGGGGCTTCTGGCGCGGGCGGGGGCCGAGATCGCGCCGCTTCTCGCGCGGCCGCGGGTGGCGGTGCTGACCGAGACGCGCGTGGCCGAGGCGCATCTGGGAACGCTTCTGGGCGGGCTCGCGGCGGCCGGGATCGCGGCCGAGACCCATGCGCTGCCGCCGGGCGAGGCCACCAAGGGCTGGGCGGGGCTGACGCAGGCGGTCGAGTGGCTGCTCGACGCCAGGGTCGAACGCCGCGACGTCGTGGTGGCCTTCGGCGGCGGGGTGATCGGCGACCTCGGCGGCTTCGCGGCGGCGATCCTGCGCCGGGGCGTGCGCTTCGTGCAGGTGCCGACCACTCTTCTGGCGCAGGTCGACAGTTCGGTCGGCGGCAAGACCGGGATCAACACGCGCCACGGCAAGAACCTTGTCGGCGCCTTCCACCAGCCGGCGCTGGTGCTCGCCGACATCGACGTTCTGGCCACGCTGCCCCCGCGCGACTTCCTCGCGGGCTACGGCGAGGTGGTGAAGTACGGGCTTCTGGGCGACGCGGCCTTCTTCGAGTGGCTCGAGGTCAACGGGCCGTGCCTTGCGGCGGGGGATGCGGGGCTTCGCCAGCGGGCCGTGCGGCGGTCGGTCGAGATGAAGGCCGGGATCGTGGCGCGGGACGAGACCGAGGAGGGCGAGCGCGCGCTTCTCAACCTCGGGCACACCTTCTGCCATGCGCTCGAGGCCGCGACGGGCTATTCCGAGCGGCTCCTCCACGGCGAGGGCGTGGCGATCGGCTGCGCGCTGGCCTTCGAGTTGTCCTCTCGGCTGGGCCTGTGTTCGCAGGAGGTGCCGAGCCGGGTCCGGGCGCATCTGAAGGCCATCGGGATGAAGTGCGACCTGTCCGACATCCCGGGCGACCTGCCGGGGCCCGAGGCGCTGGTCGCGCTCATGGCGCAGGACAAGAAGGTGGTGGACGGCCGCCTGCGCTTCATCCTCGCGCGCGGGATCGGCGAGGCCTTTGTCGCGGACGGGGTGGACCCGGCCGCGGTCAGGGACCTGCTCGCCCAGCGGCTGCGCTGAGCCTCAGAACGGGATCTCGTCGTCGATGTCGCCGGCGGGCGCCCGGCTGCCGCCGCCGTGGGATCCGCCGTGGGAGCTGCCGCCACCCGATCCGCCATAGCCGCTCCGGTCGTCGTCATAGCCGCCGCTGCGGTCGTCCTGATACCCGCCGCCGCCTCCGCCGCCCTCGCGGCCGTCGAGAAGCGTCAGTTCCCCCCGGTAGGGGCGCAGCACCACTTCCGTCGTGTAGCGGTCCTGGCCGGACTGGTCCTGCCACTTGCGGGTCTCGAGCTGGCCCTCGATGTAGACCTTCGAGCCCTTCTTCAGGTACTGCTCGGCGATGCGCGCGAGCGGTTCCGAGAAGATCGCGACCGAATGCCATTCGGTCCGCTCCTTGCGCTCGCCGGTCTGCTTGTCCTTCCAGTTCTCCGACGTGGCGATCCGCAGGTTGCAGACCTTGCCGCCGTTCTGGAACGTCCGCACCTCGGGGTCGCGCCCGAGATTGCCCACGAGGATCACCTTGTTCACCGATCCGGCCATCGCCTGCGTCTCCTCGAATCTGCACCGTCGCGTCCTGCCGTTACAACATCGCAACTTGGTTAATGGAAGACGAATCTCGGCCGCCATGCTGTCTCCGAGCCCAGGGGGGCTGGATTCGGCCGGCGAAGCGGATATGGTTGCGCCGCTTGACGAGGAGGGTGGGCGGACGATGCGGGGGCATCTGGCGGCTGTGGGTCTGGCGCTCTGCGCCGGGTTGGCGACGGGGGCCGCGGCCGACAGCCTGAGCCTGTCCACCAAGACG
This sequence comes from Paracoccaceae bacterium, assembly GCA_036735505.1. GTDB lineage: Bacteria > Pseudomonadota > Alphaproteobacteria > Rhodobacterales > Rhodobacteraceae > DAINOF01. The sequence goes on from DAINOF010000098.1 coordinate 7,470, forward strand.
CGCGTGCAGCTGTTCCAGAAGCAGCTCGACGTCCTCGACGGCCGCGCGGCGCAGCAGTATTCCGCCTCGACGCGGCTTCTGCCGGACTATCCGGAGCTCGGCACGCTTCGCCTGCGGCCGCGCGGGGGTGGCGCGCGCGACCCGGGTCCGTGGCTCGAACCGGCGAAGGCGGCGGCGCGGCGGCATGGCGTGCCCGAAGAGCTGTTCCTGCGGCTTGTCCGGCAGGAAAGCGGGTGGAACCCGCAGGCGGTCTCGCACAAGGGGGCGATCGGGCTTGCCCAGCTCATGCCCGACACGGCGCGCTATCTGCGGGTCGACCCGAACGATCCCGCGCAGAACCTCGAGGGCGGCGCGCGCTACCTCATCGAGCAGTACCGCCGCTTCGGGTCCTGGCGGCTCGCGCTCGCGGCCTACAACGCGGGCCCCGAGGCGGTGGCGCGCCACAACGGCATCCCGCCCTACCGCGAGACGCAGGGCTACGTGACGGCGATCCTCGGTCCCTGAGGTCAGTTCGCGCGGCGGCCCTCGAGGGTGCAGCCGGTCGAGGTCCGGCCGCTGAAGGTGCGGCCGTCGGACGAGAGGTTGGCGCGCCAGCGCTCGCCGGGGCTGCCGCTCCAGGCGACTGAGAAGGTGAGCCGACGGTGGCTGAGTTCGGCGCGTCCGCTTCCTGTCCGGCCTGTTGCGTCCCTCAACAGAACGACGACGGGAATACCTTCACCACTGGTAATCCGCCTCACCTCCATGGCTCCCGCCAAAGGCGCCTCGGAACCGCAGGTCAGAACAAAGCTCCAACCCCCAAGGAGTCCGCCAGGCACGGCCGATTCGATCGACAGCGGCGGGACGGGGGGCGCCGTCGCCGCGGGCGGTTCGACGGCCTGCGGCGGTTCGGCGGCGGGCGGTTCGACGGCGCGTGGCACGGCGGCTGGCGGGACGGCGGCCGCGATGCGCTCTGCCGGGCAGGCCGCGAGGGACGAAGGCGACCCGCCCGCGGCGCGGCGGCCGAGCGTGTCGAGGCTCAGCGACGCGCCCGGGTTCGCGGCGCGGAGCCGGTCGAGTGCCGACCGGGTACGCGGGCCGGCGATGCCGTCGGGTGTTCCTGCGTCGCAGCCGAGCGCGTTGAGCAAGGTCTGCGCGGCGCGCATCGCTGTCCTCGGGTCGATCTCGGCGATGGCCGCCGGAGGCTGCGCCGCGGGTGCCGCCACGGTCGGGGCGACTGGCGGCGCCACGGGCAGGGGGGCCGCGGCGGCCCGGGAGGGATCGGCAAGCTCGTCGAGCATCCGGCGGGCCAGCATCACGCGGAAGTCCTCGGCGCGGTCGCCATGCCGGTCGAGAAACGCCTCGAGCGCCGTGGCGGTGCCGATCTCGCGCGCAAGGTCGAAGTCCGCCCCGATCGGATCGCGCGCCGCGGCGTCCGACAGCGGGATCAGGTAGAACGGGCCGAGAAGCTCGTCGTAATAGGCCGGGAACTGCTCGTGGTTTCCGATCCGGGCCAGGTCGCGCACCTCGAGCCGGGTGGCGCTGACGAGGTCGCGCAGCTCGAGCCCCGGCCGCGACAGCCGCGGCAGCAGCGCGCGGGTGAAGACCGAGTTCGGGTCGGGGTCGTCGTCCGACAGCCGGTCGAGCGCCAGCTGCCCCGCGCCGGCCGAGAAGATGACGAAGGTGCCCTCGGGTGCGGCGATCCGGCCGAGGCCCCGGGTGCCGCCGATGCTGCGTCCCGTGGTCGTTTCGAACGGATTGTCGCGGCAGGCGTCGATGACCGCGATGGTCGCGCGCGCGCCCGTCGCCCGGACGCGGTCCAGAAGCCGCGACAGCGCGATGGACTCGGAGGCCACGAAGTCGCCGTCGCCGCTGTCGGGCGCGACGATGTCGACGGGCAGAAGGTAGTTCTCGCCCGCGATCTCGACCCCGTGGCCCGCGAAGAAGACGAAGGCGGTGTCGCCGGACCCGAGGCGCGCGGTGAAGTCGGACAGGCTGCGGTTCATCTCGCGCCGGTCGGCATCGCGCACGAGCGTCACCTCGTAGCCCTGCGCGGCAAGCGTCGCGGCCAACGCCTCGGCGTCGTTCACCGCCTTCTGGAGGCGCGGCACCTCGGTATAGGCGTCGTTTCCGACGACGAAGGCGAGGCGCAGCTCGGCCGAGGCCGGACCGGCGAGGAAAAGGACAAGAAGAATGGCAAGACGGACCACGGGCGATCTCCCTGACTACGTGGGGACCTTACGCGATGCCTCGCACCGTGCCAGCCTGTCGGAAAGAATGCGACGGGGCCTCAGGCCTCGGGCTCGCCCGCGATCAGCCGGCGCGCCATGTCGGCCACGGCCTCGGCGGTGATCCCGAACTCGGCATAGAGCCGCTCGGCCGGGGCCGAGGCGCCGAAGCCCGCCATGCCCACGAAGCCCCCCTTGTCGCGCCGCCCGCGCTCGCCGAACAGCCAGCGGTCCCAGCCGAAGCGCACCGCCGCCTCGACGGCCACGCGCACGGGGCCCGCGGGCAGGACCTTGCGGCGCCAGGCCTCGTCCTGCGCCTCGAAGAGCTCCCAGCAGGGCATCGAGACGACGCGCGTGCCGATCCCCTCGGCCTCGAGCGCGGCCCGCGCCGCCAGGGCGATCTCGACCTCCGAGCCCGTGGCCATCAGGATCGCCTGCCGCTTGCCGGTGGCTTCCGCCAGCACATAGGCGCCCCGCGCCGTCAGGTTCGCGCCCTTGTGCTCGGTTCGCACGGTGGGCAGGTTCTGCCGGGTCAGCGCGAGGACGGACGGCGTGTCCTTCGAGGTCAGCGCGATCTCCCAGGCCTCGGCGGTCTCGACGGTGTCGGCGGGGCGGAAGACGCGCAGGTTCGGCGTCGCGCGCAGCATCGCCAGATGCTCGACCGGCTGGTGGGTCGGGCCGTCCTCGCCGAGGCCGATGGAGTCATGCGTCATCACGTAGACCACGGGCGTGTGGCTGAGCGCCGAGAGCCGCATCGCGCCCCGGGCGTAGTCGGCGAAGCAGAGGAACGTGCCCCCATAGGGCTTCACCCCGCCGTGGAGCGACATGCCGTTCATCGCCGCCGCCATGCCGTGTTCGCGGATGCCGTAATGGATATAGCGGCCCTTGCGGTTCGCCGCGTCGAAGACCCCGAGGCCCTTCGTCAGCGTGTTGTTCGAGCCCGTCAGGTCGGCCGAGCCGCCGATCGTCTCGGGCATGACCTCGTTCACGACCTCGAGCACCATCTCGGATGCCTTCCGGGTCGCGACCTTGGGGGCCTTGTCGGATATTTCCTTGCGGAAGGCGCGCAGACGGGCTGCGAGCGCCTTGGGCGGCTCGCCCGACATGACGCGGTTGAACTCGGCCTGCTTGGCAGGCGCGAGTGTGGCGAAGCGCTCGGTCCAGTCCGAGCGCGCCGCGCGGCCGCGGGCGCCGATCGCCTCCCAGGCGGCCTTCACCTCGTCCGGGATCACGAAGGCCTCGTGCGGCCAGCCGTAGATCTCGCGGACCTGCGTGATGAGATCGGCGCCGAGCGGCGAGCCATGGGCCTTGGCGGTGTCCTGCTTGCCCGGG
>DAINOF010000099.1:0-10780 GCA_036735505.1 Paracoccaceae bacterium
CCTCGGGCGCGCGGGGAACCATGGAGGGCGTCACGGACAGGGCGAAGAAGACCGCTGCGATAAGCAGGCCAGCCGAAGATATCTGCGCCAGCAGGCCGGATCGCTCTCGAGGTGGGTCGACCGTCTGCGTCATGGCGTGAGACCCCTCCGGATGGACACGAGCTCATTCAAGTCTGTCCCGGAGGGAGCACTTCGTCTAGGGCCGTAACCCATTCATCGGCCTGAAGCCGCTGTCCCTGCGTGATCCACGCTCCCGAACTGACGGCGGGTGAAGATGAGCAACCTTGTCTGGCTGATTGAGGAGCAGATAGGGCGGCTGCGACCGTTCCTGAACTGCTGCCCGTTTCGTGGCATCGCTCATCCCGAAGCCATTGCCCTCCTTGGGTCTCTGGGACGAGCAGATGTCCTCCCGGCGACCGCGTTGAGGCGTACGGATAGACATTCAGCTGCGACTGCGTCCTGAGATGCTTCTTGGGGCCGCAGTGTCGCCGACTGGCCCAGGACCTCGCGCCAGGCCGCCCTCGCCGCATCGGGTGTGGGGTCCGCCGTCGCGCCTACCGCATCAGGACGACGGGCACCTTGCAGGACCGCATCATCTCGGTCGTGGTCGATCCGATCACGAGGCTGCGGATGCGGCTGTGCCCATATGCACCCATGACGACCATGCCGAAGCCTTCCTCGTCCACCATCTTGCCGAGTTCGGTGTCCGGCTGACCCCGGACGATCCGCGCCCCTGCGTCGATGCCCGCGGCCTTCAGCAAGGCCTTCGCGTCCGCGAGGCCCTTCCGGGTCTCCGGCGTCTCGGCGCCGACGGTCACGACGGTGACGGCCAGTCCGGCGAAGAGTGGGCTGCGCGCGATGTGGTCGACGGCCTTCATCGCCGACGCGCCGCCGTCGTAGGCCACCAGCACGCTGTCGATCGGCCTGAAGGCGCGCGCGGCCACGAAGACCGGGCGGTGCGCCGCGCGCACGATCCGTTCCAGGTTCGAGCCGAGGTGCCCCTTGGCGAAATCCGCCGCCTCGCCGCGCTTGCCGATGACGATCATGCGGGCCTCGCCCTCGATCTCGCCGATGGCCTCGACGATGTCGCCGTGGCGCAGCCGGGTGGTGATGTCCGTCACGCCGTCCTGACCCACGATGGCGCGTGCATCCTCGAGGATTGCGCGGCCGCGATGGCCGATCAGCTTGGACCGCTGCGCGTCGAGCTCGGCCAGTTCCTCCATCAGCTTGGTGCGCGCGCCAAGCCGGATCGCGCCCGAGAGGTCGGTCTTTTCCGGCGCCTCGCGCCGGCCAAGCACATGGATCAGCTCGACGGGGGCTTGCGTCCGCTGCGCGATCCAGGCGGCATGGTGGCACACGCTTTCCGAATAGATGGACCCGTCCACCAGGGCGATGATCTTGTCGGTCATGGTCTGTCCTCCCTCAGTGGCCCATCAGCCTGTCCATGGCGCCGGGCTTGTCGTGGATGGCAAGCCGGTCGACCAGCGTCTCGGTCGCCGCGTTCATGCCCACGACCTCGACCTCGGCGCCGTCGCGGCGGAACTTGAGGATCGCCATGTCGAGCGCCTGCACCGAACTGATGTCCCAGATATGCGCGCGGCTGACGTCGATCACCACGCGATCGGGGGCTTCCTTGAAGTCGAAGGCCTCCATGAAGTCCTCGACCGAGCCGTAGAACAGCTGTCCCTCGACGTAGTAGGTGCGAATGCGCCCGTCCGGGCTGATGTCGCTGCGCATGGTGAAGAGCTGCGCGATCTTTCCGGCGAAGAAGATGCCCGACAACAGCACGCCCACCAGCACGCCGATGGCGAGGTTGTGCGTATAGACGACGGTCACCACCGTGGCGATCATCACGATCGAGGAGGATCGCGGATGCACGGCGAGGGCCTTGATCGAGGACCAGGAGAAGGTCCCGACCGAGACCATGATCATGATCGCCACCAGTGCCGGCATCGGAATGATGCTGACGAGATCGCCGAGACCAACCACGAGGACAAGCAGGAACACGCCCGCCACGAAGCATGACAGCCGCCCCCGCCCGCCGGACTTCACGTTGATGATCGACTGGCCGATCATGGCGCAGCCCGCCATCCCGCCGATGAAGCCGGTGGCCGTGTTGGCAAGGCCCTGGCCGATGCACTCCTGGTTGCGGTTCGACTTGGTGTCCGTCAGGTCGTCGACGATGTTCTGCGTCATCAGGCTTTCGAGCAGGCCCACGACCGCCACGGCGACCGAATAGGGCAGGATGATCTGCAGCGTCTCGAGCGTCAGCGGGATGTCGGGGATCAGGAAGACCGGCAGCGTGTCGGGCAGCGCCCCCATGTCGCCCACGGTGCGGACATCGAGCCCGAGCGCGAGGGTGAGCGCCGTGAGGACCACGATGGTGACGAGCGGCGAGGGCACGGCCGTGGTCAGAAGCGGAAAGAGGTAGATGATCCCGAGCCCCGCCGCGACGAGGGCATAGGTGATCCAGGTCACCTCGCGCGGGTCGAGTTCGGGAAGCTGCGCCATGAAGATCAGGATGGCGAGCGCGTTGACGAAGCCGGTCATCACGGATTTCGACACGTAGCGCATCACGAAGCCGAGCCGAAGGAGGCCCGCGCCGATCTGCAGCACCCCCGCCAGCACCGTCGTGGCCAGCAGGTACTCGAGCCCGTGATCGCGGACCAGCGTCACCATCAGCACCGCCGTCGCGGCCGTCGCGGCCGAGATCATGCCGGGCCGCCCGCCCGCGATGGCGGTGATCACCGCGATGGAAAAGCTGGCGTAGAGCCCGACCTTGGGATCGACGCCCGCGATGATGGAAAAGGCGATGGCCTCGGGAATGAGCGCCAGCGCGACGACAAGCCCGGCGAGAAGGTCGGCGCGGATGTTGCGGAGCCACTGGGCGCGATAGGCGTCGAGCGAGATCATGAGAAGGGTGTCCGGTCCTGCGACCCGCGCGGGCTCGACGGGCGAGCGCGCGGGCTTCTATGGTTGTCCGGCGGATCGGCGGCCGGAAGAGCCACCCGGAGGCGCCTCCGGATCCTGGTTCGCTGCATCGCGGCGTAACGACCCGGGCGCGAAATGGCAACCCGAATAAGAGGGTGGCAAACCGAATCATTTACAAAACTAGGATTGTAGTTATTTTGACATCATGACCACGACCAGTCCCAACGCCCGCGCCCTTGCCGCCCTCGGACACGATGCCCGCCTCGCGATCTTTCGCCTTCTGGTGAAGGCCGGGGACGACGGGCTGCGGGTCAGCGATATCGGCGATCACCTCGGCCTCGCGCCCTCGACGCTGGCGCATCATCTGTCCGCGCTGGTGGATGCCGGCCTCGTCCTGCGGGACAAGCAGGGGCGCGAGGTGTTCAACCGGGTCGACTTCCCCGCCATGCATCGCCTCGTCGGGTTCCTGACGTCCGAATGCTGCGCCGGTGTCGCCCTCCGCGCGTCCGAGGATGCCGCATGAGGCCTGCGCCTTCCTTTTCTTGCCCTGAAACACCTGCAATTCCGGAGATCTGGTGATGACTGACGCGACCCTTCCGGCCCCGGGCCTGCGCTCGGCCCTGCGCCATCTCTGGCAGGACCAGCGGGTCTGGCTCGTCTCGGCGCTGATCCTTCTGGCGCTTGCGGTGTTCGACACGCCCCAGGCTGCCGACACCGCGCGGTTTGCGGGCACGGCGCTCGTGAAGACGGCGCCGTTCCTCATCCTGTCGATCGCCATCGCCGCCTGGGCGGGCGCGACGGGGGCCGACAACCTGATCGCCAGGGCCTTCACCGGCGCGCCGATCCTGATGATCGGGATGGGCGCGCTGGCGGGGGGCCTTTCGCCGTTCTGCTCCTGCGGGGTGATCCCTCTCATCGCGGCGCTTCTGGCGATGGGCGTGCCGCTGTCGGCGGTGATGGCCTTCTGGCTCGCCTCGCCGATCATGGATCCGTCGATGTTCGTGCTGACGGCGGGCGTGCTCGACTTCGAGTTCGCGGTGGCCAAGACGTTCGCCGCCGTCGGGCTCGGCCTCTTCGGCGGCACGGTCGTGCACCTGATGATGAAGGGCGGCGCCTTCGCCGATCCGCTGCGCGAGGGCATCGGCAACGGCGGCTGCGGCGGGGCGCGGATCCGCGCGCCGAAGCCCGTCGTCTGGCGCTTCTGGGCCGATGCCGACCGCCGGGCGAAGTTCGGCAAGACGGCGCTCAACACGACGCTGTTCCTCGCCAAGTGGCTCACGCTCGCCTTCATCCTCGAAAGCCTGATGCTGGCCTGGATCCCGGCGGAAACCGTCACGGCGGCGCTCGGCGGCGACGGCCTCCTGCCGATCGTGACCGCCACGCTCGTGGGCATCCCCGCCTATCTCAACGGCTACGCGGCCCTGCCGCTGGTCGGCGGGCTGATCGAGCAGGGCATGGCGCCGGGCGCCGGCATGGCCTTCCTCGTCGCGGGCGGCGTCACCTCGATCCCGGCTGCGATGGCGGTCTGGGCGCTGGCGCGGCCGCAGGTCTTCGCGCTCTACATCGGGCTGTCGCTGACCGGGGCCTTCGCGTCCGGGCTCCTGTTCCAGCTCTGGACCTCGATCGCATGACACTGGCGGCGAGGCTCATCGTCTCGCCGCCCTCTTCGTGATCGACCCCTCATCATGATCCCAAGACTGACTGCCGGGCGGCGCGGCCTGATCGTCGCCGCCCTCGGATCGTCCCTCACCGTCAGCTGGGCCTCGAGCTATTACATTCCGGCCGTTCTGGCCGTGCCCATGGCCGAGGACCTGGGCCTGTCACCGGTCTGGGTGTTCGGCGCGTTCTCGATGGCGATGGTGGTCTCGGCCATGGTCGGGCCATGGGCCGGGGCGCGGATCGACGGCTTTGGCGGACGCGGCCTCCTGATGCTGTCGAACCTCGTCTTCGCGGCGGGCCTTGGCCTGCTCGCCGCGGCGCCCTCGCCGCCTGTCCTGTTCGCGGGCTGGGCCGTGATCGGGCTCGGCATGGGGATCGGGCTCTACGAGGCGGGGTTCGCCACGCTGGCGGGGATCTACGGCAAGGACGCGCGCGGCCCGATCACGGGCATCACGCTCATCGCCGGGTTCGCGAGCACGGTCGGCTGGCCACTGTCGGGGCTGATGCTGGCGACCTGGGGATGGCGCGAGGCCTGCCTTGGCTGGGCGCTGATCCATCTGCTCGTGGCCCTGCCGCTCAACGCCTGCCTGCCCAGGGGCGCCGAGACGATGGCTGCACCGCAGGCGCCGGTCGAGGACGGGCCGCCGCCCTCGCGCCGTGCGCTCTGGCTGCTCGCCTTCGTCTTCGCGGCGACGTGGTTCAACTCGACCGCCATGGCCGCGCACCTGCCGGGGCTGCTGCAGGCCGCCGGGGCCAGCACGGCCGTCGCCATCGCGGCCGGCGCCCTCATCGGTCCGGCGCAGGTCGCCGCCCGGGTGCTCGAGTTCGGCCTCTTGCGGCGGTTCCACCCGCTCGTCTCGACCCGCGTGGCGGCGGCGGCGCATCCGGTGGCCGCCGTGGCGCTCGTCACCTTCGGCGGACCCGCCGCCTACGCCTTCGCGCTTCTCCACGGGGCGGGGAACGGCATCCTGACCATTGCCAAGGGGACGCTGCCGCTCGCGCTCTTCGGCGCGGCGGGATACGGGCGGCGGATCGGCTGGCTCAACGCCCCCGCCCGCGTCCTGCAGGCGGCGGCGCCCCTCATCTTCGGCGCCGCGCTGACGGCCTGGGGCCTCTCGGCGATCTGGCTGACCGCAGGGATCGGCCTGGCCTCCTGGATCGCCCTTCTGGTCCTCAGGAAGAGATGAGGCGGGAACCGGCTTCGCAGAACGGCGCCCGGCTCAGGTTGCGGAGGACAGGTTCACCCGCTTCATCAGCGCGGCCGCCGTTTCCTTGCGCTCGGAATACCGGTCCACGAGATACGCCTTCCGGTCGCGCGTCAGCAGCGTGAACTTCACCAGTTCCTCCATGACATCCACGATGCGGTCGTAGAGCGGCGACGGCCGCATGCGCCCGGCCTCGTCGAACTCCTGGAACGCCTTGGGGATCGACGACTGGTTGGGGATGGTCAGCATCCGCATCCAGCGCCCGAGAAGCCGCATCTGGTTCACGGCGTTGAAGCTCTGCGAGCCGCCCGACACCTGCATCACCGCCAGCGTCTTGCCCTGCGTGGGGCGCACGGCGCCCTCCGACAGCGGGATCCAGTCGATCTGCGTCTTCATCAGCCCGGTCATGGCGCCGTGCCGCTCGGGGCTCGACCAGACCATGCCCTCCGACCAGACCACCAGATCGCGCAGGTCGCGCACCTTGGGGTGGCTCGCGTCCACCCCGTCATCGACCAGCGGCAGGCCGGAGGGATCGAAGAACCGGACCTCCGCACCAAGCGCCGTGAGGATGCGGCCGGCCTCCTCGGCAGACAGCCGGCTGAACGACCGCGCCCTGAGCGAGCCGTAGAGCATCAGGATGCGCGGCGGATGGGTGCCGGGCGTCGGGGTCATCAGGCGGTCGCGGTCGATGGCGGCAAAGTGCGCCGTATCGATCTGCGGCGTGTCAGCGCTCATGCCGGAAACCTCGCGCGGGTGCGGTTGGCGAAGGCCACGAGGCTCAGCATCACCGGCACCTCGACGAGCACGCCCACCACCGTGGCGAGTGCTGCGCCCGAGTTCAGCCCGAAAAGCCCGATCGCCACCGCGACGGCGAGTTCGAAGAAGTTCGACGTGCCGATCAGCGCGCAGGGCGCGGCGACCCGGTGCGGCACGCCCCATGCCCAGGCCCATCCGTATCCCAGCGCGAAGATGCCGTAGGACTGGATGATGATCGGCACCGCGATCAGCGCGATCAGCAGCGGCTGCGCCAGGATCACCGGCCCCTGGAAGCCGAAGAGCAGCACCACGGTGATCAGGAGGCCTGCGACCGAGACCGGCTTGATCCGCGCGGTGAGCGCCGTCACCGCGGCCTCGCCGCCTTGCGCCATCAGCACCCGGCGCGTCAGGATCCCCGCGATGAGGGGAGTGACGATGTAGAGCACGACCGACAGGATCAGCGTCTCCCACGGGACGCGGATGTCGGTCACGCCCAGAAGGAAGGCCACGATCGGGGCGAAGGCCACCACCATGATCAGGTCGTTCACCGAGACCTGCACCAGCGTGTAGTTGGGATCGCCCTTCGTCAGCTGCGACCAGACGAAGACCATGGCCGTGCAGGGCGCGGCGCCGAGCAGGATGAGGCCGGCGATGTACTCCGGCGCGCGCTCCGGATCGATCAGCCCGGCGAAGACGTGGTCGAAGAACAGGACCGCCAGCGCCGCCATCGTGAAGGGCTTGATCAGCCAGTTGATCGCCAGCGTGATGACGAGGCCCTTGGGGCGCTGGCCGACGGCCCTGAGCGAGCCCAGATCCACCGCGATCATCATCGGATAGACCATCGCCCAGATCAGGACGGCCACCACGAGGTTGACCGACGCGACCTCGAGCGCGGCCAGCGCGCCGAAGAGACCCGGCGCGAGGCTGCCGAGGACGAGCCCTGCGAGGATGCAGAGCGCGACCCAGAGGGTCAGCCAGCGTTCGAACAGGCTCATGACAGGTCCTTCTCGTCGGGCAGGCAGCAGGCCGCATCGAAGGGCGGGGCCAGCCCGCCGATGAAGTCGCCGAGCGGCTCGAGCGCGGCAGGGTTCAGCGCGTAGCAGGTGCGCGGTCCCGAGATCTCGCCGGTGATGACGCCGGCGGCCTTCAGGATGCGCAGGTGCTCGGACACCGTCGACTGTGCCAGGCCGACGGCGTCGACGATGTCTCCGCCGATGCAGCCGGGTGTGGCGAGCAGCAGCCGCAGGATGCGCAGCCGTGCGGGATGCGCGAGCGCCTTGGCCAGTTCGGCAATCTCGACGTCCTTGTTCGACATCCATACACCATTCGCTTCGACAATCGTCGATAGGCGATCAGAGAGGGAGGCGCAATCGACTTCCGCGCGGCTGCCGCTTCTGGGCAGCGGCCTCCTTTTCTGGCAGCGGGCCCTAGCCGATGGGCCACTCCGACCGCCGGATCAGGACGATACCCATGTCATCATGCCGGCCGGAGGCGGTCGGGCCCTTCACGCAGCGGTACGGTCCCGTCCGGCCTGGATCGGCCAGGTGGACTTCGGCGGCCGCCCGCATCCAGCCCGCAAGGTCGGACCCGGCCGGAGCAAGCCAGCCGTCGGTCCAGAGCGCCAGCGCGCCCACATCTTCCGCGCGAGCCGCCGTCTCCCAGCAGAAGGCCTGGCCCATGTCGCCAACGCCATCCGCGACGCCGAAGGCGAGCGGATCGCCCGGCGCGACCGCGCGCATGCCGCCAAGGCCGACCGCGAGCGCCTGTCGGGCGAGGTCTGGGTCGTCGGCCGCGATCCGCTCCGCTGCACGCCTCGCCGCGGCATCGGCGCGCGCCACGCCCGCCAGCAGCACGGCGCGGATCTCGGTCTCGGGCCTGTCGGGCGTGTCGGCGATCACCGCGGCGCGCCAGGCGGCGAAGACCTGCTCGGCCGGATGGTCGCGCAGGATCGGGGGCAGGTCGTTGATCCGTCCCGCGCAATCGCCGACGCCTACGCCGCGCCAAAGGCCGTCGCGCCGCGAGACGACGGCAAAGGCGGCGCGAAAGCGTCGCGCGGGGTCTTGCACGGCCTCGCTCAGGCCAAGCTGCCGGTAGACGCCCGCAATCGCTCGATCAGCCAGCGCCAGCGCGTCTTTCGCCGTCGCGAAGGGGTCGGGGCCGCCCTGCCGCGCGCCTGACCAGGCTTCCGCGAAGGCGGCGGCGATCGCCTCGGCGGCCAGAGCCCCGCCGGTCTGCCCGCCGAAGCGCTGCCCGGTGATGTCGGTCGCCCCGTCGATCACCGCCGCGAAGTCGGGCGGCAGGACCACCACCCGGTCCTCGCAAGCCCCGGGCGCCGTGTCGTCCTTCGGAAGGACGAGACTTTCGAAGATCCAGCCGGTCATGCCAACACCAGGCCCAGCGGCAGGGGTCGGTCGAACTGCGCCGGGCTATCGGCCATCCCGTGATGGACGTCGCGCGGCGCGATCAGCGCCCCGCCGCCATGGCAGAACACCTGCGTCGAGCCGCCGCCGTCCAGATGCATGGCGCACGCGGCCCCTTCCCCGATCATCAGCATGGCCAGATCGTGGAGCGTCGCGCCCTGGGCCGTGCCGTCGCGGAAGAAGGACGACGTGCCCTCAACCGCGCAGAAGAAGAGCTCCCCGTCCCCGGTGATCCCGGCCGACAGGCGCGCGGCCCGGGTCCGGTGCCAGTCGGCCGGCCAGGCGTGGGGCGAGACGCTCACGCTGTCGGGGCGGGGCGCGCCGGCCGACATCACCTCCTCGGCGAAGACGTCGCGGGCGCCGTCGATGGGCTGCCCGGCCTCGACGATCAGAGGTCCCGATTGCACACCCTGCGACATGCCGGGCAGGTCATAGGTCACGGGACCCGCGGCCACCGCCTCGGCCTCGGACCGGCCGGCGCAGCGCAGGACGCAGCCCGCGCGCGGGATGGGCAGCCCGCCGCCTTGGGCCAGGGCGACGGCGTGGCGGCCCACAAGGGCCACGTCCCAGACCCCCTCCGCCGGTGGCGTGAGGCCCCCGGTCGAGCCGTGGAACAGGGCGAAGGCGGTCCCGGGGCCCGTCCGCCCCGGGGCGCCCCAGGCATGGGGCACAAACACCTGTCCGCCGCTGGCGCGGATGTGGGTGTCGGCAAAGCCCAGGCGCCGCATCTCGGGCCTCGCCTCGCCCACCAGCAGGCAGGTGCGCGATGCCTGCGGCGGCGTCTCGACGACCCCCTCCGCGAGCGTCAGGCCGATGGGGTCGCCATAGGCGTCGAATGGCGCGGCGATCTCGGGCGGCAGGAACAGGAAATGGTTGGCATTGATCAGGATCTCGCCGGGCGCCAGCCCCGCCGCCACGGTCCTGAGCAGCCGGAGCGGCGCGCAGGCGGCGCCCACCCGCGCATCGGCCCGGGCGGCGATCCGCAGACTGCCGTCGATCTCTCGCGGGGACATCCGGCGGGCGGCCGGCGGCACCGGCACCACCGGCGTGCCGAGCCGCGCTTCGGCCAGGATCAGCGCCAGCCGGGTCTCGTCGGGCGGCGCTTCTTCGGTGAAACAGGGCAACACCCGGACCGAGCGCGGCGACAGGCGCACGACCCGCGCCACGACGCCCGAGGCAAGCCGCCGTTCAAGAAACCGGACCTCGACCATCACCGCGCCGCACGCGGCAGGGCCTGCCCGCCCGAGGCAAAGACATGCACCCGCTCCGGTCCTGCCAGAAGGCCCAGCCTGTCGCCCGACGCCAGATCGGCATCGCCGGCGACGACCGCGGCGAGCGCCAAGCCGTTTTCGGTGCGGGCGTGAACCACCGTCTGCGGCCCGAGGCGCTCCAGCACGGTCAACCGCACGGGAAGGCCGCCCTGAGTCACGAGGGCGAAATCGTCGGGCCGGATGCCGATTGTGACCGCCTCTCCCAAAGCAAGGCCGCGGCCGTCCACCGCGGCCTCGACCCGCTGCTCCGCCCCGATCCCGGCCACCACCCGCGCGGCATGGGCCTCGACCACCGTCGCGGGCAGAAGGTTCATCGGCGGCTGCCCGATGAAGCCCGCGACGAAGCGTGTGGCGGGGCTTCGGTAGAGCTCCATCGGCGCGCCCACCTGTTCCACCGCGCCGCCATTCAGCACCACGATCCGTTCGGCCATCGTCATCGCCTCGACCTGATCATGGGTGACATAGACCATCGTCGTGCCCAGCTGCCGGTGCAGTTCGGCCAGTTCCACCCGCATCTGCCCGCGCAGGGCGGCGTCGA
>DAINOF010000100.1:0-3684 GCA_036735505.1 Paracoccaceae bacterium
ATCTCTGCTGCGGGTCGGCCGGCACCTACAACCTGATGCAGCCCGAGATCTCGCGGGAGCTGAGGGCGCGGAAGGTGGCGACGCTGGAAGAGCGCGCGCCCGACGTGATCGCCGCCGGCAACATCGGCTGCATGATGCAGATCGGCGCGGCGACCGGCATTCCTGTCCTGCATACGGTCGAACTTCTCGATTGGGCGACTGGAGGGCCACAACCGCAGGGAATATCGCGGATCGTTTCCCAACCAGGATGACGCGGGCCATACTCCTGCCCTAGAGTCGCGCTAGCCCCGTGGGGACGGGAAAGCGGGAACTGGGACATGTGGAAGTATCTGGCGGCGGGCGTCCTCTGGGCGCTCTCGGTCACCGGGGCATCGGCCGAAGGAACCATCCGCCCGTTGCTCACGGCCGATGATTCGCGCGGCTTCGAGGCGGTGGGCCGCATCCAGCTCGATGAGCGCAGCTTCTGCACCGGGACGCTGATCGGCGAGACGCTGGTGCTCACCGCGGCGCATTGCCTTTTCGATGCCCGCACGGCCGAGCAGCGCGACCTCTCGGCCATCGAGTTCCGCGCCGGCTGGCGCGACGGGCGGGCGCTCGCCTACCGGTCCGTGCGCCGCGCCATCATCCACCCCGACTACACGTCCGATCCGGCGCGGGAAGGCACCGCGCGGGTCGTCAACGACCTGGCACTTCTCGAACTCGACCGGCCGATCCGCGGCAACGGCGTGACCCCCTTCGCCACCGCGGGCAACCCGCGCCTGGGCGATCCGGTCGCCGTCGTCTCCTACGCCGTCCACCGAGAGGAGCGGCCGAGCTTCGAGGAGGCCTGCAAGGTCCTCGCGCGGCCGGCGCGCATCATCGTCATCTCCTGCACCGTCGACTTCGGCTCGTCCGGCGCCCCGATCCTGAGCTTCGCGGACGGCCGGCCGCGGATCGTGTCCGTCGTCTCCGCCAAGGCCGAATCGATGGGACGGCCGGTCGCGCTCGGCGTGGACATCGACGGGTCGATCGAGAGGCTCATGGATCTTGCGCGGACCCGCCCCGCCGCGGAGCCCGCGCCCGCCGCAATGCGCCTGACCTCGGGCCATGCGGCACAGGCGGCCAAGTTCGTCCGCCCGTGAAGGGCGCGTCCGCCACACTCCTGACCGCCGCGCTCCTCATCGCCGGAGCGCCGCTGCCGCTCGGGGCCGAGCCGCTGCGACCGCTCACGCTCCGTCAGGACGTGTTGGGCTGGGAGGGCGTCGGCCGCATCACCTTCGGGGCCGAGGGCTACTGCACCGGCGTTCTCGTCGCGCCCGACCTCGTCCTGACCGCGGCGCACTGCCTGTTCGCAGGCGGGCTGCCGCGCCCGCGCGAGACCATTGCTTTCCGCGCCGGGGAGCGTGCCGGGGACGCCATCGCCGAGCGGCGCATCGCGCAGGCGGCCGTCCCCGCGGACTACGTCGCCACGGACCCCGACGCGGCCCGAAGGCTCGCTGCCGACGTGGCCCTGCTGCGGCTCGAGACGGCCATCCCGGCGGGGACCGCGCGGCCCTTCCGGGTCGATCGGCCTGTCTCGGGGGAAGAGGTCAGCGTCGTCTCCTACGGCGCGGGCCGGGATACGATCCCGTCGCGGCAGGCGGCCTGCCGCATCCTCGGCCGTCAGGGCTCTGTCCTGGCGTTCGACTGCGACGTGACCTTTGGCTCTTCCGGCGCACCGGTGTTCCGCATGGGAAGCGACGCTGGGAGCGCATCGGTTGGCAATGAGGTGCGCATCGTGTCGATCGTCGCCGCGGGTGGGCGCGAGGACGGCCGCAGCCTCGCCTTCGGTCCCGCGCTCGACGACCGGATCGCCGAGCTGACGGCCCGGCTCCGCGCGGGACAGGGGCTCTGGCAGGATGCGCCGCCGACGGCCCGGCGGATCGGCCCGGCTTCGGGACGCACGGCCGAGGGTGCCCGCTTCGTCAGGCCTTGACGCGCGGCCCGCCGCCGCCGACCCTCGCCGCCATGATGCTCCGCGGTCTTCTCGTGGCCTTCCTCCTCCTTTGCGCGGCGCCCTGCGCCGTTGCGCAGGGTGCGCAGCCCATCGCCATGTCGGCCGTCCCGCATCCCACGGCCGCGGTCGGGGTGGTCCTGAGGGGCGGGGCCGCCGTCTGCACGGGATCGCTGATCGCGCCGGACCTCGTCCTGACCGCGGCGCATTGCCTCGACGGCAGCGCCGGCCCGGCCGATCCCGCGCGCATCCGGTTCCGGACCGGCGCCTATCCGGGCGTGACGCCGGTCGAGATCGGCGCCGCGCGCATCGTCGCCCACCCGCTCTACCCCGCACCGGGCGAGACCCAGGCCATCGACCGGCGCACGGGCTACGACCTCGCGCTCGTCCGGCTCGAGGCGGACGTGCCCGAGACTGCCGCGCTGCCGCTGCGGCCGACGCGGGACGCGGTGGTCGCGCCGCGCCTGCTCGTGGCGAGCTACCGCGGCGGAAAGGGCGCGCGCGCGCGCGAGCGCACCTGCCCCGTGATCGACGCGACCGACCGGATGATCCGGATGGGTTGCGACGTCCGCCCCGGGGAATCCGGCTCGCCGGTCCTCCAGCACGGGGCGGATGGCCTCGCGCTTGTCGGCGTGCTCTCGGCGCGGGCCGAGGACGGCCCCCAGAAGCTCGCCATCGCGGCAGGCTCCACGCGCATCGGTCAGCTCCAGGCCCTCATGGGACCGGTCCTGCCGCCGCCTTGACCCGGCGAAGGCCGCTTCCTATCTGCGCGATACCGGACGCCGCCAGGCGGGTCCGGCCCACACCGGCCCGTCCCCGTCGGAGGGCCATCCCAGTTGTCGCTCACAGGAGGATGACACATGCGTACCCTTGACCTTGCACCGCTCTACCGCGCCACCGTCGGCTTCGACCAGATCGCCGACCTCATGGACCGCGTCCTGGCCGACACGGCCGGCTCGGCGCCGTCCTATCCCCCGTACAACATCGAGAAGCTGGGCGAGGATGCCTGGCGCATCTCGATCGCCGTTGCCGGCTTCACCGCCGAGGACCTGTCGGTCGAGGTCCGCGAGAACGCCCTGATCGTCGCCGCGCAGAAGGCGCGGGAAGACGAACCGCACGTCTATCTGCACCGCGGCATCGCCACGCGCGCCTTCGAGCGCCGCTTCCACCTCGCCGACCATGTCCGCGTGACCGGGGCTGCTCACGTGAACGGCATGCTGCACGTCGACCTCGTCCGCGAGGTCCCCGAGGCGCTCAAGCCGCGCCGGATCGCCATTTCGAGCGGCACCACGTTCGAGGGGACGGCGCTTGCGGCACCCTCGGTGAACTGACCCGGATCAGGGGAACGAGGGGGGCTGTCTGCCCCCCTCGAACTCCCCCCGAGAGTACTTCGTCCAAGATGAAGCCCGCGGACGATCGCAGGTTCATCTTGGCCAAGTACTCCCGCCGGAGGCGGACCGCATGAAGCGCGCGCCGCGCGCGGAATGCCAGAAGGACTGCGCCGAAGGCGCGCCTCTCACGTCCAGTCCACGTCCCCGATGAAGATGTAGCCCGCGCCGTAGATCGTCTTGATCAGGCGCGGGTTCTTCGGGTCCTCGCCGAGCTTGGCCCTCAGGCGCGAGATGCGGACATCCATCGCCCGGTCGAAGCTCTCGCCCGCGCCGCCGCCCAGCGCCTCCTGCATCTGCGCCCGCGAGATCAGCCGCTTCGGC
>DAINOF010000100.1:3694-10729 GCA_036735505.1 Paracoccaceae bacterium
CGGCGCCTCGAGAAACAGCCGCAGGACCTCGCCCTCGGCATGGCTGAAGGGCGTCTCGACGCCGTCGGGCGCGACGAGCACGTAGCGGTCGAAGGCCGCCGTCCAGCCCTCGAACCGGGCCGTCGTCGCCTGGGCCGTGCCGTCGCGCTCGCGCCGCAGGCGGGCGCGCACCCGCGCGACCACCTCGGCCGGCTCGAAGGGCTTGATGATGTAGTCGTCCGCGCCGAGCTCGAGCCCCGTCACCCGGTCCTGCACCTGCGCCCGGCCCGAGATGATGATGATGGCGGCGCCCGATTCGAGTGCCAGCCGGTGGACCAGCGCGAGCCCGTCCCGGTCCGGCAGGCCGAGGTCCACGAGGCAGACGTCGGGCGTCGTGCGGCGGAGCGCCGCCTCGAATTCGGTGGCCCGCGCGAAGCTCGCCGTGCGAAAGCCCGCATCCTCGAGCGCGGCAGACAGCATCTGCCGGATCGCGGGTTCGTCGTCGAGGATCGCGACGAGCGGCGGGGTCATGCAGCGGTCCTCTGCGCCAGCACGCGCGCGAGGGCCGCCGTGCCGAACGGTTTCGGCAGGACCAAGAACTGCCGGGCTGCCGCAAGATGCCGGGGATCCGCGGGTGAGAGCGCGGTCATCAGGCAGATCCTCGGCGCGTCGGGCCGCGCCGAGAGCACGTGGGCCAGGTCGAGGCCCGTGCGCTCGCCGGCGAGCGTGATGTCGGTGAGCACGAGGTCGACGGCCGGAAGCGCGGCAAGGTCTAGGGCCTCCTCGACATTCGTGGCCTCGATCACCGAATGGCCGAGGTCCACGAGCATGGTGCGGACGGAAGCACGCAGGTCGTCGCTGTCCTCGACCAGAAGCACGAGCCCCCCGCGCGGCTCGGCCAGAGACGCCGCCTTGTAGGGCAGGCGCAGCCGCGCCTGCGCCCCGCCCTCCCAGTTGCCGATCCGCAGGTGTCCGCCCGAGAGCGTCGCCATGTCGTAGACCATCGACAGCCCGAGGCCCGAGCCTTCGCCCCCCTTGGTCGTGAAGAAGGGATCGAGCGCATGGGCGAGCCCGGCCTCCGAGAAGCCGGGGCCGGTATCCCGCACCGTGATCTCGATCCAGGTCTCCTCGATCCGCCGCGCCGCCAGGATGATGCGTCCCTCCCGCGGGCCGATCGCGTCGCGGGCGTTCAGGATAAGGTTCAGAAGCGCGTCCTGCAGCAGCCCGGGGTCGATCTCGACGAGGTCGTCGAGGCCGTCGACCTCGACGGCGAGCGCGACGCGGTCGGGCATCGAGGGCCGGGCGATCGTCAGGATGTCAGCCATCAGTGACGGGAGGTGGACCGGCTGGAGCCTGAGGTCGCGCCGTCCCGAGATCGTGGCCAGACGGTCGAGCAGGTGCCCGCCCCGGCGGGCGGCGGCGCGGGTGGCCGCGATCATCTCGCCGGCCTCGGCGCCGAGATCCATGCCGGCAAGCCGGCTCTGCATCCCGAGGATGATGGTCAGCAGGTTCGAGAAGTCATGCGCGAGGCCCGAGGTGAGCTGTGCAGCGAGTTCCCGCCGCCTTGCCTGGGCGAGCGCCGCGCGGGCCTGCGCCTCTTCGGTCACGTCCATCGACAGGATATAGACCCCGCCCGCCCCGTCCGGGGTGAAGGCGACCCGGATGCGCCGGCGCGAGAGGTCGTCGGTGAACTCGACGACGTTGGCCTCGCCGCGGTAGGCGCGCCCGAGGGCGGGCTCGATCTTGGCGAAGCTCGGGCCGAGCGCCTCGGCGATCGTGCGGCCGAGGACGTCGGCCGGGGCGCTGGGCAGGACCGAGGACAGGCGGCGGTTCGTGAAGACGTAGGCCCCGCCCGCGTCGAGATGGGCGATATGCGCCGGCATCATCTCGGTTGTGAGCCGGGTGCGGCTTTCCATCTCGGTCAGTTCGCGCTTGGCCTCCTCGAGCGCGGCGTTGGTCGCGGCGAGCTCGCGGTTGGTGCGGGCAAGCTCTTCGGCATTGGCGAGAACGCGTTCCGACAGTTCCTCGGAGCGGGAGCGCAGGAGTTCCTCCTGCCGCCGGATCGCGGTGATGTCGGTATAGACCGTGACCCAACCGCCCTGCGGCAAGGGCGCGCCTTCTACCGAGATCGTGCGGCCGTTGGCGCGGGTGCGTTCCATGTAGTGCGGCGCGAAGGCGCGGGCGGTCTCGACCCGGTCGCGCAGGAAGCCGTCGATATCTGCAACCGCCCCGTATTCACCGTTCTCGACGAGGAAGCGCACCGTCTCCTCGAAGGTGGCGCCCGGCGTGACGAGCCGGTCGGGCAGGCCGAACATCTCGCGGAAGGCGCGGTTGCAGGCGGCGAGCCGCAGGTCGCGGTCGTAGATCGAGAGTGCCTGCTGGATGAGGTTCAGCCCGGCCCGGATCAGCGCGTCGTTCTCGCGGTCGCTCGGCATCGTGTCCTCCCGGCCTTGGGGTAGCATCGCGCCGGGGGCGGCGGAAAGCCCGTCGCGCGCCTGTTACAATTCGATAGGTTTCCGACACAGTCGGGAAAAAATTGACGCCGAACCTGTCGATGCGCCAGAGTTTCCGCGCGCCAGAGTCGGCAAACGACCAGGGCGGCCGGGAAGGACCCGGTGCAGGGAGGATCATCGTTGGCCGAGACGCAGTCGCCTGCGGGCGATCTCATCTCCATTCCCGCGCTTCTGGCGCGCAACGCCCGGGTCTGGGGCGGACGCACCGCCTATCGCGAGAAGGAATTCGGCATCTGGCAAAGCTGGACTTGGGGTCAGGCCGAGGCCGAGATCCGGGCGCTGGCGCTGGGGTTCCTCGCCTTGGGGATGGCGAAGGGCGATTATGTCGCAATCATCGGGCGCAACCGGCCGCAGCTGTACTGGTCGATGGTGGCCGCGCAGGCGGCGGGCGCGATCCCCGTGCCGCTCTATCAGGACGCGGTGGCCGAGGAGATGGCCTATGTCCTTGACCACTGCGGCGCGCGCTTCGTGGTCTGCGGCGACCAGGAGCAGGTGGACAAGGTCCTCGAGATCCAGGACCGTGTGAGCCACATCGACCAGATCGTCTATGTCGACAAGCGCGGCATGCGGAAATACGACCACGCGCGGCTCAACTGGATCGCGGACGTGCAGGCCGAGGGGCGCGTGGCGCATCAAAGGCTTGATGGCGAGCTGAACCGGCGGATCGCGGCGCTCGGCTACGACGACACCTGCGTGATGCTGTATACGTCCGGAACCACGGGCAAGCCCAAGGGCGTGGTGCTGTCGAACCGCAACATCATCGAGGCGTCGCGGGCCTCGTCGGACTTCGACCGGCTGGTGCAGACCGACAGCGTGCTGGCCTATCTGCCGATGGCCTGGGTGGGCGACTTCATCTTCTCGATCGGGCAGGCGTACTGGACGGGCTTCTGCGTGAACTGTCCCGAAAGCCCCGAGACGATGCAGGAGGACCTGAGGGAGATCGCGCCCAGCTACTTCTTCGCCCCGCCCAGGTATTTCGAGGGGTTGCTCACCACCATCATGATCCGAATGGAGGATGCGGGGCCGCTGAAGAAGCGGCTGTTCGACCGATTCATGGCGCTCGCGCGCCGCGTCGGGCCGCAGCTGATCGACGGCAAGCCCGTGGGCGGCATGGACCGGCTGATGTACGCGCTCGGGCAGGTGCTGGTCTACGGGCCGCTCCGCAACCGTATGGGCATGATCAACATGCGCGTGGGCTATACCGCCGGAGAGGCGATCGGGCCGGAGATCTTCGAGTTCTACCGCTCGCTCGGGATCAACCTCAAGCAGCTCTACGGCCAGACGGAGGCGTCGGTCTTCATCACCCAGCAGCCGGACGGCGAGGTGCGGGCCGACACGGTGGGCGTGCCCTCGCCCGGGGTGGAGGTGCGGATCGCCGAGAGCGGGGAGGTGTTCTACCGCTCTCCGGGGACCTTCGTGGAATACTACAAGAACCCCGAAAGCACCGCCTCGACCAAGGACCCGGAGGGCTGGGTCGCGACGGGGGACGCCGGGTTCTTCGAGGAAGGCACAGGGCATCTGCGGATCATCGACCGCGCGAAGGACGTCGGAAAAATGGCCGACGGGAGCCTGTTCGCGCCCAAGTACGTTGAGAACAAGCTCAAGTTCTACCCCAACATCCTCGAGACGGTCGTCTTCGGCGCGGGGCGCGAGATGGCCTGCGCCTTTGTCAACATCGACCTCAACGCCGTGGGCAACTGGGCCGAGCGGAACAACATCGCCTACGGGTCCTATCAGGAACTCGCGGGGCTGAAGCCCGTGCTCGACATGATCCAGTCCCATGTGGAGGAGGTGAACCAGAGCCTCGCGCAGGACGCGATGCTGTCGGGCTGCCAGATCCACCGCTTCCTGGTGCTGCACAAGGAGCTTGACGCCGACGACGGGGAACTGACGCGGACCCGGAAGGTGCGGCGCAACATCATCGCCGAGAAATACGCCGATCTGATCGCGGCGCTCTATGGCGGCAAGGCCGAGATCTACACCGAGACGGAAGTGACCTACGAGGACGGCCGGAAGGGGAAGATCAAGGCGACGCTGGAAATCCGGGACGCGGGTGTGGTTGCGCGCGAGCACAGGATGGCGGCGGAATGAGGTCGTTGAGAAGAACAGTCGAGCAATACGCCCGGGGCGCTTGCGTCCCGGGCACGCGCCCGCCCGCCCCACAGGCGGGCGCGTTCCGCGCCCACCTCGGGCGGACGCGCGCCCTCTGTTGCGGGAGATCCGAACATGCTTGATGCCGCGCAGGAGGGCTACGTCACCGAGGATGGCCGCCAGATCGGGGGCGTGCTGATGGAGGTGAAGAACATCACGCTGCGCTTCGGGGGCGTGGTGGCGATCAAGGATATTTCCTTCGACATCCGCGAGGGCGAGATCCGGGCGATCATCGGGCCGAACGGGGCGGGGAAGTCCTCGATGCTCAATGTGATCAACGGGTTCTACCATCCGCAGGAGGGCGAGATCTGGTTCCGGGGCGAGCGCCGCCCGCCGATGAAGCCCTATGAGGTGGCCCGCCTCGGGATCGCGCGGACGTTCCAGAACATCGCGCTGTTCAAGGGGATGAGCACGCTCGACAACATCATGACCGGGCGTCTGACGATGATGCGCGCGCATATGGGCTGGCAGGCGATCTGGAAAGGCCCGGCGGAGGCCGAGGAGATCCGCCACCGCGAGCAGGTCGAGAAGATCATCGACTTCCTCGAGATCCAGCACATCCGCAAGAAGCCGGTGGGCTCCCTGCCCTACGGCCTGCAGAAGCGCGTCGAGCTTGGCCGGGCGCTGGCGGCGGAGCCGAAGCTCTTGCTGCTCGACGAGCCGATGGCGGGCATGAACGTCGAGGAGAAGGAGGACATGTGCCGCTTCATCCTCGATGTGAACGACGAGTTCGGGACGACCATCGCGCTGATCGAGCATGACATGGGCGTGGTCATGGACATCTCGGACCGGGTCGTCGTGATGGATTACGGCAAGAAGATCGGGGACGGGACGCCGGCCGAGGTGCGGGCGAACCCGGCGGTCATCGACGCCTATCTGGGGGTCGCCCATGACTGAGCGAAGTATGGAAAGCGTATGGCTCCCGTATGGAATGCGTATGGCAGGGAGGGCCGGATGGAGCTTCTGAGAAACGTGCTTGTCACGCCCTTCGCGGACATGGTGGGCGCGCCCGACTTCTTCCTTCAGGTGATCTGGGAGGGGCTCGTGTCGGGCATCCTCTATTCGCTGATCGCGCTCGGGTTCGTGCTGATCTTCCGGTCGTCGCGCATCTTCAACTTCGCGCAGGGCATCATGGTGGTCTTCGCCGCGCTGACGCTCGTCGGGCTGCACGCGATGGGGCTGCCGGCGTGGGTCGCCTTCGCGGGGACGCTCGCGGTGATGTTCGGCCTTGCCGTGGGGATCGAGCGGATCGTGCTGCGGCCGCTCATCAATCAGCCCGACATCATCCTGTTCATGGCCACCATCGGGATCACGCTGATCCTTGTTGGTTTCGGCGAGATCATCTTCGGCGGCGAGAACAAGCAGATGATCTCGCGCGAGCTCGGGATTCCGCTGGGCGCGGTGGAGCTGACCCCCTTCGGCGGGTTCCTCCTGCTCGAACAGCGCGACATCACGGTGGTGATCGGGGCGGCGGCGATGGTGGGGGCGCTTCTGGTGTTCCTCAACAAGTCCCGCATGGGCCGCGCGATCCGGGCCTTGGGCGATGACCATCAGGCCGCGCTGTCGGTGGGCATCTCGCTCACCACGATCTGGGTGCTCGTCTGGTTCCTGGCCGGCATCATCGCGCTGATGACGGGGATCGCCTGGGGAAGCCGGGCGGGGGTGTCCTTCGCGCTCGAGATCGTGGCGCTGAAGGCGCTGCCGGTGCTGATGCTGGGCGGGCTTGAATCGATCACCGGCGCCATCGTGGGCGGGCTGATCATCGGCGTGTCCGAGAAGCTGTTCGAGATCTACTGGGGCCAGCCGTTGCTCGGCGGGTCCACCGAGGCCTGGTTCGCCTATGTGCTGGCGCTAACGGTGCTGCTGTTCCGGCCGCAGGGCCTCTTCGGGGAGAAGATCATTGAGCGCGTCTGACGGGGTCGGGGCCAAGGAATTTCGAAATTCCTTGGCAAATTCCTTCCAAGGAATTTGCGCGCACGGAGAGGGAGTCGCCGGGCACGGCCAGCGGTCCGAGGCCGGGGGCCACGCGAGGTTGCCGCGCAGGGCCTGCCCGAACACTTGGTCCCATGGGGAGTCCCTGTGATGCTCTACCGCACCGCCGGCCAGTTCAAGACGACCTACCGGAGCGATCAGGCGCTCTATCCGGTGCGGCAGGATGCGATCCTGCTGATGGTCATCCTCACCTTCGCCTGGGTGATCCTGCCGTTCACGGCGAGCGAGTTCGCCTTTCAGACGCTCTTGATCCCGGTGCTGATCTATGCGCTCGCCGCCACCGGGCTCAACATCCTCACGGGCTATGCGGGGCAGCTGAGCCTCGGCACCGGGGCCTTCATGGGAGTGGGCGCCTATGCCTGCTACAAGCTGATCACGATCTTCCCCGAGATGAACCTGA
>DAINOF010000101.1:0-10715 GCA_036735505.1 Paracoccaceae bacterium
CCCGAGTCGGTCGTCGACATGATGAAGGGCAATCTCGGCCAGCCGCCGGGGGGCTGGCCCGCGGCGATCCAGAAGAAGATCCTCAAGGGCGAGACCCCCTTCACCGACCGCCCGGGCCTTCACGCGGCGCCCACCGACATCGAGGCCACGCGCAGGGCCCTGTCGAAGGAGTTCGACGGCCGGGCGATCGACGACGAGGACCTGGGCGGGTACCTGATGTACCCCAAGGTCTATGCCGACTACCTGAGGCGGAACCTGATCTACGGGCCGGTGCGCACCCTGCCCACGCGGACCTTCTTCTACGGGATGGAACCCTCGGAAGAGATCTCGGTCGAGATCGATCCGGGCAAGACGCTGGAAATCCGGTTGCAGGCGGTGGGCGAGACGCATGAGGACGGCTCGGTGCGGGTGTTCTTCGAGCTGAACGGCCAGCCCCGCGTCATCCGCGTGGACGACCGCAAGGCGGTGGCCGCGCAGGCCAAGCGCCCGAAGGCCGAGACGGGGAACCCCGCCCATGTCGGCGCGCCGATGCCGGGGGTCGTGGCCTCGGTCGCGGTGGCGGCGGGGGCGCAGGTGAAGGCGGGCGACCTTCTTCTCACCATCGAGGCGATGAAGATGGAGACCGGCATCCATGCCGAGCGCGACGCGACGGTCCGGGCGCTGCACGTTGGGGTGGGAAGCCAGATCGACGCGAAGGACCTGCTGGTCGAGCTCGGCTGACGGCATCTCTGCGCCGGAGGGCGGCGCCGGATCTTGACGGC
Source organism: Paracoccaceae bacterium (assembly GCA_036735505.1). GTDB lineage: Bacteria > Pseudomonadota > Alphaproteobacteria > Rhodobacterales > Rhodobacteraceae > DAINOF01. Next base: position 762 of record DAINOF010000101.1, read on the forward strand.
CCGTTCCCCCCCTGCGACGAATGTCGCGGGGGTCCAACCGCGGGAACATCGCGTGACCTATGTTCTGACCGGTTACAAGTGGGGCGACCCGGTCTGGGGACGCCCCGGCGGCACGCTCACCTTCGCCTTCGACGCGAGCTTCTATTCGGGCCTGCGCCTCGGCGCGGGGACGCTCGGGGCGGCCGAGGTCGCGGCGCGGCTCGCGCTCGAGACATGGGCGCAGGTGGCGGACGTCCGTTTCGTCCATGCCGCGGCGGGCGAGGAGGCCGACGTCACCTTCGCCACCGAGCGGCAGCCGGTCGGCACGATCGGCACCGCGCTCACGACCTTTCTCGACCTGCGCGGGGTCGATCAGGTCGTCTCGTCCGAGGTTTCGCTCAACGCCGCGCGCCGCTGGTCGCCGTTCGGCGAGGCCGAGCTCAACCTCTACAACGTCCTCCTGCACGAGGTCGGCCATGCGCTGGGGCTCGACCACCCCGACGATCCCGCGCAGGTGATGTACGAGCTCTACCGGGACGACATGACCCTGCAGCTCGCGTCGGGCGACATGGCGGGGATCGACTTCATCTATGGCGGCGGCGACGGGCGGGTGCCGCTTCTGGGCACCTTCGCGGGCGACACGATCACGCGCGGCGGCAGCGCAGGCGAGATCATCCTCGGGCTCTCGGGCGACGACACGATCACCGGGGGCTCGGGCGACGACCGGATCTCGGGCGGCACCGGGCGCGACACGATCTGGGGCGGCGCCGGGAACGACGAGATCGCCGATCTTGCGGGCGACGGCACCGTTTGGGGCGGGGACGGCGCCGACCGGATCCTCGGCGGCATCGGGTCGGGCACGTTCGACGGCGGAGCGGGCAACGACCTGATCGTGGGCGGCGCCGGGTCGGATGTGCTGACGGGCGGCACGGGGCGCGACGTGATCCTCGGCGACCTGCCTGGCGCACCCTTCTTCGGCAACGACCGGATCGACGGGGGACCGGGCGACGACCTTCTTTCGGGCGGCGGCGGGGCGGATGTCTTCGTCTTCCGCGCCACGGGCGGCAACGACATGGTCGCGGCGTTCGACGTCGACTGGTCCGACCCGCTGTCCTCGACCGCAATCGGGCGGGACTTCGTGCCGGGGATCGACCGGATCGACTTCGAGACCGGGACCTTCGCGACGCCGGACGAGGTTCTTGCGGCCACGAGCGACCAGGGCGGCAACGCCGTGATCCGGCTGGACGGCGCGACCTCGATCACGCTCTTCGGCGTGACCGGGGCGGAGCTGTCCGCCGACAGCTTCCTCTTCGCGGGGATGATCGCATGATCCGGTTCAGCCTGCTCGCGCTCTGGGCCGTCCTCGGCCTTGCGGGATGCAGCTCTGGCGGGGGCGGCTCGGGCAGCACGGGCGACGATCTGTCAGGCTTTGCTCCAAGTGGGGACGCCCCGCCGGGCGATCCCTCCTTCGCGGTGGGGACCCAGGCCGACGCCGCTCTCCTCCTCCTTGCCGTCGAGGGCGACGGGACGGTGCGGGACGCGTCTGGCGGGGTCAGCCTCGGCTCGGGCCGGGTGACGGGCGCGCTCCTCGCGGGGCAGCTCGACGCCGCCCGGACACGGATCAGCCTCGACGGCGGCGGCTTCCTCGACCTCACCGATCCCGCCGGCACAGAATATGTCCGCGTCGCAGCGGCGACGTCGGGCGGTGCGTCCTACTTCGGCGTCCTCGGCATCCCGAGCCTGCCCTCGGACCTGCCGGTCTCGGGCGGGGTCTCCTACAGCGGACGCGCCGTGCTTCTGGCGGTGGATTCGCTCGACAGCTACAGCCTCACAGGCACCGCCCGCGTCGGCGCCGACTTCGGCGCGGGGCGGGTGCGGATCGAGCTTACCGGTCTCGGCGGCACCCGGCAGGGCGCCGGCGCGGGGCCCGAGCCCGTCGCGGCCACCGGCAGGATCGACATCGCGGGCGGCGTGATCTCGGGCGCGACCTTCGCGGGCGGAAGCGCCACCTCCTCGGGCCTGCCGTTCCTGTTGTCGCGGGACGCGAGCGCGGCCGGGACGCAGGGCGCCTTCTTCGGCCCCGGCGCCGACGAGGTCGGGGGCCGGATCGGCATCCTCGACCTCGAGACGCAGGTGATCGGGAGTTTCGTCGCCGAGTGACCCGAGCGCCAAAGCGCGGCCTGCATCAAATTCCCTCTTGCGACACGCCGCGGGACTTTATACATCACCGCTCACCCAAAGGACGCGGGCGTAGCTCAGGGGTAGAGCATTACCTTGCCAAGGTAAGGGTCGAGAGTTCGAATCTCTTCGCCCGCTCCAAAATTCCGAACTGGAACTTGCTTGCAAGCAGGTTGCTATCGCGTGCCATGGATGTCCGTTGCACGACAGGACGGGCCTGACCACCTCACCAATCGTCAGTGGCCTTCCATCGGGCATCGCGTAGCATCGGCCGCTCGCCGCTGACGACCATGACGCGCCCGGTCGGTCCGACGAGCGGGATCATCGACGGATCAAGGGCAAGGCGCAGCACACGGGCCGCCGCGCTGCGATAGAGCAGCAGATGCGCCGCCTTGAAACGCTCGGGATCGGCGTTGTCCGGGGTTTCGGGCAGCCCCTTGAGCGCCGCGACGATGGCGCCGGTGCGGTCGCCCGTCAGCAGCCGCCGCTCGGCCTCGCGCGCGAAGGCCGCCGATGCCGCGTCGACCGACGGGGTCTCGACCGCCTCCGGCGCGGCGACGGCGCCCTCGCCGATCAGCGCCACGGCAGCGGCGTGGAGCGCCAGCTGCTCCGGCAGGTCGTCGCCGTGGTAGGTCGTCCGCACAGGCCCCGCCATCGACCCGACAAGCGCGCCCTCAGGGGAATGGATGTGATGGTCGAAGGGCGCATGATCCGCCGGCGTCGCCTCGAGGGGAGCGCCCCGGAGCGTGCAGACACGAACCTGAGCGTCCGAGGTCCTCTGCACGTTGTCGAAGTCCGAGACGGCGATCGTCATGCCGTCGCGCACGAAGCGCGCATAGCCGATGTCCGCCGCCAGTTCCGCAAGACGGTTGCCGTCATGATCGTAGACGAAGGTGCGCAGGTCGGCGCCCATGGAACCGACAAGGAAGGCGGGTTGCGCCGGCACCGGCATGCCTGCAAGCGGCTCCTCGAGGCGCGGAACGATGCTTCGGACGGTCCCGTCGCGTCCGTAGAGCAGGATCTCGGCCATTCCGTCGCGCGCCACGCGGGCAGCGAGGATCTGCCCGTCGTGGGTCCAGTCGAAGCTATGCCCGAAGTCGTTCGTGAGCCAGCCGCCATGCCTTCCTGACGCGAGTTCACCGCCCTGCAGAGCGAGGCCGACAGCACGTCGAAGCTGGCCGGAAGGCCCATCACGTAGGGCACGCCGAAATCGCCGATGCATTCGGCGAAGACGAGGATCGCGGCCGAGACAAGCGCCGGGCGCATCAGCGGCATCGCGATCCGCAGCGCCGCCTGCCGGGAACTGGCGCCGAGCACCCGCGCCTGCTCCTCGAGTTGCGCGTCGATGTTGCGCAGCGCCCCGCCGACCAGCAGGATCACGAAGGGCATGTCGTGCAGCCCGAGGATCAGGATCGTCGGCACCGGCCCATAGGCCAGCCAGTCGGGCGGCGACAGCCCGATGGCCTCGAACCACCCCGCGTGCCCGCCGGTGGCGCGATTCTTGCGCAAGTCTCCCTGTTCGCCCCGGGACCTACCGGGCGGAGTCTGATGTCTCCAGGGAAGCTCCGATGAGAGGCTCGTCAGGCGATCCGACCGCGCCGGGTTTCGCCCGAAGGCTCCGACGGCTGAGCGGGATGGAGCATCATGGGGACGTCGCTGGCCGCCCGGTCCTGCCGGTCAGCGTGTCGACAGCGCCCTGAACGTCTCGAGCGCGCGTTGTTGCTCCTCGAGACCGCCGATGGCCCGGGATGCCAGCACGACAAGCCGGCCGAGGTTGCGCATCTCGGCGTCCGGAAGGTCGATGAGCCCCAGCAGCACGAGGCGCCCGTCATCCGGCCCGAGGTACACCAGCCGACGGGGCGCTTGCGTCGGAAAGGGATCGTCGCCCTCAAGCTGGGCGACCTCGGCCAGCGCATATCGCGCGGCCAGCGCGGCGCGTTCGCCCGGGTCCTGCGGGGCCGTCAGCAACGTCGCGACGCAGGGCACGGCCGCCGCCCCCTCCACCAGCTCCTGTTCCCGGAGGTCCGACCCGCAGAAGAGGTCGATCCACAGATGGTCGCCCTCCGTCGGCCGCGCGTCGAGTTCGGGAAAGATCGTCCCCTGCGTGGCGGCGACCGTCGCCATCGCCTCTGCCTCGAGGACGTCGATCCCGTCCGTCTGGAAGTCCTCGGCGCTGCGGATGTCCCTCGCCAGCCAGAGAAAGGTCTCCAGCCAGTACTCGCGGCCGCTGGCGGTCCAGTCCACGATGGACTGCGGCCCGCGCGCCAGAAGTCCCAGGAAGTTGTCCACACCGTCCGCCACACCGACGCCCGGCAACGGGGCGGCAAGGTTCTGCAGGCGCTCCAGCGGGCGGCCGCCGCGGGCGTGCACCGAGCCGCAGTTGAGGAAGCTGCCGTTCGGGGTGCAGGACAGCCGCAGCCCGTAGCCTTCGGCGAGGTCGAGCGTCAGCGTCACCTCGCCCGGGATGATCGCGGCCTCGCCGGCCTTGCGGTAGTCCATCCGGCCCCCCGACAGGCACAGATACGTCCCGAGATCGCCCAGCGTGCCGACTTCCCAGAGGTCGCGGCGAAAGCGGAGCCCGACCTTCTGCCGCGCGGCCTCGGGCGGCACCGCTCCGCCACCCGCATCGTCGATGCGGCAGCGCCCGACGTCCATCCGGTCTGCCGCCTCAAGACGATCCGCGACGGCGCGGTAGGATCCGGTCTGCGACGCCGAGGGCGTTGCCGCTGCGGCAGCGAGGGACAGAGCGACGAAGATCGCACGCGGCCGCGCAAGATGACGTGGGCGAGCCATCGGCCACACTCCTCGAGTTTCGTCCACCGACATTCCCCGAGTGGCCTGCCGGTTGACGAAAGGGTCGCAAGACGAGGCCGACCGGTCAAGCGTCCTGCCCTCGAGCGGTCGCCCTCGGACCATGGACCGCCTCGGCTGCGCCATCCTCGGACCGATCCGGGCTGCGCCACCCGCGCGCCGCAGCCTCTCCGGCGCCATCAGGCGCCGGGCGATCTTCCGAGTTGCCGCGCCAGCGCCTCGGTCCGGTCGGTCTGGATGGCGCGCACCCCGGCCTCGAGAAGGACGTCCCAGACCTGCGCGGGTGCGCGGAGCGCGCGGCTGTCGCTGAGATCGAGCGAGTGGACCGGGTCGAGCGTGTTGGTCCAGAGCGCCACGCCCTCGGGCGCGAGACGGGCGGCGAGGTCGCGCAGTTCGTCGAGGTCGTGGAACATGATCTCGACGATACGGGCGCGCGTCGCGGCGGCGGCCCGTTCGACGGCCACGCGCAGGCCGCCCTTCGGCGCATCGACGACGAGCGGCATGAAGGCCAGCCGTCCGAACCAGGGCGCGCGGGTGAACTCGGCCCCGCCGTCCCGGTCGTCGACGACCATCTTGACCAGGACCTGATCCTGCATCCCCATCCGCAGCACGAGATCGCAGACCGCATCGAGATCGCGCCGGTGCTTGGTGTCGATGTTGAGAAGGACCCGGCCCCGCGCGGCGGCAAGCAGGTCCGCGAGGCGCGGCAGCGGATGGTCGGTGAGCGGCGCGGCGTCCCCGAAGCCTTCGCGGAGCACCAGCCCGGGAAGGTCGGCCTCGGTAAGCGCCGAGACGGGGCCGGTGGCGTTCGTCGTTCGGTCGAGCGTGTCGTCGTGGATCACCACGAGCGTTCCGTCGGCGATCGCCTGCGCGTCGATCTCGACCATGTCCGCACCGAGCCGCGCGGCGCTGTCCACGGCGGCGACCGAGTTCTCGGGCAGGCGCGTCCAGTCGCCGCGGTGGGACACGATCCAGGGGTGGCGGTGGATCGCGCGGAGAGCGGCGTCGAGCGACGGGGCAGCGAAGGTCATGGAAAGGCTCGGGACAAGGGGGGAAGGACGCGGAGGCTCCCGCCATTACGGAAGGGGGCGGCCCGGCACGTCGAGGCGCCGGGCCGCGGTCCGATCAGCGCTGGAACACGTTCTCGATCACGGCGGGAACGACGTCGCCCGAGGCCAGCGGCGCGCCCCAGAGCGTCTGGTTGGCCCGGTCCTCGAGCGGGATCAGCGCAAACGAGGCGTCCGCGCCGGTATTGGCGGGCGCCGTGCCGAACTCGCGGTTGAAGCGGGTCTGGACATCGGCCGAGGACAGCCACTCCGCCAGGACAAGCGCCGCGGCCGGGTTGGCCGCGTTCTTCGGGATCGCGACGACGTTGCCGCCGCCGTTCATGCCCCAGTCAGGCACGTAGACCTTGAAGCGGTCGGCGACCTCGCCGCGCTTGATCAGGCCGCCGATATGGTCCTCCCAGACGGCGATCATCGAGAACTCGCCCGCGTTCATGCGGGTGATCGAGTCCGCGTTCGAGGCGGTGATGACGTAGTTGTCCTCCTGCGCGATGAACCAGTCGTAGACCGGCTGGAGGTCGGGAACCTCGGCGACGGTGCTGTCCATCGTGATGCCGAGGATGTTGCGCGCGACGTTGTGGACGAAGGACGGACCCGAGCCGCCGTTCTCGAAGTTGAAGCCGAACATGCCGGGGTTGGCCGCCATCCAGGCCTCGAACTCGGCCAGGGTCTCGGGAAGGTCGGCCTCGGCCACGCGGTCGGGGTCGTAGCCGATGCCGGTCTGGTTGCCCCAGAACTGCACGGCGTGGCCTTTCCAGTCACCGCCCTCGATCTTGTCGCTGCGGGCCTCGGCGCCGGGAAGGGCGGGCAGATAGGGACCCATGAACAGCTCGGCCGGGTCGATGCGCAGTGCGGTCGATCCGCCCATGGCGATCAGGTCGACGTCGGTGGCCTCGAGCCCCTGCTCGGCGATGATCTTGTTCAGCACGTCATCGGCCGCCTTGACGTCCGGAATGGTGACCTTGATGCCGTAGGCGGCCTCGAAGTCGGCGACGATGGTGCGGAACTCGGGCTCGAAGTACCACACGAACCAGTTGACCTCGCCCTCGTCCTTCGCCTGGGCGACGATCTCGTCCCAGGACATGGACAGGAGGGCCTCGTCGGCCTGGGCGGTGGCGGACAACAGGGCCAGGACGGCGGCCGTGCCGAGGATGGGGAAACGCGACATGGAAAGAACTCCGGTTGTTGGACGACGGGGGATCATCAGCCCTTGCCCGACAGGTTCGCGGGGTTGGCCGATTGCAGGAGCCGTTCGAGGACGAGCATCAGGAGCACGTTCGGAACGACGAGGATCAGCGCCACGACCGCCGCGTTGGGGCGGATGAAGTCGTAGCCGAGATAGGAGAAGAGGATCGTCGGGATCGTCGTGAAGGACGGGCTTCCCACGATGAAGGCGAGCGCGAATTCCTCGATCGACAGGATGAAGACGATCAGGAACGCGGCCATGACGCCCGGCTTCAGCACCGGCCAGAAGGCGGCGCGGAACACCCCCCAGGGCGAGGCGCCGAGATCGCGGGCGGCGTTCACGACGTCCTGGTTCACCAGCGCGAAGCTGACCGTCAGGATCCGGACGGCGTAGGGGATGAACAGGACGACATGGCCGAGAAGGATCGCGGCATAGCGGGAATAGGCGCCGACCGACACGAGGATCGAGGCGAAGAACACCGCCGTCACGAAGCCCGGAAGGACCAGCGGGATCAGCGTGACGATCTGCGCCGCGGTCTTGCCGGGAAAGTCGATGCGGGCGAAGGCGTAGGCGGTGGGCGCCGCGAGCAGGATCGCGGTGACGGCCGCGACCGGCGCCAGGGTGTAGGAGTTGAACATCGCGGTCGGCAGCGACGTCGTCTCCCACATCAGCACCCAGCGGCCGAAGGACAGGGCCGGGGGAAGGACGTCGGGATAGCTCCAGGGCGTGCCCGGATCGACGAGCGACCACAGGAGCGCCATCGCGAAGGGCACCAGCAGCCAGAGCACGAAGACCGCGGCCAGAAGACTGGCGAGAAGGGTGTCGAGGCGCGGCAGGGCCATGTCAGGCACGCTCCATCGCGCGGGTCAGCCCCTGCACCAGCGCGGTGAAGAGGACCGCGCCCAGAAGCGAGACGACCATCAGCGTCACCCCCACCACCGCGGCGGCGTTCCAGTCGCCGTAGTTGGTGCCCTGGTACTGCACCATGAGGGTGGCGAGGCTGTTCTCCTGCGTCGGCCCAACGGTCGCCTGAAAGGTGAAGTCGCCCGCCACGTTGATGAAGATCAGGATCGAGGCCGCCTGCATCGCCCGGGCGGTGAGCGGCAGGATTATCTTGCGGAACCTCGCCCAGCGGCCGGCGCCCAGATCGCGCGCGGCGTTCAGGACCGGATCGGGGATCGCCTGCACCGCGCCCTGCAGGAGGAGGAAGGCCAGCGGCAGCTGCTTCCAGACCTGCAGCGCGATGAGGCCGTATCCATTGCGGTCGTTCTGCAGGCGGATCGGACGGTCGGTCAGCCCGACCCACATCAGCGCCTCGTTCACGATCCCGTGGAAGGCGATGACGTTCAGCAGCAGGAACACCGCCACGAGGCCCGGCACGAAGTAGGGCGCCTTGATCAGCGCCGACAGAAGGGTGGAGCCGGCGAAGGGCTTGCGCAGCCAGAGCGCCAGCGGATAGGCGATGGCCAGCGTGAACAGCGCTGAGGTGGTGGCGACGTAGGCCGACCATTCGAGCGCGTTCCAGTAGCGCCGGGTGCCGAACATCTCGGCCCAGTGGCGCAGGCTCAGCACGTCTTCGCCGTTGAAGTTGAAGAGGCCGAGGGACTGCGCGACCGCCCGCCAGATCACAAGCGACATCGTTCCCACCACAAGCCCGAGGGCGGGCGTCAGCAGGAGCGCGACCTTGAGCGCCTTAGGCATGGACGCGGTCCTCGAGCACGACGACGCCGGCGGGCGGGACGTCGAAGCGGACGGTCTGCCCTTCGGCAAGGTCGAGCCAGCCGGGCACCTGCAGGCGGAGCGTCTGGTCCTCGGCGGTCACGAAGAGGTCGAGGTACGCGCCCTGGAAGGCGACGTGCGCGACCCTGCCCGAAAGCGCGCCCGCCTTGGCCAGGACCGCCGTCTCGGGACGCCAGGACACGTAGCGCCCGGCGCTGTCGGCGGCGTCCACCCGCAGGGGGCCGAAGGGTGTCCGCAGGAGCCCGCCGGCGATGTCGCCGGACTGGATGTTTGCCGCGCCGATGAAGTCGACCACGAAGCGGGTGCGTGGGCGGAAGTAGATGTCGCGCGGGCTGCCCGACTGCTCGATGACGCCGTCGTTCATCAGGAAGACCTCGTCCGACATGGCAAGCGCCTCGGCCTGGTCGTGCGTGACGTAGACGGCGGTGAAGCCGACGCGGCGCTGCAGGGTGCGGATCTCGGTCCGGACCTGGTCGCGCAGCTTGGCGTCGAGGTTCGACAGGGGTTCGTCGAACAGCACCACGCCCGGCGCCACCGCCAGCGCGCGTGCCAGCGCCACGCGCTGCTGCTGGCCGCCCGAGAGCGCGTTGGGGAGTTTGGCCGCGTGCGGCTCGAGCCCCAGCTGGCGCAGGAGGTCGCCCACCCGTGCGGCGATCTCGGCGCGCGGGAGGCGCTTCTGGCGCGGGCCGAAGGCGACGTTGTCGGCGACGCTCAGGTGCGGGAAGAGCGCGTAGGACTGGAAGCACATGGCGGTGTCGCGGTGTTCGGGGCTGACCGGGGTGACGTCCTTCCCACCGATCCGGACGCGCCCGCGGGTCGGCGTCAGGAAGCCCGCGATGATGTTGAGAAGCGTGGTCTTGCCGCAGCCCGAGGGCCCGAGGAGGGTCACGAAGGCACCGTCCGGGACGTCGAGCGTGATGTCGCGGAGCGCCTCGACCTGACCGAAGCGCATGGCGATGCCGTCCACCGATACCCCTGGCATGCCGTCCCCCTGTC
>DAINOF010000102.1:0-10239 GCA_036735505.1 Paracoccaceae bacterium
ACTTCGGGCGGAAGTCGCTCAACGAGATCAAGGAAGTGCTGTCGGGCATGGGCCTTCACCTCGGCATGGATGTCGAGGAATGGCCGCCCGAGAATATCGAGGACCTCGCCAAGAAGTACGAGGACCAGTTCTGAAACGGTTGGGCGGGGTGATCCCCGCCCGCCCGCGAAGCCATACGGTTTCCATACGCGAGCCATACGGTTTCCATACGCTGAAGATGGGCAATCCCGCCCCAAGGAGAGCGGCCCCGACGCAGGGGTCGCCGGACAAAGCAAAACACGGAAAGGATTGAGAAAATGCGTCACGGAGCCGGTTACCGGAAGCTGAACCGCACCCATGAACACCGCAAGGCCATGTTCTCGAACATGGCCGGATCGCTCATCGAACACGAGCAGATCAAGACCACCCTGCCCAAGGCCAAGGACCTCAAGCGGGTCGTCGACAAGCTGATCACGCTGGGCAAGCGGGGCGACCTGCACGCCCGCCGCCAGGCCGCCGCGCGGCTCAAGCAGGACGCCTATGTCGCCAAGCTGTTCGACATCCTGGGCCCCCGCTACAAGGAGCGGAACGGCGGCTATGTCCGTGTCCTGAAAGCGGGATTCCGCTATGGCGACATGGCGCCGATGGCCATCGTCGAGCTCGTCGACCGCGACCCGGCGGCGAAGGGTGCCGGGGATCGCGCGCGGCTCGAGGCCGAGGCCGCCGCCGAGGAGTGATCCTTCAGGCCAGCGCCGCAGGCGGGCAGCCCCCGCCGCGGCGCCTGCCGTCCCGCGTCAGTGACGGGGATCTCCCGAAAGGATTGCCGCGGCCGCGACGGATGCAAGCACCACGTCCGAAGCCGGCTGGTTCGCGTCGATGGGGGCCGCGCTGGCCGTAAGGAACTCAAGCACCTCCCGGCGCCGGTCCTCCGGCAATCTCGCGAGGGTGTCGTTCTTGCCGCCGTTCTGCCGTGTCGTCACCGTTTCCCCCTTTGCATGATAGTCAGCGGTGACGAGCAATTTAAGGTTGCATTCTGGCCGTGCAACCTGCCTAAAGGTACAGGTTGCGAAGGCCGGTCATCGGGTCTGACCGAGGTCAGGCTCCCGAGCCTTGCCCCTGGGGTGGCGTGGATGACGCGCGAAGGATGCCCGCTCGCGCGGCGTATCCGTCCTCCACGGGAAAGCGCCCGGGGCCTCGCATTTCTCGGAGTGAGGCCGCGTCTTCGTGGCCCATGACGTCTCCGCAAGCCTGAAGGACGATGCGATCTTGATGAACCTCATCAAGTTGCTGCACTGACAACGCCTGGGCGCTCCCTTGGGGGAAACGCCCTTCCCTCGGCTCCGGCGCCCCATTACGATCCACCGGTGGCCGACCTTTTCGATCAGGACGCTCCCCGGGAAGCGCAGGACCGCCAGCGACCGCTGGCCGACCGCCTGCGGCCCACGCGTCTGTCGGACGTGATCGGACAGGAGAAGCTTCTCGGCCCGGAAGGCCCGCTCGGCGCGATGCTCGGCTCGGGCCAGCTGTCCTCGCTCGTGCTCTGGGGGCCGCCCGGCGTGGGCAAGACCACCATCGCCCGACTTCTCGCCACCGAGACCGCGCTTCGCTTCGTGCAGATCAGCGCGATCTTCTCCGGCGTGGCGGACCTCAAGAAGGTGTTCGAGGAAGCAAGGCTTCGCCGCCGCGCCGGCCAGGGGACGCTGCTGTTCGTCGACGAGATCCACCGTTTCAACAAGGCGCAGCAGGACGGCTTCCTCCCGCACATGGAGGACGGCACCATCCTTCTTGTCGGCGCGACGACCGAGAACCCGTCGTTCGAGCTGAACTCGGCGCTGTTGTCGCGGGCGCAGGTCATGGTGCTCGAGCGTCTCGCGCCCGCAGATCTCGACCGGCTGGTTCAGCGGGCAGAGACCGCGCTCGGCCGCGCCCTGCCGCTCACCCCCGAGGCGCGCGAGGCGATGATCGGGCTCGCCGACGGCGACGGGCGGGCGCTTCTCAACATCGTCGAGCAGGTGGCGGGCTGGTCGCTGGCCGAAAGGATCGGGCCCGAGGCGCTCGCCGCCCGCCTCCAGCGGCGCGCGGCGCAGTACGACAAGTCGGGCGACGCGCATTTCAACCTGATCTCGGCGCTGCACAAGTCGATCCGGGGCTCTGACCCCGACGCCGCGCTCTACTGGTTCGCCCGGATGCTCGACGGCGGCGAGGACCCGCGCTATCTCGCGCGCCGCCTGACGCGGATGGCGGTCGAGGACATCGGGCTCGCCGACCCGCAGGCGCAGGCCGTCTGCCTCGACGGCTGGCAGACCTACGAGCGGCTGGGCTCGCCCGAAGGCGAACTGGCGCTTGCGCAGGCGGTCGTCTACCTCGCGCTCGCGCCGAAGTCGAACGCGGCCTACACCGCCTACAAGGCGGCGATGGCGGCCGCGCGCCGCACCGGGTCCGAGCCGCCGCCCAAGCACATCCTGAACGCGCCGACCAAGCTGATGAAGGACCAGGGCTACGCAGCGGGCTACGCCTACGACCACGACGCCGAGGACGGCTTTTCCGGGCAGCACTACTTCCCCGACGGCATGGCGCGGCAGGTCTTCTACGCGCCGGTGGAGCGCGGGTTCGAGCGCGACCTGAAGCGCCGCGCGGAGTACTTCGCGAAGCTCCGCGAGAAGCGGTCCGGTTGACAAGCGGAGCGCGCCGCCGCAAGGAGCGCGCATGTTTCCGACCCTTCTCCAAGTGGCGCTCGGGGGCGCGATCGGCGCCTCGCTGCGATACCTGACCGGCATCTGGGTGGTCCGGATGCTGGGGCAGACGCCGTTTCCGGTCGCGATCCTCGCGGTCAACGTGCTGGGCTCGTTCCTCATGGGCCTCGTCGTGGGTGTCGCGGCGCAGCGGGGCCTCCAGGCCTCGCCTTTCGTGACGACGGGCATCCTCGGCGGCTTCACGACCTTCTCGGCCTTCTCGCTTGAGGCGGTGTCGCTCTACGAGCGCGGCGATCTTGCGGGCGCGGCGCTTTATGTTGTCCTGTCGGTCGGTCTCTCCCTCCTCGCGCTCGCTGCCGGCCTCTGGATCGCGCGGGGGGCCTTCGCATGAGCGGCGTGCAGACGGTCACGGTGACGCCCGAAGAGGACGGGCTGCGGCTCGACCGCTGGTTCCGGGCGCACTTCCCCCACATCAGCCAGATCCGCGTCGAGAAGTTGTGCCGCAAGGGCGAGATCCGCGTCGACGGCGGCCGCGTGAAGGGCGCGACCCGCATCGAGGCCGGGCAGGCGATCCGCGTGCCGCCGCTTCCCGAGGCCGAGGACCGGCCGGCCAGAAGCGCCCCGCCCCCGTCCGAGACCGACGCCGAGATGATCCAGCGCGCCGTCCTCTGGATGGACGACCACATCATCGCGCTGAACAAGCCGCCGGGGCTGCCGAGCCAGGGCGGCAGCGGGCAGGGCAGCCGGCACGTCGACGCGCTGGCCGATGCGCTGAAGTTCGGGCGCTCGGAAAAGCCGCTGCTCGTCCACCGGCTCGACAAGGACACCTCGGGCGTCCTGCTTCTCGCCCGGTCGGCGCGCATCGCGCGCAGGCTGTCCGAGGCGTTCCGGGGGCGGGAGACGCGGAAGATCTACTGGGCGGCCGTGGCGGGCGTGCCGCATCCGAAGTCGGGTACGATCCGCTTCGGTCTGGTCAAGGCGCCGGGCCGGGGCAGCGGGGGTGAGGGCGAGAAGATGCGCTGCGTCCTTCCGGGCGAGGTCGATGCCACGCCCGACGCCAAGCGCGCGACGACGGACTACGCGGTGCTGTCCTCGCTCGGCACCCGGGTATCCTGGGTGGCGCTCGTCCCCGTGACGGGGCGCACGCACCAGCTGCGCGCCCACATGGCCGAGATCGGCCACCCGATCGTCGGCGACGGGAAGTACGGCGGATCGGGGCAGGAGAACGCGGGCGAGGGCTGGGGGGCGCAACTCGGCGGCGAGATCAGCCGCAAGCTGCACCTCCACGCGCGCTCGATCCGGTTCGTCCACCCGATCACCGGCGACACCGTCACCGTCACCGCGCCGCTTCCCGACCACATGATGCGGACGTGGAAGACGCTCGAGTGGCGCGAGGGCGAGGCGCCCGCCGACCCGTTCGACGCCAGCGCGCAGGAGCGGCCATGGCGGAATGGCAGCTGAAGCGGTTCTGGGCCGAGGTCTCGGCCGTGGCCGAGCCCGGCGGCGGCTGGACCGTGCGGCTCGACGGCCGGCCGCTCAGCGGCCCCATCAGCCGCGCGCCCCTTCTCCTGCCGAGCCGGCCCCTCGCCGAGGCCGTGTCCGAGGAGTGGCGCCGGCAGGACGAGGTCGTGCGCCCCGCCGCCATGCCGATGACCCGGCTGTCGAACACCGCGCAGGATCGCGTCGCGGTCGAGTTCGAGGCCGTGGCCCGGATCGTGGCCGCCTTCGCCGAGACCGATCTGGTGTGCTACCGGGCCGAGGCGCCGGCCGAGCTCGTCGCGCGGCAGGCCGAGTCCTGGGATCCGCTGCTCGACTGGGCGGCGTCCCGGATCGGCGCGCGGCTTCGGCCGACGAAGGGAATCGTGCCCATAGCGCAGCCGCCCGACGCGCTCGACCGGCTTGCGGCCGAGGTCGGCCGCGGCTCGGCCTGGCGGCTGACGGCGCTGCACGAGCTTGTCGCGCTATCCGGCTCGCTCGTGATCGGGCTCGCGGTCGAACGCGGAGACCTGACGGCAGAGCAGGGGTGGGCCCTGTCGCGCATCGACGAGGACTGGCAGGCCGCGCAGTGGGGGCGCGACGAGGACGCCGAGGCCGCGGCGGCGCGACGGCTGGGCGAGTTCCTCGAGGCCCTGCGCTTCCTGCGCCTGGCCGAACCGCCCGGTCTGTCGGCCCTGGCGTAGGCCGGAGGCCAGAGCAGGCGGCGAGCCGGCCTCGCAAGGGTTGACCTGCGAGCGGAATCGCTTCCACAGTCGCGCGCGAAGGGGGAGGCGGTGAGCAGGGGGCGGCGGGAAAGCCCGCGCATCGCCCCGGCGACCCGCCTCGGTCGATCGACCGGTCGGAAGAGGTACGCATGATGAAGCCTCCGTTTCTCGCGGTGCTGATGGTGGCCGGCTCGACCGCGGGTGCCGCCGGGGCGGCGACACTGGACGACGTGCGCGCGAGGGGCGCGCTGCGCTGCGGGACGAACGAAGGGCTGGCGGGGTTCGCCGCGCGCGACGCGGGAGGAGTATGGCAGGGCTTCGACGTCGCCTTCTGCCGCGCCATCGCTGCCGCCGTCCTCGGCGACGCGACGGCGGTCGAGTTCGTGCCCCTGACGGAACAGGATCGCTTCGCCGCGCTGGGCGAGGGCCGTGTGGACGTCGTGGTCCGCAACTCGGCCTGGACCTTCTCGCGCGATACCTCGCTCGCGCTCGATTTCACGGGGATCAACTACTACGACGGGCAGGCCTTCATGGTCCGGCGCGACCTCGGCGTGACCTCGGCCAAGGACCTCCTCGACCAACCGGTCTGCGTCTCCACCGCCACGATGGCGCAGAGGAAGCTCGACGACTTCTTCCGCGTGAACAACATCACCTACCGGCCGGTCCCCGTCGCCTCGAACGCCGAGGGACAGGAGCGGTACCTCGCGGGAGAGTGCACCGTCTACTCGACCAACGCCTCGGCGCTCGCCGCGACGCGGGCGACCTTTCCCGCGCCCGAAGACCACATCATCCTGCCCGAGATCATCTCGAAGGAACCGCTGGGCCCGGTCGTGCGTCACGGCGACAACGCCTGGAGCGACATCGTCGGCTGGACGCTCAACGCGATGATCGCCGCCGAGGAACTCGGCGTCACCTCGGCCAATGTCATGGAACTCGCCTCGGCCCCGAGCGCGAGCCCCGAGGTCAACCGTCTTCTCGGCACCGAGGACGATCTTGGCGCGATGATGGGGCTCGACAGGGACTGGGCCGCCCGGGTGATCGCCGCGGTCGGGAACTACGGCGAGGTGTTCGAGCGCAACATCGGCGTGGCGACGCCCGTGGGCCTCGCCCGCGGGCTCAACGCCCAGTACACGCAGGGCGGCCTGCTCTACGCGCTGCCGTTCCGCTGAGCCGGATCTAGGCGTCGAGGTCGCGCGGCACCACGAAGTCGGCGACTTCGCCCTCGCCCCATCCGACGGTCTCCCACGCATCGCGAAAGAAGCGGAAGATGGTGGTGGCGCCGGTCGGATAGTCGCCGAACCGCGGATGCGGCGGGGCGGCGATGGCGAGGCGCCGCGCGCACTCCGCGATGTCGGGGTTGTGGCCGACGAGCAGCATGGTCGGCGCGCGCGAGCGGTTGAGGGCCGCGAGGATCGCCTCGGCGGGGGCATCGTAGAGCGTCGCGTCAATACGGGCGGGCGGGGCGGGATCGAAGGACGGCGCCATGCCGGCCCAGGTCTCGACCGTGCGGCGCGCCCCCGACAGCACCACGTCGTCCGGCCGGTACCCCTTCCCGGCAAGCCAGGCGCCAAGCCGGGGCGCCGCGCGCCGGCCCCGGTCGTTCAGCGGGCGGTCGAAGTCGGCGAGGCCCGGCGTGCCCCAGTCGGACTTGGCATGCCGCGTCAGGATCAGCGTCAGCGTCATGGCCTGCGCCTAGCGCGGCCGGCGGATCAGGCTGCCCGCGCCATGATCGGTGTAGAGCTCGAGAAGGCAGGCATTGGGCGCCCGGCCGTCGAGGATCACGACCGCCCGCACGCCCCCCTTGATCGCCTCAAGCGCGGTCTCGGTCTTCGGAATCATCCCGCCCGCGATCGTCCCGTCGGCGATCATCTCGCGGATCTGGTCGGGGGTGATCTCGGTGATGACCTCGCCCGCCGCGTTCTTCACCCCGGCGACGTCGGTCAGAAGAAGCAGACGGTCGGCCTGGAGGCACGCCGCGATGGCGCCCGCCGCGGTGTCGCCGTTGACGTTGTAGGTCTCGCCGTTCGGGCCTGCGCCGATCGGTGCGATCACCGGAATGATCTCGGCCGCGGCGAGCGAGCGGAGGAATTCGGGGTTCATCGTGATCGGCGTGCCGACGAGCCCGAGGTCGGGATCGGTCTGCGTGCAGACCATCAGGTTCGCATCCTTGCCGGAGATGCCCACGGCCTTGCCGCCCTGGGCGTTGATCGCCTGCACGATCTGCTTGTTGACGAGGCCCGAGAGCACCATCTCGACGACTTCCATCGTGGCCGCGTCGGTGACGCGCTTGCCGTTCCGGAACTCGGACCTGATGTCGAGCCGCGTGAGGAAGTCGTTGATCTGCGGCCCCCCGCCATGCACGACGACCGGGTTGACCCCGACCATCCGCATCAGCACCACGTCGCGGGCGAAGCTTTCGAGCCCCTCGTCGCTGCCCATCGCATGACCGCCGAGCTTGATGACGACGGTCGCGTCGTCGTAGCGCTGAAGGTAGGGGAGCGCAGAACTCAGAGTCCGCGCCGTGGCGATCCAGTCGCGGTTCATGTCGCGTGTCTTCATCTCTGGCCCTCGGTTGCGCATGTGTTAGTCTGTCGCTTCCCTGCACTCAAGTGCGATGCCCCCCATGCCGGACGACCCCCGCCAGAAGACGCTTCTGCTCACCGGCGCGAGCCGCGGGATCGGGCATGCCACGGTCAAGCGGTTCTCGGCCGAAGGCTGGCGGGTGCTCACCTGCTCGCGCCACCCGTTCGACGCCCGCTGCCCCTGGCCGGGAGGCGAGGACAATCACATCCAGGTCGACCTTTCGAGCCCGGACGACACGATGCGGGCCATCGCGGGCATCCGCGAGAAGGTCGACGGAAAGCTCGACGCGCTCGTGAACAATGCAGGCATCTCGCCGAAGGGAGAGGACGGATCGCGGCTGTCGACGCTCGACACGGACCTGCGCACCTGGGGGCGGGTGTTCCACGTCAACTTCTTCGCGCCCGTGGTGCTCGCGCGCGGGCTGAGGGACGAGCTTGCCGCCGCGAAGGGCGCCGTGGTCAACGTGACCTCGATCGCGGGGTCGCGCGTGCATCCCTTCGCAGGCGCCGCCTACGCGACCTCGAAGGCGGCGCTCGTGGCGCTCACGCGCGAGATGGCGCATGACTTCGGGCCGCTCGGCGTGCGGGTCAACTCCATCGCGCCGGGGGAAATCGAGACCTCGATCCTCTCGCCCGGAACCGACAAGATCGTCGAGCAGCTGCCGATGCGCCGTCTCGGCCAGCCCTTCGAGGTCGCGGCCGCGATCTACTTCCTGTGTTCGGCCGAGAGCAGCTATATCTCGGGCACCGAGGTCGAGATCAACGGCGCGCAGCACGTCTAGGGCGCCGTGCGATCACAGCGTGGCGATGATCGCGCGCAGATCGTCGATCCCGCGCCCCTTCTCGGACGAGGTGACGACAAGCTCCGGATAGGCGGCCGGATGCTTGCGGGCCGCGTCGCGCACCTGCTCGAGCACCGCGTCGAGGTCGCTTTCCCTGATCTTGTCGATCTTCGTGAGCACGATCTGGAACGGCACCGCGGCCTTGTCGAGGAGCGTGAAGATCTCTTCGTCCACGGCCTTGGCCCCGTGCCGCGCGTCGATCAGGACAAAGGCGCGGCGCAGCGTCGCCCGGCCGCCGAGATAGGCGCGCAGGAGCGCCTGCCACTTGGCCACGACGTCCTTCGGCGCATTGGCGAAGCCGTAGCCGGGCAGGTCGACAAGGTAGTGGCTGTCCGACAGCGCGAAGAAGTTCAACTCCTGCGTCCGCCCCGGGGTGTTCGACGCCCGGGCGAGGCTGCGCCTTGCGGTCAGAGCGTTGATCAGGCTCGACTTGCCGACGTTCGAGCGGCCAGCGAAGCAGACCTCGACCCGGTCGGCGGGCGGCAGGCCCGACATGGCGACGACGCCCTTGACGAACTCGGCCGGCACCCGGAACAGCGCGCGGCCCGCGTCGAGCGCCGCCGCGTCCGGTCCGGCGACCGGAAAGGGCAGCTTCACCCGAGGATCTCCACCGCGTCGCCCCTGCGGATGGTCCCGCCAGAGGTCACGGCCGCATAGACGCCGAAGTCCAGGTGATCCCAGGTTCGGAGCGCCGCCAGCGTGTCGACGTCGCGCCGCCCGGTCTCGGGGTTCGCCATCGTGGCCTTGCAGCGGGTGATGCGCACGCGCACCTCGAGTTCCGCCTCGCCAACCCGCAGCCTGCGCCCCACGAGGTCGAATTCTTCCCAGGGCGCCAGCCCCTCGATCCAGAGGTTGCCGCGCCAGCGATGCATCGACAGCGGCTGGCCCGCCCTCTGTTCGACAGCCCGCAGCGTCGCGTGGTTGTTGATCGACAGCCAGGGCTCGGGCACGTCGGTCAGATGCGCCTCCGCCGCCCTGTAGACTGCGGTGGGCGCCGGCAGGTCCGCCGGCCAGAGCCGCGCGAGCCAGTCGAGGAGGGTCGCAGTGTCGCCCGCGTCGTCGGGCCGGATCGCGATGCGACCCGCCTGCGCGTGGTCGAGCGTCAGCCGCCCCTCGGCCGCGTCGAGATGCGCGGTCACCGCCATCAGCGCGGGCTCGGTCACGCCGCGCAGGAAGTTCGCCTTGACCCCCCAGCCGCCGTCGAGCTTTGCGCCCGCATGGGCGACAGCCCAGAGCCGGTCGAAGGGCAGCCAGGCGCCGGCGGCAAGCGCCACCGCCTCGAGCTCTTCCCGCCCGATCGCCTTGAGCGGATGCCGGACGATATGGGCGAGCCGCGCGGTCACTTCTTCGCCGGGGGCTTGGCGCCCGTCTTCGTCTCGGCCTTCGTCTCGGGCGGCTTCGCCTCGTCCGGCTTGCGCCGGAAGGCCGAGGTGATGTTGCCGAAGAGGTCGGGCGTGTAGCCCTGGCTGCGCATGATCGCGTATTGCTGCAGGAAGGTGATCGTGTTGTTCGCGATCCAGTAGAGCACGAGCCCGCTCGCGAAGCTTCCCAGCATGAACATGAAGACCCAAGGCATCCAGGCGAAGATCATCGCCTGCGTCGGATCGGTCGGCGCCGGGTTCAGCTTCTGCTGGAGCCACATCGAGATGCCGAGGAACAAGGGCATGATGCCGATGAAGATGAGCGCAAGGATCGAGCCTGGCTCGGGCCCCGCGAAGGGCAGGAGGCCCCAGAGGTTGATGATCGAGGTGGGGTCCGGCGCCGAGAGGTCGCGGAACGGCCCGAGCCAGGGCGCGTGGCGCAGCTCGATCGTGACGAAGATCACCTTGTAGAGAGAGAAGAAGATCGGGATCTGCAAGAGGATCGGCAGGCAGCCAGCGGCCGGGTTGACCTTCTTCTCCTTGTAGAGCGCCATCATCTCCTGCTGGAGCTTCATGCGGTC
>DAINOF010000103.1:0-9981 GCA_036735505.1 Paracoccaceae bacterium
GCATCGCCAGGGTCGAGGCCGACCTTGGCCCCGTCGAGGTCGTTGTGGCGAACGCCGGGATCACGCGCGACGCCTTCTTCCACAAGATGACGCCGGACCAGTGGAAGGAAGTCGTGGACACCAACCTCACCGGCGTCTTCAACACCGTCCACCCGGTCTGGGGCGGCATGCGCGACCGCGGCTTCGGGCGGGTGATCGTGATTTCCTCGATCAACGGGCAGAAAGGCCAGGCGGGCCAGGTGAACTACGCCGCGACCAAGGCGGGCGACCTCGGCCTGGTGAAGTCGCTCGCGCAGGAAGGTGCGGCCAAGGGGATCACGGCGAACGCGATCTGCCCGGGCTACATCGGAACCGAAATGGTCCGGGCGATCCCCGAGAAGGTGCTGAACGAGCGCATCATCCCGCAGATCCCGGCCGGACGGCTGGGAGAGCCCGAGGAAGTCGCGCGCTGCGTGGTGTTCCTCGCCGCGGACGAGTCCGGCTTCATCAACGGCTCGACCATCTCGGCCAACGGCGCGCAGTTCTTCGTCTGACGGCGCGAGGCGGGGAGACCCCCTCCCTCTCCCTCCCCCGTACCGGGGGAGGGAAGCCCTGTCATCCATGAGGTCGCGCACGTGAAGGGCGCCTCCCTCCCCCGGGACGGGGGAGGGATGGGGAGGGGGCCTCTGGAACCGGGCGCGGCGGCGGTGTAGGGCAGGACCCCGAGCCAAACGGAGAGCCCACTCCCCATGACCCGCGGCCGCGCCACCGCCATCGGCCTCCTCGCCGTCCTTCTCTGGGCGCTCCTCGCGCTTCTGACCGTCCGCACGGCCCCCGTCCCGCCGTTCCAGCTGAACGCGATCTGCTTCGCCATCGGCGGCGTCGCGGGCCTCGTCTGGTCGGCCGCAACCGGCGGCCTCGCGCGGCTCGGCTCCGTGCCGCCCGCCGCCTATCTCCTCGGGATCGCGGGGCTCTTCGGCTACCACGCCTTCTACTTCTCGGCCCTGCGCCTCGCCCCGCCCGCCGAGGCGAGCCTCATCGCCTATCTCTGGCCGCTCCTGATCGTTCTGCTCTCGGGTCTGCTCCCGGGTGAGCGCCTGCGCCCCGGCCACCTCGCGGGCGCGCTCATCGCCTTCGCGGGGGCCGCGCTGATCGTCCTGCGGGCGAGCGAAAGCCTCGGCGGCGGCGCAGCGCTCGGTTATGTCTTCGCTGGGCTCTGCGCGCTCACCTGGTCGGTCTATTCGGTCCTCTCCCGCCGCTTCGCTGCGGTCCCGACCGACGCCGTCACGGTCTTCTGCCTCGCCACGGCCGTGCTGTCCGCCGTGCTCCACCTCCTGCTCGAGGACACGGCCTGGCCCGTGGGCGCGGGCGGCTGGACGGCGATCGTGCTGCTCGGCCTCGGCCCCGTGGGCCTTGCCTTCTATGTCTGGGACATCGGGGTCAAGCGGGGCGACATCCAGTTCCTCGGCGTCGCCTCCTACGCGGCGCCGCTCCTCTCGACCCTCGCGCTCGTCGCCACGGGGGTGACCCCCGCCACGCCGTCCCTTCTCGTGGCGGCGGCCCTCATCGCAGGCGGCGCAGCGCTGGCGGCCCGCGCCAGCGCTGCCGGTCTCAGGCGTTCGACAGCCGCTGGATCTCTTCCTTGAGCCGAAGCTTCTGCTTCTTCATGTCGGTGATCATCAGGTCGTCGGTTGCCGGGCTGCGCTGCGCCGCCTCGACCTGGTCCGAGAGAAACTGATGCTTCTTCCGAAGTTCCTGAAGATGCGAGCTCAAGGTCATGGCGTCCTCCTTCTGCACATTGGTGCCTTCAGTGCACCACACAATCCGAGTCGTGTCACGCGAGACCGACATATTCGCGTCACACGACTGTGAGGTTCAACCGTTGCCGAAAGGTTAATCGCCCCAGCCGGGAAGCGCCGCGCCATCGCGCAGGACCGCTCCGACCGGAGCGGCGTAATCCTCGCCATCCCGCAGATGCGCCGCCCCCTCGTGCAGGACGAGCGGCGCGAGCAGGCGGAACGCGGCCCGCCCGCCCTTGACCGCCCCGACGATCACCCGCGTCGCCTCCCGGCCCGCGCGCGGCGCCAGCGGCAGCACCGCCAGCGCCACCCGCCGACCCTCGAAGGCGGCGAGAAGGTCCGGCAGCCGGTCCGCTCGCTGGATCATCGTGAGCCGCCCGCCCGGCGCGAGCCGCCGCAGGCCGCCGGCCACCCATTCCAGAAGCGGCGTCGCCTCGCCCAGCGCCGCCTCCCGCCCGCCGTCCACCGCCGGCGAGCCCGTCTCGCGCCGGTAATAGGGCGGGTTGGCAAGAACGTGGTCAAAGCTCCGCACCCGCAGCGCCGCGGGCATTCGCGCGACATCGCCCTCGTGCACCTCGAACGCGATGCCGTTCGCCGCCGCGTTCCGCCGCGCGAGCGCCGCATACTCCGGCTGCAGCTCGAGCCCCGCGAGCTCGAGCCCCGCCACGCGCCGCCCCAGGCACAGCGCCGCCACGCCGGCCCCGCAGCCCATTTCCAGCACGCGCGCGCCGCTTCGCGCCGGAACCGCGGCGGCCAGAAGCACCGGATCGATGCCCGCCCGATAGCCCGCCCGCGGCTGGAGCACCTGCAGCCGGCCGCCGAGGAAGCCGTCGGATGTGAGATCCTCCTCGCCCGACGCCACGCCTCAGCCCGGAAGCTCGATGTCGAGGTCGCGCAGCACCGCCGCGGCGCGGAAATGGTCCACGTCCCGCACCATGAGCCGCCGCGGCAAGATGCCTATGGACCCCTCGAGGACGCTCATGTGGACGTCCATCTGAAACACGTCTATACCCTCGCCCTCGAGGACGGCGGTGGCATAGGCGATGACGGTCGGGTCGTTGGTGCGCAGAAGCTCCCTCATGCTCCGGACTTAAGGAGCGCCCCCCGGTTTGTCGAGGCGGACGGCGAGGACGATCATGGGCCTGGACGAGGCGCGGGCGAAACCCCAGGAACGGCTGGCCGCCGCCGTGGCGGATGACATGGCGGCCGTGAACGCGCTCATCCGGGCGCGCATGGCCTCCGAACACGCCCCCCGCATCCCCGAGGTCACCGCCCATCTCGTCGAGGCCGGCGGCAAGCGCCTGCGGCCGATGCTCACGCTCGCCGCCGCGCGCATGTGCGGCCACGACGGCCCCCATCACATCCGCCTCGCGGCGACGGTCGAGTTCATCCATACCGCGACGCTGCTGCACGACGACGTGGTCGACGAAAGCCGCCAGCGCCGCGGCCGGCCCACGGCCAACCTCCTGTGGGACAACAAGTCGTCGGTCCTCGTGGGCGACTATCTCTTCGCCCGGTCGTTCCAGCTCATGGTCGAGACCGGGTCGCTCCGGGTGCTCGACATCCTGTCGAACGCCGCCGCCACCATCGCCGAGGGCGAGGTCCTGCAGCTCACCGCGGCGGCGAACCTCGCGACCACGGAAGAGATCTACCTCAAGGTCGTGCGCGGCAAGACGGCCGCGCTGTTCTCGGCCGCGACCGAGGTCGGCGCGGTGATCGCCGGCCGCGACGAGGCCACGATCGGCGCACTCCGGACCTATGGCGATGCGCTCGGCATCGCCTTCCAGATCGTCGACGACCTCCTCGACTACGGCGGCGACACGACGGCGACCGGCAAGAACCTCGGCGACGACTTCCGCGAGCGCAAGGTCACCCTGCCCGTGATCCGCGCCGTCGCCGCGGCCGACGCCGGCGAGCGCGCCTTCTGGTCGCGCGTGATCGAGAAGGGCGACCAGGCGGACGGCGACCTCGCGCAGGCCTTGGCACTCCTCGCCCGCCACGGCGCGATGGAAACTTCGCGCGCCACCGCGCGCGACTGGGCGGCCCGGGCCAAGTCGGCGCTCGCGCCGCTTCCCCCCCACCCGATCCGGGACATGCTGACCGACCTTGCCGACTACGTGGTCGCCCGGATCAGCTGACCTCCCTCCCCCTTCCCGTCTCCATCTGTCCGCAAATACCCTCGGGGGAGTTCGAGGGGGCAGACAGCCCCCTCGTCCGCACGCCCCGCCGCGCCCGCCTCAGGCCGGAAGCGGCACCGCCCGGGCAGACTGGTCGCCCAGGACCGTGCGCGCGATCCACCATCCGGGCCGCTCCGCCCGCAGCCGCTCCGCCGCCCGCAGGGCCTCGGCCTCCGTGGCATAAAGGCCGAAGCAGGTCGCCCCCGACCCCGACATCCGCGCGAGAAGACAGCCGCCCGTCGCGGCCACCGCCGCCAGCACCGTCGCCACCAGCGGCTGCACCCGAAGCGCGGCGGCCTCGAGATCGTTGCGCTGCAGGGCCAGCCACCGCGCGAGCGCCGGCGCGTCGGCGAAGTCCGGCAGCTCGCCCGGCATCGGCGGATTATCCCGGGCGTGGAGCGCGCGGAAGACATCTGCCGTGGGCAGCGCCACCCGCGGATTGACAAGCACCGCCGCCACCGCCGGCAGGTCCACGGGGTCGAGCCGCTCGCCGATGCCCCGCGCCCGCAGCGGCCGCGGCAGAAGGCACATCGGCACGTCGGCCCCGAGCGCGAGGATCGCCGCGGCCTGCGGTGCGAACTCCGCCGCCCGTGCCGCCAGCGCGCCCCGCCCGATCCCGCGCAGCGCCATCATCGCCCTGAGCGCCGCCGCCGCATCGGCCGACCCCCCCCCGATGCCGGACGCCGCCGGCAGGTTCTTGACAAGCTCGAGCGCCGCGCCCGCGCCCTCGGCCATCACCGCAGCCGCCCTCAGCGCGAGGTTCGAGGCATCCGCCGGCACTCCCGCCGCCTCGGGCCCGCGCACCGTCAGGCTGAGCGCCGGCGCCGGTCCCACGATGAGGTCGTCGCCCACGTCGGCGAACACCACGAGGCTGTCGAGCAGGTGATAGCCGTCCGCCCGGCGGCCCGTGACGTGCAGCGCGAGGTTGACCTTCGCCGGCGCAAAGACCCTAACGCGCGTCATCCGCAACACGAAGCGGCGGCGCCCCCTCCTCCTCGAGCACCGCGTCGAGCCCGATCTCGAGCTTGCGGCGGATGCGGTCGGGTTCGGCGTCGTTCGAATCGCCGAACTCGATGAAGGACAACGCCCTGTGCCACTGGAACTCGGCCTCGCGCTTGCGCCCCACCGCCCAGAACACATCGCCCAGATGGTCGTTCACAACCGGATCGACCGGCAGAAGCTCCACCGCCCGCTCCATGTGGACGAGCGCCTCGTCATAGCGGCCGAGCCGGTAGAGAACCCAGCCGAGGCTGTCGACGATGTAGCCCGACTCGGGCTGCGCCGCGACCGCGCGCTCGATCATGCCCAGCGCCTCGTCAAGGTTCGTCTTCATCTCGACGAGCGAGTAGCCGAGGTAGTTCAGCACCTGCGGCTGGTCGGGGCGCAGGTCCAGCGCCTTGCGGAAATCGGCCTCGGCCTCGGGCCAGCGGTCCTCGCGCTCGTGCGTGATGCCGCGCGAAAAGTAGACGAGCCACTGCTCCTCGGAATCGCCGTCGAACAGCGCGACGGCGCGGTCGTAGGCGGAGGTCGCCTCGCCGAATCGCTCCTCGCGCCGCAGGGCGTCGCCCAGCGCGACATGGACCGTGACCTCGCCCGCATGGCTTTCGGACAGCGCCTGCAGCGCCACGATCGCGGCCTCGGCGTCGCCCGCGGCGCGCAGCGCCTCGGCGCGTCCCATCTCGGCGATGTGGAAGAGCGCGTGATCGGCCGGCACGGCGGCATAGGCGTCGGTCGCCAGATCGTGCTGACCGAGGGCGTCGAGCAGCGACGCGGCGAGCAGCGTGGCGTCGACGTTCGCGGGGTCGAGATACTGGGCGATGCGCGCATAGACGAGCGTGTAGCCGTCCGCCGCCTCGCCGTTCAGGACACCCGCGATCCCGAAGGCCGCTTCGGCGACACCCTGCCGCGCGCCCGTTGGGCCGCCGTAGGGCAGGGGCGCGCCGGCGGCGAGCTGACGCCGCAGCTCGGACAGGGCGGCGTCGGAACTGGGTCCGAACGTGGCGTCGAGCAGCGCGACGCCCTCGGCGCTGCGGTCGATCTGCGACAGGATCTCGGCGAAGGCGATGGTGCCGCGCCGCGTCAGGCGCAGGTCCCCACTTGTCGCCCCGGCCAGAAGCTCGGCCGCGCCCTCGAAATCGCCCACCGATCCGAGCGCGAGGGCCTTGTGGTAGGTCCCGAAGGCCCCCACGCCAGGCGTCGCGGCGACGGTGTCGAAGGCGGCGAGCGCGTCGGCCACGCGGCCCTCGCCGAGCTGCGCCCAGGCGCGGGCGAGGCCGTCGAACAGGGGGCCCACCGACTGGCCTGCGTCGAGGTTCGCCAGAAGCGTCTCCCAGTCGCCGTTGCGCGCGTCCCGCGCGATGAGGACGAGATTGGCAAGCTGGTCGGACGGCGCGTGCTGGATCATCCGCGACGCGATCGGCACCGCGCGGTCAAGATCGCCCGCGTTCACCTGCGAGGCCAGCGCCCCCTCGAGAAGCACCGGGTTCGAGGGGTCGCGCACCAGCGCCCGGGTGTAGTAGTCGGCCGCGGCGCGATAGTCGTTGTCCACGGCGGCGATGCGGGCGGCGAGATAGGCGCCGGCATTGCCGTCCGCCGCGACGGGCGCCCCCCCGAAGGCGAGCGCCGTGGCGAGGGCCAGGGCGGCGGCGGTCGTCCGGATCGTCATGGTCGGCCCCTTTTCTGAGCGTCGATCCGAGGCAAGGTAGAGCGTTGCCCCCCGCCGTGCAATGCGGCCGACGCGCCCGCCTTCCGCGCCTCACGAAAGCGCTACATGCCGGGGTAGTTCGGCCCGTCCCCGCCCTGCGGCACGGTCCAGACGATGTTCTGACTGGGATCCTTGATGTCGCAGGTCTTGCAGTGCACGCAGTTCTGGAAGTTGATGACGAAGCGCGGGGCCTTCCCCACCTCTTCCACCACCTCGTAGACGCCGGCCGGGCAGTAGCGCGTCGCGGGCTCGGCGTATCTGGGCAGGTTCACCGCGATGGGGATGGACGCATCCTTGAGCTTCAGATGCGCAGGCTGGCTTTCCTCGTGGTTCGTCATCGAAAAGCTGACATTGGTCAGCCGGTCGAAGGACAGGACGCCGTCGGGCTTGGGATAGTCGATGGGCTTGAACTTCGCCGCCTCGCCCGTGGCCGCCGCGTCGGATTTGCCGTGCTTCAGCGTGCCCAGCACCGTGAGCCCGATCTGGTTCGCCCACATGTCGATGCCCCCCACCGTGACCGAGGCGAAGAGGCCCCGGTTCGACCAGAGCGGCTTGACGTTGCGCACCCGCCGCAGGTCCTGCCCCACCGGCCCCTCGCGCAGCTCGGCATTGTAGTCCGTCAGCTCGTCGCCCGACCGCCCCGCGGACAGCGCCCGGTGCGCCGCCTCGGCCGCGGCCTTGCCCGACAGGATCGCGTTGTGCGACCCCTTGATCCGCGGCACGTTCACCAACCCCACCGAACAGCCCAGCAGCGCCACGCCCGGCGCCACCGCCTTCGGCATCGACTGCCAGCCGCCCTCGGAAATCGCCCGCGCGCCATAGGCGATCCGCTTGCCGCCCTTCAGGAGGTCCGCCACCATCGGGTGGTGCTTGAAGCGCTGGAATTCCATGTAGGGATGAAGGTAGGGGTTCTCGTAGTTCAGGTGCACGACGAAGCCCAGGAACACCTGTTTGTTCGCGGCGTGGTAGATGAACGACCCGCCCCCCGCGTTTCCGCCCAGGGGCCAGCCCATCGTGTGGACGACCCGGCCTTCCTTGTGCTGCTCGGGGTCGACTTCCCAGACCTCCTTCATGCCGAGGCCGTACTTGGCGGGCTCGACGCCCTTGTAGAGGTCGAACCGCTCGGCCACCTGCTTCGACAGCGACCCGCGCACGCCCTCGCCGAGGAAGACGTACTTGCCGATCAGCTCCATCCCCGGCTCGTAGCCCGGGCCGGGCGTGCCGTCGGGGTTCTTCCCGAACTCGCCCGCGACGACGCCGCGGACCGACCCGTCCTCGCCCCAGACGATCTCCGAGCAGGACATGCCGGGGAACACCTCGACCCCCAGCGCCTCGGCCTGCTCGCCGAGCCACCGGCAGAGGTTGCCGAGCGAGGCGACGTAGTTGCCGTGGTTCGACATGAGCGGCGGCATGAAGAGGTTGGGGATGCGGATCTGCCCAGCCTCGCCCAGCATGTAGAAGCGGTCCTCGCGCACGGGCACGGTCAGCGGCGCGCCCTTCTCCTTCCAGTCGGGGATCAGCGCCGACAGGCCCGAGGGGTCGATCACGGCGCCCGACAGGATGTGCGCGCCGATCTCGGACCCCTTCTCGAGCAGCACAACGGACAGGTCCGGGTCGAGTTGCTTCAGCCGGATCGCGGCGGAAAGCCCGGCAGGCCCCGCGCCGACGATCACCACGTCGTACTCCATCTGCTCGCGTTCGGGTGCGCTCATGCTCTCTCCTCTCCGGATGACCCGCGCCGGGCGGGCCTGTCTTGGGCATGTCGCAGGAGTGCTTAGCATCCGCCCGCCCGGGGTCAATCGCAACGCCCCGTCATTGCGTGAAAACTCCCGTGAGCGGGGCCATTTACCGCCCGGTCGGCCGAATCGTGCGGACGTTCCTCTTGCATTCGCGCCCGACCTTCTGTCAGGTGACGCGAAGCAGACGGCGCCGGCGCACCGCATCGCGTGTGCGAAACCTCGCCCTTCGAGTGTAGGACATGGACAAGATACCCCTGACCCGCGCAGGCCATGCCGCGCTGAGCGAGGAATTGAAGACGCTGAAGACCGTCGAGCGTCCGGCCGTGATTCGCGCGATTGCCGAGGCGCGCGAGCATGGCGACCTCAGCGAGAACGCCGAGTACCACGCCGCGCGCGAGCGGCAGAGCTTCATCGAGGGCCGGGTGAAGGAGCTCGAAAGCATCCTCGCGCTGGCCGAGGTCATCGACACCTCGCGGCTCTCGGGCGCGGTCAAGTTCGGCGCCACGGTGACGCTGATCGACGAGGATACCGAAGAGGAGAAGTCCTTCCAGATCGTCGGCGAGCCCGAGGCCGATCTCGAGCGCGGTCGGCTCAACGTCAGGTCGCCGCTCGCCCGCGCGCTCATCGGCAAGGACGAGGGCGACCAGGTCGAGGTGCGGACGCCGGGCGGCGAAAAGAGCTACGAAATCGTCCGCATCGAATACAGCTGACCGGGCGTCGTCCATGGCGGAACAGGCGCAGGACGACACACCGAAGGAAACGCCGATCAACCTCGGCGTCTTCAACCGGCGCGTCTCGGCCTCGGGGCTGTCGGGCGCGGAATCCGTCGCGCTTGTCCTCACAGCGCTCTGGCTGGCGGGCGTCACCGTCTTCTTCTACATCAGCGGCGGCGCCGCCGGGGCCGAGGACCCGCTGTCTGCGGTCGTGGTGCTCGTGGCCATCGTCATGCCCATCGCGCTCTTCTGGGTCGCCGCGCTCGCGGCCAGTTCGGCCCGGATCATGCGCGAGGAATCGGCGCGCCTCCAGACCGCGATCGACACCATGCGTCAGGCCTATGTCGCCCAGAGCCAGACCGCGCACATGGGGCTTCGCCCCTCCTCGGTCGAACGCAAGCTCGACCAGATCATGGCCGCGCAAAGCCGGCAGGGCTCTGAGAGCGCCTTCGCCGCCTTCGCTTCGATCCGCGAGGCGCAAAGCACCGCCGC
This sequence comes from Paracoccaceae bacterium, assembly GCA_036735505.1. Lineage (GTDB taxonomy): Bacteria > Pseudomonadota > Alphaproteobacteria > Rhodobacterales > Rhodobacteraceae > DAINOF01. The sequence continues at coordinate 9,604 of DAINOF010000103.1, forward strand.
CGCCGCGCTTCCGCCGCCGCCCGAGGTGCAGCCGAGCTTTGCGCTCGTCGAGGCGTCCGACCCCGCGACCGAGGTCACGATCGCGGATTTCGTGGCCGCGCTCAACTTCCCCGAGACGCCCGAGGACCGCGACGGCTTCCGCGCGCTGCGCCGCGCCATGCAGGACCGCCGTTCGGCCGAGCTGATCACGGCGAGCCAGGACGTGCTGACGCTCCTCAGCCAGGAGGGGATCTACATGGACGACCTCGCGCCCGACCGCGCCCGGCCCGAGATCTGGCGCCGCTTTGCCGAAGGTCAGCGCGGCAAGCCCATCGCGACGCTGGGCGGCATCCGCGACCGGTCCTGCCTCGCGCTCACCGCCGCGCGGATGCGCAACGA
>DAINOF010000104.1:0-9547 GCA_036735505.1 Paracoccaceae bacterium
CGGTCGATCTGACGGTGCGGGGCGCGGGCATCTTCGGCCTGTCGATCGCCTGGGAGGCCCGGCGGCGCGGCGCGCGCGCGCGCGTCGTCGATCCGGCCGGTCCGGGGGCGGGCGCCTCGGGCGGGATCGTGGGGGCGCTCGCACCGCACACGCCCGACGGCTGGAACGCGAAGAAGCAATTCCAGCTCGAAAGCCTTCTCGCCACGGAGGCCTTCTGGGCCGGGGTAGAGGCGGTTTCCGGCCTGTCCTCCGGCTATGCCCGGACCGGGCGCCTCCAGCCGCTCGCGGACGAGGCGGCTGTCGCGCTGGCGCGAAGCCGGGAAGCGGCGGCGGCGGAGACCTGGGGGAGAGCGGCCCGCTGGCAGGTCGTGGCGGCTGGGGAGGCCGGGGCCTGGGCGCCGGCAAGCCCGACCGGGCTTGTCGTCCGCGACACACTCTCGGCCCGTCTCCACCCGCGCCGGGCGGTGGCGGCGGCCGTGCAGGCGCTGGACGCTCGCGGGGTCGGGATCGTGCCCGAGGCCGGGGACGAGGGGGCGGTCGTCTGGGCCACGGGCTGGCAGGGGCTTCGGGCGCTGTCCGAGGCGCTCGGCCGGTCGATGGGCGACGGGGTGAAGGGGCAGGCGCTGCTCCTCCGCGCGGCGGCAGCTCCCGATGCGCCGCAGATGTTCGTGGGGGGTCTGCACGTCGTGCCGCATGCGGACGGGACGGTGGCCATCGGGTCGACCTCGGAGACTGCCTTCGATGACGCCACCACGACGGACGCCCGGCTCGACGCGCTTCTCGACCGTGCGGTCGAGGCGCTTCCTATCCTCCACGGCGCGCCCGTGATGGAGCGCTGGGCGGGCGTGCGGCCCAGGGCGCGGTCGCGCGCGCCGCTTCTCGGTCCGTGGCCGGGGCGGCCGGCGCACTTCGTGGCGAACGGCGGCTTCAAGATCGGCTTCGGCGTTGCAGTACGGGTGGCACAGGTCACAGTGGACCTGATCCTGGAGAACCGCGATACGATCCCGGACGATTTCAGGCTCTAACTCGCCTCTGCCTCCATGCAAAGACGGTTTCCGGGGCCGCGCACCCAGAGCCGGGACCCGGCCGCGCAGACCTCGGCCCGCTCGAAGTGGAAGAGCGGCGCGGTGGCGCGGAACCGGAAGGAGCGGAGCTTGCCTGCCCGCGACTGCGCCAGAAGGACGAGCCACTGCGCGAGGAGGGGGCCGTGCACGACGAGCCCCGGATAGCCCTCGGCCCCGGCGTGCTCGAGGTCGTAGTGGATGCGGTGGCCGTTCATCGTCAGAGCCGAATAGCGGAAGAGGAGCGTCGCGTCGAAGGCAAGCGGGGCCGCGACCTCTTCTCCGCCCGGGGCCCGGGGCGGGTCCGGGGGCGCCTCGCCCGGACGTGCGGCTTCGCGATAGATCAGGTCCTGCTCTTCGGTCAGGACGGGCGCGCCCTTCTGCCGGACGACGTGGCGGAGCGTGACGAGGCCGAGCTGACCCGTCCGCCCGGTCTTGCGCGCGTAACCCGCAAGAATCGTGGTCTTTTCGGCGAGGATTCCGGCGCGGAGCGGCTGGTGGAAGGTCAGCCGCCCACCCGCCCACATGCGACGCGGAAGCCCCATGTCGGGGATCAGGCCGCCGGTGCGGGGATGACCGTCATGCCCCAGATCTTGCGGTGGAAGAACCTCCCAGAAGTAGATGTGGTGGAAGAACGGCGGCAGGGCCTCGCCCGCGGCCGGCGGGCGTCCGTCAAGACCCAGCACGGCGTGCAACGCCTCGGCCCGCGCCGGGTCCAACCGGTCGGAAATCGTCCGGCTCGTCTGCCCTTCCCCACCCATTGGGGAAGGCTAGCGAGATCAGGCGGTTCGCGAAAGGGACTCTGCGGCGCGGGCGGCCTCGCGACGAAGATGCTCCATCAGGGTGGACAGGGCCTTGACGGACCGTTCGTCGATCAGGTGCCCTTCAGCATCGAAGGCCTGGCGGGACTGGGCGATCTGCACTTCCGGCCCGGTCAGCAGCCGTGGCTGGAAGGGGGTCATGGCGAGCCTGAGGGCGAAGCCGGCGCGGGCGCCGCCCTCGCGGCCCGCGGCCGCCCCGACGAGCGCCAGGGGCTTGTCCTTCCACGGATTTCCCTTGATCCGGCTGACCCAGTCGAGCGCGTTCTTGAGGCCGCCGGGGATCGACTTGTTGTATTCCGGCGACGAGATCACGACCGCCTCGGCCGCGACGACCTGGTCGAAGAGCCGCTGCGCCTCGGCCGGGATTCCGTGCGCCAATTCAACGTCTTCGTCGAAGAGCGGCATGCGGATGTCGGCCTCGACATACATGCCGCCGTAGAGACGCGCGGCCTCGCGGACGAGTTGGCGGTTGGTCGATTCGGCGCGGAGCGCGCCCGGAATTCCCAGAAGCATAAAGACCTCGTACGGTGGACCCTGCCCGCAAGGTAAGCCCCGCGGCGCCCGCCTCAACCCCGAAAACGGGCGTATGGAAAGCGTATGGCTTCAGTATGGAAAGCGTATTGCCCCCGCGGGAGGCGACCCTCTTGCCGCGGGTCCGCCTTCGGGCTAGATGAAATATGTAATATCATAACACTCACGAGGCCACGATGCCCCTGACCGACCCCCGCCTGCCGGTGACAGTGCTCTCCGGGTTCCTCGGCGCCGGCAAGACGACGCTGCTGAACCATGTGCTCAACAACCGCGAGGGGCTGCGCGTCGCCGTCATCGTCAACGACATGTCCGAGGTGAACATCGACGCCGATCTGGTCGAAGCCGGGGTGGACCTGAAGCGCGGCGAGGAGCGGCTTGTCGAGATGACGAACGGCTGCATCTGCTGCACGCTGCGGGGGGACCTGTTGCGCGAGGTGCGGGCGCTCGCCGAGGACGGGCGGTTCGACTACCTGCTGATCGAGTCGACGGGTATCTCGGAGCCCTTGCCGGTGGCGGCCACCTTCGAGTTCCGGGACGAGGACGGCGAGAGCCTGGGCGATGTCGCGCGGCTCGACACGATGGTGACGGTCGTCGATGCGGTGAACCTGCTGCGGGATTACTCCTCGCACGATTTCCTGCGCGACCGGGGCGAGGTGCTGGGGGAAGAGGACGAGCGGTCGCTGGTCACTCTCCTGACCGAGCAGATCGAGTTCGCGGATGTCGTGGTGCTGAACAAGGTGACCGACGCGGGGCCCGAGCGGACCGAGGCCGCGCGGCGGATCGTGAAGGCGCTGAACCCTGATGCGATGCTGATCGAGGCGGATCAGAGCCACATACCGGCCCGGGAGATCCTCGGGACGGGGCGGTTCGACTTCGAGACGGCGCACCAGCATCCGATGTGGGCGAAGGAGCTTTACGGCTTCGCGGATCATGTGCCCGAGACCGAGGAATACGGCGTCACCTCCTTCGTCTACCGGGCGCGGCGGCCGTTCGACCCGGCGCGCGTCCATGCGGCGCTGACGGGCGACCTGCCAGGGGTGATCCGCGCGAAGGGGCATTTCTGGATCGCCACGCGGCCGAACTGGGTGGCCGAGTTCAGCCTTGCCGGGGCGATGTCCTCGGTCGCGCCGCTAGGCGGCTGGTGGGTCTCGGTCCCGCGGGAGCGCTGGCCGACGGACGCGGACGCGGTCGCGAAAGTGATGCAACGCTGGTGCGAGCCCTGGGGCGACCGGCGGCAGGAGATCGTCTTCATCGGGTCGGGGATGGACCGCGACGGCATCGAGGCGATGTTGGACGCGGCGCTGGTGCCCGAGTGGGAGCTCCTGCCCGAGGCCTGGGCCGGCCTGCCCGATCCGTTCCCGGCCTGGGGGCGGAAGGCGGCGGCATGAGGCGGAACGCGGTGTCCACGCTCGGGCGGCGCGCGGCGGTGCCGATGGCGCGGTTCGACCGGCTGCCGCCGGAGGTGCGGGGCTGGCTCATGCGTGCGGCGCTGCCCTGGAGCGTGCGGGCGGTGGAGCGGATCTGGGCCCGGGCGATGCGCGAGGCGCGAGGGGACCGGGCGGCGGCGCTGGCGCGTCTGGATGCGGCCGAGCGGGCGGCCTTGCGGCGGGACGCGACGCGGGTCTGGGGGCCTGCGCATCCGGACTGCAAGCAAGAAGGGCCGCCCTGAGGCGACCCTTCCCGCTTACGCCCGAGCTTACTCCGCGGGAACGGATGAGGGCACGGGCGGTCGTCCGAAGTGGCGCCGGTTCAGCGTGACGACCAGCGCGATCATCGCGATCTGGAGGGCGACGGCGAGGGCCGAGACGCCCCAGTAGGTCGCGCCGAACTTGGCCACGAGGCCGGTTTCGACGAGGCCCTTGTTGAGCCAGAACATCAGCATCACGTTCAAGGCGACGCCGGGGCAGACCAGCGCGTAGGAGCCGGGCGAGGTCCTGGTGCCGCGGATGTAGTCGGCGATGTAGCCCTGGCGGCGGAGGACGACGAGACCGAGGCCCGCGAAGAGGAACTGGACAGTCAGGAGCTTGGTGAGGAATATCAGGGTCTCGGCCGGTGTCGTGTGGACGTCGAAGGTGGTGTGGAGACCATGGGTCTGCCGCAGCGCCATGATGCCGAGGACGGTGAGGATCGGGATGACGATCATCAATGTCGGCGCGGCTTCTTTCGCGGTGCCGTGCTGGAGCATCGCGCTGACGGCGGTGAGGCCGGCGACCACGGCGTAGACGAGCGCGGCGGTGCCGAAGGCGGTCGAGAGCATCAGCCCCGCGCCCACGGTGAGGGGCGCGCCGCTCATCGCCGCGGGGGCGGCGAGGCCCACCGCCACCATGGCGAGCGCGAAGGCGGGCAGGAGCTGGGCGAAGCTGTTGTGCGCGGCGAGGTCGAAGGAACCGCCTTGCGACAGGATGCGGCCGAGGAAGTGGCCGATCTGGCGGAGCGCGAGCCAGCCGATCAGGCCGAAGGCGATCATGGCGAGGGGGAAGAGGTATTCGACGACGCCCCAGAGGCCGGGGACGAAGACGAGGCCGAAGATGAAGCCCACGTTGACCGACATGGCGAGCGCGAGCGGCATGGCGAGAAGCGCGCTTTCACCGTTGGTGCTGCGGAGCTTCGCGTAGGCCTCGGTCGCGCGGAAGCGGAAGAAGCTGCGGAGGTTCCAGACGAGGGCGCGGATGTTGAGGACGCCGAAAACGGCGATGCCGATCGCGGCCGCGGCGATCATCGCCTGAGTGGCGAGTGTGCCGGTGGCGAAGGCGGCGGCGATGTCCTCGAACACCGGGACGGTTCGGCCCGGGTGCGGGACCCAGAAGAGCAGGTACATGAAGAAGGTGACGGCGAGGCCGCCCGCGCCGAGGGAGGCGAGGAAATAGAGCGGCGACCAGGTGTCGGCGGGTCGGGAAAGGGGGTGGGACATGGGACGTCTCCTATACATATTCTGGAAGCAATATGTATGAACCGAGGATGCATGGCAATAATGAGATGTATGACGGGTTGTCGCAGGGGAAACTGCGCCCGGCGGACGGCGTGAGGAGTGAGGGCGTCAGTCCGCCGCGCGGTCGACGAGGGCGAGGACCGAGGGGCCCATGTCCTCGACGATGCGCGCGACGCCGGCGGCGTTGGGATGGATCCCGTCGGGCTGCATGTAGCTGCGCATCGCCGCGGTCCGGTCCTCGAGCGCGGCGAGTGCGCCGAGGAAGTCGGGGTGGAACAGCGTGCCGAACTCGGCCGAGAGCTCGGGATAGATCGCGTCGAAGGCCGCCTTGTAGTCGGCGCCGTAGTTGCCGGGCGCCGTCATGCCGACGAGAAGGACGGGAAGCTCGCGCGCCGCCGCCGCCTCGAGGATGCCGCGGAGGTTGGCGCGGGCCACCGCCGGGTCGATCCCGCGGAGAAGGTCGTTGCCGCCGAGCGCGACGATCAGCGCGTCGACATCCGGCGTCAGCGTCCACTCGACGCGGGCGAGGCCGCCCTGCGTCGTGTCGCCCGAGACGCCGGCGTTCACGATCGCGGCATCGGCGCCCTGTCCGTCGAGCCAGCGCTGGAGCTGCGGGACGAAGCCGTCCTCGGGTGCCAGGCCGTAGCCCTGGGTCAGGCTGTCGCCCAGCGCGGCGACGGTGACCTCGGCCCAGGCCGGCGCCGCAGTCACGACAATTGCAGCGGCAAGGTTGCGGGCCGCACGAAGCGCGCCATATCCGGGGGGACACCGGCCGAGGACCGCCTTCATGACCGAGACCATCCTTTCGCTGACCGACGCCCGCCTGTCGCTCGACGGCAACGCCGGCCGCGTGGATATCCTCAAGGGGATCACGCTCAACGTCCGCCGCGGCGAGACGCTGGGGCTCATCGGGCCGTCGGGGTCGGGCAAGTCGTCGCTCCTCATGCTCATGGGCGGGCTCGAGCGTGCCACCGGCGGGCAGGTCATGGCGCTGGGCCATGACCTGACGGCGATGAACGAGGACGCGCTTGCCCGGTTCCGCCGGGATCATATGGGGGTCGTGTTCCAGTCCTTCCACCTCATTCCGACGATGACGGCGCTGGAAAACGTGGCGACGCCGCTGGAATTGGCCGGTGTCCGCGACGCCTTCGAGCGGGCGGAGGAGGAGCTGCGGCAGGTGGGCCTCGGGCCTCGGGCGGGGCATTACCCCTCGCAGCTGTCGGGGGGCGAGCAGCAGCGGGTGGCGCTGGCGCGGGCGGCGGTGACGCGGCCGAAGATCCTGCTGGCCGACGAGCCCACGGGCAACCTCGACGGCGTGACGGGGCAGGCGATCATGGAGCTTCTGTTCGGGCTGCGGGACCGGCACGGGGCGACGCTGGTGCTCGTGACCCATGCGCCCGAGCTGGCCGAACGCTGCGACCGGATCGTGCGGCTGCGCGACGGGCTCGTCGACGCCGCCGACGAGGCTGTGGCGCGGGCGGCCGAATGAGCCTGTCGGTCGCGGCCCGGATCGCCGGGCGGGAGCTGCGCGGCGGGCTCAAGGGCTTCCGCGTCTTCCTCGCCTGCCTCGCGCTGGGCGTGGGGGCGATTGCCGCTGTCGGATCGGTTCGTGCGAGCATCGAGGCCGGGCTCGCGCGCGAGGGCGCGGCGATCCTTGGCGGCGATGCGCAGGTGGAACTGACCTATCGTTTCGCCGAGCCGGAGGAGCGCGCCTGGATGGAGGGCGTGTCCGAGGACGTCTCGGAAATCGTCGACTTCCGGTCGATGGCGGTCGTTGACCGCGGGGCCGAGACCGAGCGCGGGCTCACGCAGGTCAAGGGGATCGACGGGGCCTATCCGCTCTATGGCAGCGTGGCGCTCGAGCCGGAGATGACACTGGATCAGGCTCTGTCCCGGCAGGACGGGCTGCCCGGTGCGGTCATGGACCGGGTTCTGGTCGACCGGCTGGGACTGTCGGTGGGCGAGACCTTCCGGCTCGGCACGCAGGACTTCCGCCTGTCGGCGGTGCTGACGCGCGAGCCCGACTATGCCGGCGGGGCCTTCAGCTTCGGGCCCCGGACGATGGTGCGGACCGGGGATCTCGCCGAGTCCGGCCTGCTGGCGCCGGGGACGCTGTTCGAGACCGAGTACCGGCTGCTTCTGCCCGTGGCGGCGGATCTTGCGGCGCTGCGGGCCGAGGCGGGCCGCGTGCTGGACGGGGCGCGCTGGCAGGACCGGCGCGACGGGGCGCCGGGCGTGTCGGAATTCGTGGACCGGCTGGGGGCCTTCCTTGTCCTCGTCGGTCTGGCGGGGCTTGCGGTGGGGGGCGTGGGCGTCTCGGCGGCGGTCCGGGCCTATCTCGAGGAAAAGACCGCGACCATCGCGACGCTGAAGACGCTGGGGGCCGAGGGGCGGACGATCTTCCTGACCTACTTCCTCCAGATCGGGGCGCTGACACTTCTGGGCGTGGCGCTGGGCCTGATCCTGGGCGCCGGCGCGCCCATCGTCTTCGGTCCGCTGATCGAGGCGCGTCTGCCGGTGCCGGCGGTCTTTGCCGTGCATCCGGGTCCGCTGGCCGAGGCAGCGCTCTACGGGCTTCTCGCGGCGCTTCTCTTCACGCTCTGGCCGCTTGCGCGGACCGAGAACGTGCGCGCGGCGGCACTCTTCCGCGATGCGGCGGTACGGACGGGCGGCTTGCCGAGGCCCGTGTGGATCGGCGTGACGCTTCTGGTGCTGGCGGCGCTGGTCGGGGCGGCGGCGGCGTTCTCGGGGCTTGTCACGCTGACGCTCTGGGCAGCAGGAGGGATCGTGGCGGCTTTCGTGGTGCTTGTGATCACGGCTGTCGGAATTCGCGCAGGCGCCCGGCGTCTGGCTCGGTCGCCTGCACTTCGAGGGCGAAGCACAGCGCGGATGGCATTGGGCGCGGTCGGGGGGCCTGGAAGCGAGGCGGTCTCGGTCGTCCTGTCGCTGGGCCTCGGGCTGACGGTGCTGGCCGCGGTCGGACAGATCGACACCAACCTGCGCGGCGCCATCGCCCGCGACCTGCCCGGCGTCGCGCCGTCCTACTTCATCGTCGACATCCAGAACGACCAGATGCCCGGCCTGCGCGCGATCCTCGATGCCGATCCGGGGGTCGAAACGGTCGAAAGCGCGCCGATGCTGCGCGGCATCATCACCCGGATCAACGGCCGCCCGGCCGAGGAGGTCGCGGGCGACCACTGGGTGCTTCAGGGCGACCGGGGCGTGACCTATTCGGACCGCCCGCCCGAGGGCGCGGTGGTGACGGCGGGCGAATGGTGGCCCGAGGGATACGATGGCCCGCCGCAGATCAGCTTTTCCGCCGAGGAAGGGGCCGAGATGGGGCTGAACCTTGGTGACCGGCTGACCGTCAACATCCTCGGCCGCGACATCGAGGGCGAGATCACGAGCTTCCGCGAGGTGGATTTCTCGACCGCCGGGATCGGCTTCATCCTGTCGATGAATCCGGCCGCACTGTCCGGCGCGCCGCACACGCATATTGCCACGATCTATGCCGAGGAGGCGGCCGAGGGCCGGATCCTGCGGGATCTGGCGACGGCGTTCCCCAACATCACCGCGATCCGGGTGAAGGACGCGATCGACCGGGTGACGGAGGTGCTGGGCGGGATCGCTGCGGCGGTCACCTATGGCGCTTTGGCCACGCTGGTGACGGGCGGCATCGTGCTGATCGGCGCTGCGGCGGCGGGCGAGCGGGCGCGGACCTACGAGGCGGCGGTGCTGAAGACGCTGGGCGCGTCGCGGCGGGTGATCCTTCTGAACTTCGCGCTGCGCTCGGCGGTCCTGGGGGCCGCCGCGGGGATCGTGGCGATCCTCGGCGGCGGGCTCGCGGGCTGGGGCGTCACGCGCTTCGTGATGGAGACGGATTTCGTGTTCGAGCCGGTGTCGGCGCTGGCGATCGTGCTGGGCGGCGTCCTGGCGACGCTGCTCGCTGGGCTCGCCTTCGCCTGGCGGCCGCTCGCCGCCCGGCCCGCGCGCGTGCTGCGGGCGCGGGAATGAGCGGCGTCTCCGGAGCGTCCACCGCTGGACGGCGCCGCGGGTTTGGGTCTTGACGGTCGATGGAGGGGCCGCTACCTACCCGGCGCTCGTGGCGGAGTAGCTCAGTTGGTTAGAGCACGGGAATCATAATCCTGGGGTCGGGGGTTCAAGTCCCTCCTCCGCTACCATCAAAACCCGACACTTGGGGTTCT
>DAINOF010000105.1:0-9516 GCA_036735505.1 Paracoccaceae bacterium
GGCGAGAAATGCCAGCGCTGCTGGAAGATCCTGCCGGACGTCGGCACGCACCGCCATCCCGGCGTCTGCGCCCGCTGCGACGAGGCGCTGGGATGACTCCGCCGCCCGAGCGTGCGCCGCTGAACAGAACCCTGCGCGTTGGGAAAAGGCCGGCGCGCATCTAGGTTGCCTCTCATCGCGAACAGAAGGAGCGCGCCCGTGACCGACACCTACACGCCCCCGAAGGTCTGGACCTGGGAACAGCCGAACGGCGGCCGCTTCGCCTCGACGAACCGACCGATCGCGGGGCCGATGCATGACAAGGAACTGCCGGTGGGCCGGCATCCGTTCCAGCTCTACTCGCAGGGCACGCCGAACGGGGTCAAGGTGACGGTGATGCTCGAGGAGCTTCTGGCCGCCGGTCATGCGGCGGAGTACGACGCCTGGCTGATCCAGATCGGCAAGGGCGACCAGTTCGGCTCGGGCTTCGTCGAGGTCAATCCGAACTCGAAGATCCCTGCGCTGATGGACCGCTCGGGCGATAGCCCCGTCCGCGTCTTCGAATCGGGCGCCATCCTCCAGCATCTCGCGGAAAAGTTCGACGCCTTCCACTCGCGCGAGGCACGGCCCGAGATGCTGTCCTGGCTGTTCTGGCAGATGGGCAGCGCGCCCTATCTGGGCGGCGGCTTCGGCCATTTCTACGCCTATGCGCCCGAGAAGTGGCGCTATCCGATCGACCGCTTCGCGATGGAGGCCAAGCGACAGCTCGACGTGCTCGACCGGCATCTGGCTGACCATGACTGGATGGCGGGGGGCACCTACACCATCGCCGACATCGCGATCTGGCCCTGGTACGGGCAGCTCGCGCTCGGTCGGCTCTACGAGGCGGGCGAGTTCCTCGACGTGGCGAGCTACCGCCATGTGGTGGAATGGGCGGAACGGATCGACGCGCGCCCGGCGGTCAAGCGGGGGCGCATGGTCAACCGCACCTCGGGCGAGCCGCACGAGCAGCTGCGCGAGCGCCACGACGCCTCGGATTTCGAGACGATGACCGAGGACAAACGCGCCGCGGCCGAGTGACCGACGACCGTATCGCCGAGGTCCTGATGGACCTCGCGCACCGGCGGGGCGGGGGGGCGACCTTCTGCCCCTCGGAGGCCGCGCGGGCGCTGGCCGAGGACTGGCGCCCGCTCATGCCCCGGGTACGGCAGGTCGCGGCGCGGCTGCCGCTCCGGGCCACGCAGGCAGGGGTGGAGGTCGACCAGGTCGCGGCGAAGGGGCCGATCCGCCTCGGCCTGCCCTAGCCCTCGGCGCCGTAGAGCACCTGCTGCGCAATGCCGGCGAGCCCGAGGTAGAGACTCGTGACAAGGAGCCCCCAGTGCGCCCCCCAGGTCGGGTCGAAGTCCACCCAGGCCGCCCAGCCGGCAAAGGCCACCCAGAGGAGCGCCATGGGCAGGGTCACCATCCGCCAGCGGTCGGTGCGCACCGGGTGGACGAACTTGAGCGGCGTGAACATCGCCACGGCGAGGGCGATGACGATGGAAAGGCTGATCCAGAAGTTGGGTTCAAGGGCGAAGAGGACGAGGACGACCATGTTCCAGCAGGCGGGAAAGCCCGAGAAGGAATAGTCCTTCGTCTTCATCCGGGTGTCGGCGAAGTAGACGACGCTCGCGAAGGTGATGACGATGATCGCGCACCAACCCGTCCAGCCGGGCAGAAGCCCCGAGCCGAAGAGCGCGTAGGCCGGGATGAAGACGTAGGTGAGATAGTCGATGATGAGGTCCATAAGGACGCCATCATATTGTTCCGCATGAACTTTCACCTGATAACGCCGGGCGAGCGGGCCGTCGATGCCGTCGACCACGAAGGCCACGACCAGCCACAGGAACATGATGTCCCAGCGGGACTGGACCGCCGCCAGCAGCGCGAGCATCGCCCAGACGGCGCCGGAGGCCGTGAAGAGATGGACGAGGATCGCGGCAAAACGAGGCGTCATCAAGTCGTCATGGACCAGAACCGGGCCGGGTGCAAACCCGTATGGAAAGCGTATGGCTTTCGTATGGGTTTCGTATGGCAGTCGCCTGTGGCGCCGGCGCCTCAGGCCCGAGGGTGCGTGCGCGCGTAGACCTCCATCAGCCGCGCGGTGTCCACGGCGGTGTAGGCCTGCGTGGTCGAGAGCGAGGCGTGGCCGAGAAGCTCCTGGATCGCGCGGAGGTCGCCGCCCGCGCTCAGGAGATGCGTGGCGAAGCTGTGGCGGAGCGCATGGGGCGTGGCGGTGGCGGGCAGGCCCAGCTGGAGGCGGGCGCGCTCCATCGCCTTCTGCACGAGGCGCGGGTTGAGCGCCCCGCCCCGCGCGCCACGGAAGAGCGGCAGGCCCGGCTCGGGCGGGTAGGGGCAGGCGGCGGCATAGGCCGCCACGGCGGCGCGGGCGGGGCCGATCACCGGCACGACGCGCTCCTTCCCGCCTTTGCCGGTGATCCGCAGCACGGGGCCGAGCGGATGGTCGCGCCCCTCGAGCGACAGCGCCTCGGAAATCCGCAGGCCGCAGCCCCAGAGGAGCGTCAGCACGGCCGCGTCCCGCGCGGCGATCCAGGGCTCGGGCGCCTGCAGCTCGACGGTGTCGAGCATGGCCTGCGCGGCGTCGATCTCGAGCGGGCGGGGCAGCTTGCCGCGGAACTTCGGCGCCCGCGCCGACAGCACCGCCGTGGGGTCGACGCCCTCGCGGTCGGCGAGCCAGCGCATGAAGCCCTTGACCGAGGACAAGGCCCGGGCGAGCGAGCGCGCCGCGAGGCCGCGACCGCGTTCGTGCGCCATCCACGACCGCATGTCCTGCACGGTGAGCCGTGACAGCGCGCCGAGGCCCGCGGGCTCTCCGTGGTGCATCTGGAGGAAGGCGAGGAAGGCCAGGACGTCGGCGCGGTAGGCCTCGACCGTCCGCTCGGCCGCGCCGTCGATCGCGCGGAGGTGGTCGAGCCAGCGGGCGAGCGCGTCGCGCTGGGCAGGCGATAGGGACAGCGCCGCCGCCCCGGTCACGCCAGCCAGCGCCGCATCGCCCTTTCGAAGACGCCGGCGAAGAAGGCGATGAGGTCGGTGCCGTGGGCGGGGGTGAACTGTTCGGAATCCTCGGCGCCGAAGCAGAGCATCCCCGGCAGCCGCCCCGGACCGAGGTCGAGCTTGACGCAGGCCTCGGACCGGATCCAGTCGCCCCCGGCGCCGTAGAGGCCGCCCTGTCCCGGCTCGACGGCGCGGAGCGTCACGCTGCGCACCGGCGCGGGCCGGCCGCGGGTGAGGTAGGTGTCGATCGCGCCCGGCGGGGCCGTCTGAACCACATCGTCGAGCGCGCCGAACTGCGCGTCCTCGGGCCGTCCGCGGCTTTCGAGCACGAGCCGCACGCAGTCCACCCGCAGGATCTCGGCCACGTCGGTGCCGAGGACGGTCAGGAACTCTTCGAACGCGGTGGGCTCGAGGATGCGCAGGACCGCGCGGTGCATCTGGTTGGTGCCGGCGAGGTTCTCGTAGGCGGCCGCGATGACGCCGCGGTGCGTGTCCTCGAGCCGTTCGAGCCGCGCCTCGAGCCGCTCCATGGCGAGGCCGCGCAGGTCGACGATGTTCGAGCCGAGCGCCTTTTCGTTCGCCTCGATCAGCGCCCGCATCACGTCGCGGTCGTCGAGGATCACGTCGGGCCGCGCGATGATGCGCTCGCGCAGGGTTTCTGCCATGATCGCCACGCTCTTCATCTCGTCCTCGCCGGGGGTCTGGGGATCTGTGGATAAGTTGTGACTCTCCAAGGTTTCATTGCCCATGCCCGGTGGTCCGTCCAGTTCTTTCTGTGCCGATGCCGCCCAGCTGCGGCAGAGGCGCCGCAGCCGGTTGCCTTGCTGCAACAGACCGGGAGGTCAGAGGATCTTCTGACCGGTCTTGGCCCAGTCGGCGAGGAAGGTCTCGAGCCCCTTGTCGGTCAGCGGGTGCTGGGCCATCTTGCGGATCACCTCGGGCGGCGCCGTGGCCACGTCGGCGCCGATCTTGGCGGCCTCGCTCATGTGGTTGGCGGTGCGGATCGAGGCGGCGAGGATCTGGGTCTCGAAGCCGTAGTTGTCGTAGATCTGGCGGATGTCGGCGATGAGCTGCATCCCGTCGAGGTTCAGGTCGTCGAGCCGGCCGATGAAGGGCGAGATGAAGGTGGCCCCGGCCTTGGCCGCCAGAAGCGCCTGGTTGGCCGAGAAGCAGAGCGTGACGTTGACCATGCGGCCCTCGTCGGTGAGCGTCTTGCAGGCCTTGAGGCCGTCCCAGGTCAGCGGGACCTTGATCGCGATGTTGCCCGCGATCTTGGCGAGTTCGCGCCCCTCGGCGATCATGCCGTGCGCATCAAGCGCCACGGTTTCCGCCGAGACGGGGCCGGGGGTGATCGCGCAGATTTCCTCGATGACCTCCCGGATGGGGCGGCCCGACTTCATGATGAGCGAGGGATTGGTGGTGACGCCGTCCACCATGCCGAGGTCGGCAAGCTCGCGGATCGCGGCGACGTCGGCGGTATCGACGAAGAACTTCATGGGGCGGGTCCTATTGGCGAGAGGTCGGGTTTGCGGCACTGATAGACCATGAGGCCAGCCTCCCGAAACCCCGAAACGTGCGCCTCGTTCTTCGAGGAGGGCAGCCCCGCGGGGGTTCTCACGACCGAGCCTCTGGGCCGGACGCTGGATTACCTCGCGCCTGCGGGGGGCTGCGCGACGGGCGCCTTCGTCGAGGTGCCGCTGGGGCCGCGGCGGGTGCTGGGGGTCGTGTGGGGGGAGGCTGCGGGGGACTGGCCGCGCGAAAAGCTGCGGGGCATGGCTCGGGTGCTTGATGCCGCGCCGATGCGCGAGGAGATGCGGGAGTTCCTCCTGCGCGCGGCGGATTATACGCTGACCCCCCTGCCCGCGATGCTGCGGCTCGCGACGCGGTCGCCGGGGCTTGGCGATCCGCCCGCGATGCGGGTCGTCTACCGGATGGGGGACCGCGCCCCCGACCGGATGACAGACGCACGCGGGAAGGTGCTGGCCGTGCTCGAGGAGTTCGGCGAGGCGGCCTTCACGCTGGGCGAGCTTGCCGCGATGGCTGGGGTCTCCACGGGGGTGGTGAAGGGGCTCGTGGCGCAGGGGGCGGTGCGGGAGGAGGCGAGCCCGCGCGATGCGCCCTATCCGCCGCTTGCGCCGGGGGCGGCGGCGGTGGCGCTGACGGCCGAGCAGGCGGCGGCGGTGGGCGTGCTGACGGAGGCGGTGGCCTCAGGCGCCTACGGGACGACGCTTCTGAAGGGCGTGACCGGGTCGGGCAAGACCGAGGTCTATCTCGAGGCGGTGGCGGAAGCCTTGCGCGCGGGGCGGCAGGCGCTTGTGCTCTTGCCCGAGATCGCGCTGACGGCCGAGTTCCTCGCCCGCGTCGAGCGGCGCTTTGGCGCGCGCCCCGCGGAATGGCATTCGGGCATCACCATGACCGAGCGGCGGCGGTGCTGGCGGATGGTGGGCGAGGGGGACGCGCAGCTTGTGGTGGGGGCGCGGTCGGCGCTGTTCCTGCCGTTCCGGGAGCTCGGGCTCATCGTCGTCGATGAAGAGCACGACACCTCCTACAAGCAGGAGGAGGGCGTGCTTTACAACGCGCGCGACATGGCGGTGCTGCGGGCCTCGATCTGCGGGGCACAGGTGGTGCTCGCCTCGGCCACGCCGTCGCTCGAAAGCTGGGCCAATGCCGAGGCGGGCAAGTACCGCCGGCTCGACCTGACCGCGCGCTTCGGGGCGGCGGTGATGCCCGAGATGCGGGCCATCGACCTGCGGGCCGAAAGCCTGCCCGCGACGCGCTGGATCTCGGGCACGCTTGCCCGGGCGGTCGCGGCGCGGATCGCCCAAGGCGAGCAGGCGCTGTTGTTCCTCAACCGCCGGGGCTATGCGCCGGTGACGCTCTGCCGGGCCTGCGGGCACCAGATCGGCTGCGACCACTGCGACGCGCGGATGGTCGAGCACCGGTTCCTGAGGCGCCTCGTCTGCCACCAGTGCGGCGCGACGAAGCCCATGCCCGAGACCTGCCCGTCCTGCGGGGTCGCGGGGCGGCTCGCGCCCGTGGGTCCGGGGGTCGAGCGGCTGGCCGAGGAGGTGGCGGCCACCTTTCCCGAGGCGCGGGTCAAGGTCCTGTCCTCGGACCTCTTCGGTTCGGCGCGCGCGCTGAAGGCCGAGATCGAGGCGATCGCGGCGGGCGCGGCCGATATCGTCATCGGGACGCAGATCGTGGCGAAGGGGCATAACTTCCCGCTATTGACACTCGTGGGCGTGATCGATGCCGACCTCGGGCTTCAGGGCTCGGACCTGCGCGCGGCCGAGCGGACGTTCCAGCTGATGCGGCAGGTGGCGGGGCGCGCGGGGCGGGCCGACCGGCCGGGGCTCGCGCTGCTCCAGACCTGCCAACCCGACCATCCCGTGATCCGGGCGATCCTGTCGGGCGAGGAAGAGGCCTTCTGGCGCGCCGAGGCGGAAGAGCGGCGGGCCGCGGGCGTGCCGCCCTACGGGCGCATGGCGGGGATCGTGCTGTCCTCGCCCGACGTGCAGGCGGTCTTCGATCTTGGCGCCGCGCTCGCGCGGAAGGCCGAGCCCCTGCGGCGGATCGGGGCCGAGGTCTACGGCCCTGCGCCCGCGCCCATTGCGCGGATCCGGGGCCGGCACCGCGTGCGGCTTCTCGTCAAGGCCGCGAAGGGGGCGCCGATCCAGGGGGCGCTGGCCGAGTGGATCGCGCAGGTCCGGCTTCCGGCGAACCTGCGGCTGGCGGTCGATATCGACCCGCAAAGCTTCTACTGAGCGCCCCCGCCCGGTCGAGGCCGAGGATCAGGAGCCCCGCCATCAGCCCCCAGAACGCCGCGCCGATGCCGAAGGCCGCGACGCCCGAGGCGGTGGTGGCGAAGGTCACGGCGGCGGCGAAGCGGGTCGGAGGCGGCTCGAAGGCCTGGGCCGCCGCGCCGAGGAACGGGGCTGTCAGCGCGAGGCCCGCCACCGTCGCCACGATCTCGGGCGGCATAGCGAGGATCGCAGGCAGGAGAGCCGACCCCGCGAGACCCAGCGTTACCCAGAAGCCGCCGTAGACGAGGCCCACGCGCCAGCGCCGCGCCGGGTCGGGCTCCACGCCCGGGTCAAGGCAGATGGCGGCGGTGATCGCGGCCATGTTGAACGTGTGCGCGCCCCAGAGCGCGGCCAGCGCCGAGCCTGCGCCCGTGACGACAAGCGCGGGGCGGACCGGCGGCTCGAAGCCGTTCGCGCGCAGGACCGCGAAGCCCGGCAGGTTCTGCGAGGCCATCGTCACGAGGTAGAGCGGCAGGCCGAGACCGATCAGGACTGCCGGATCGAAGGCGGGGAGGATGAGGGTGAGGGGCCAGGGGTCGAAGACCGGCGGCGGGAGCGCCGCGCCGGGCTGCAGGACGGCGATGGCGAGGCCCGCCGCCAGCGTGACGAGCGCGGCAAAGACCGGGTTCGCGAGGCGGACGAGGAGGAAGACGGCGACAAGCGGCAGGATCGTCGCGGGAAGCGCCGCCGCGTGGCGCGCGACCGCCATGAGGAAGGGCAGAAGGACCCCCGCGAGCATCGCCGCCGCGACGGCGGCCGGGATCGACCCGATGGCGCGGGAGAGCGCGGGGACCGCGCCGGTGAGCGCGATGAGCGCGCCCGCGAGGACGAAGGCCCCCACGGCCTCGTGGATGCCGATACCTTCGCTTGCCGCGATCAGCGCGGCGCCCGGCGTCGACCAGGCGAGCACCACGGGGATGCGGGTCTTCCAGCTGAGAAAGGCCGAGCCGAGCCCCTTGGCCACCGACACCGCCGCGACCCAGGAGGCCGTCTGCGCCGCGTCGGCGCCCACGGCGGTCGCCGCGGCGAGCACGAGCGCGATGGTCGAGCCGTAGCCCACCAGCGTCGCCACGAGCGCGGCGGAGATCATCGAGGGCGCGCATCCGGCTCCGGGTCCTTTCGGTGCGGCAAGGGTAGCCGTGACCGGCGCCCGGGAACAAGGGCGGGTGGCGGCGACCGGGAGGCGCGCGCCCGCAATGTCCCGTGAACCCCGTGGCGCAGGGGACGGGACGGCCCTATATTCTTCGTGACCAGCCAAGGAGGCTCGACGCGCATGTTCCTGTTCCAGAAGAAGAAGACCGAGATGGTGTCGCCGGCCGACGCGCTTGCGGGGCGCGCCGCGCCCATCCCCACCGCCGCGCGGCACTTCGTCTACGACCGGCTGCTCTCGGGCGAGGTGCCCGACGGCATGGAGGAAGCGATGTTCGGGATGGGCTGTTTCTGGGGCGTCGAGCGGATGTTCTGGAAGCTGCCCGGAGTCTGGATGACCCGGGCGGGCTATGCGGCAGGTCACACGCCGAACCCGACCTACGAGGAGGTCTGTTCGGGCCGCACGGGGCACAACGAGGTGGTGCACGTGATCTTCGACCCGAAGGTCGTAAGCTACACCGACCTTCTCAAGGTGTTCTGGGAGGGCCACGATCCCACTCAGGGCATGCGGCAGGGCAACGACGTGGGCACGCAGTACCGGTCGGGTGTCTATACCTTTTCGGACGCGCAGGCGGAGGCGGCCAGGGCGACGCGCGAGGCCTTTGCGCCGCGGCTGAGTGCGGCCGGCTACGGGGCGGTGACGACCGAGATCCTGCCGGCGCCCGCGTTCTACCATGCCGAGGACTATCACCAGCAGTATCTCGCCAAGAACCCGGGCGGCTATTGCGGGATCGGCGGAACGGGCGTGACCTGCCCAATCGGGCTCGGGGTGGCCTGACCTCGCGATGGGGCGGCGCATCCACGTGCTGGGGGCGAGCGGGGCGGGCACCTCGACGCTGGCGCGCGGGCTCGCCAGCGCGCTCGACAGCCAGGCCTTCGACACGGACGACTTCTACTGGAAGCCGACCGACCCGCCCTTCACCGAGAAGCGCCCCGTGGCGGCGCGGCTCGCGCTGATGGAAGAGCTGTTCCTGCCGCGGCGGGACTGGATCCTGTCGGGGTCGTTCACGTCCTGGGGCGCGCCCATCGTGCCGCGGCTCACCCATGTGCTGTTCCTGACGCTGCCGGGCGCGCAGCGGCTCGCGCGGCTCAGGCGGCGCGAGCGGCTGCGGGCCGCGCCCGGCCGGGCGCGGACGCCCGAGTGGCAGGCGGCACAGCGCGGGTTCCTCGACTGGGCGATGGCCTATGACGACCCGGGCTTCACCGGCCGCAGCCGGGCGGTGCACGAGCGCTGGCTCGAGGGCCTTTCCGTGCCGGTGATCCGGATCGACGCGAGCGCCCCGGCCGAGGCGGTCCTGCACGCGGCGCTCGCGGCGCTTGACCCCGCGCGCGCGCCGGCCTAGGGCGCTTGCGCTCTTCCCCGAGGTTTACGACATGCCGACCCATACCGCGCTGACCATCGCACCCTCGGACGCGGCGGCCGAGGCGCTGGCCGAGGCGCTCGAATCGCTCGACCCGGAGCCGACGGCGGTCGGGTTCTCCGAGATCGAGGACGGGTCGGGGCTCTGGGAGGTCGGCGGCTATTTCGAGG
>DAINOF010000106.1:0-9487 GCA_036735505.1 Paracoccaceae bacterium
GCCGCCGCCTCGCCATAGGCCGGGACCTGGCTGCGGAAGCCCGTCTCGTAGATGTTCTGCACGATCATGAAGGTCTCGCGCCCCGGGCCGCCGCCGGTCAGGAGATAGACCTCGTCGAAGATCTGGAAGCTGCGGATCAGGCTCAGGACCAGCACCACCGTCAGCGTCGGCATGACGAGCGGCAGCGTGATCCGCCAGAAGGCGCGCGCGGGCGAGGTCGCGTCCATCTTGGCGGCCTCGTAGAGGTCGCGCGGGATCGCCTGCAGGCCGGCGAGCAGGATCAGCATGTAGAAGCCCATGTGGCTCCAGCAGAAGACGAAGACGAGCCAGAAGAACGGCCAGCCGGTGTTCGGCGTCACGAGCCAGTTGACCGGGCGGTAGCGCTCGAAGGCGAAGACGCTGTCGAATTGGACGGCGAGCAGCATCAGCACCGACAGGATCCCGCAGGCCACGATCGCCGCACGCGCCCAGCTCTGCCCCGAGGCCACGACCCAGAACAGCGCCGCGGCGGCCACGAGCCCGATCCAGCCGCTGCCCGGCAGGCCCAGAAGGCTGCCGGGGTTGGACCAGGTCACCAGAAGCGCGAAGAGCGCGGCGAAGACGCCCGTCCAGGCGAGCGACGGCCCGTCCGCGGACCGCAGCGCCCGTTCCGACACGGCGAGAAGGACCACGGCGAAGATCACGGTCGCCACCATGTCGAAGCCCGACAGTCCCGCCATGGCGGTCAGGCTTTCCTGCGTCTGGCCGATCACCTCGTTCAGCGCGCCGCGCCGGTGCAGGACCCAGTGCCAGATGTTGGCGATGACCACGGGCGACAGCATCACGGGGTAGAAGAACATCGCCCGCCAGAAGCCGCGCCCCTGCAGGCCCTTGTTCACGACGAGCGCGGTGGCGAGTGCGGCCACGCACATGATCGGGACCTGGATCACCACGAACCACAGCGTGTTGAACATCGAGGTCCAGAAGTTGAACCCCTCGTTCGAGCAGGTCCGCGGCTCGAGGATGGTCTTGCAGTCGAAGATGCGCGCGTAGTTGTCCCAGGCCACCCAGGGCCGGTCGAACAGCAGGATCGAGGTGCCGCCCGTCATCGAGACGTAGAAGTTCAGGATCATCGGCGCGAAGGTGAAGAGCCCGAAGATCGCCATGTTGGGCAGGAGCAGCGCGTACGGCACGCCGGCCCGCCCGAAGACCGCCTGCGACAGCTCGACCGGGAAGCCGATCAGGTCCATGACGAACTGCGGAATCTGGTCGAGCCGGTAGCGCCGGCGCGCGAGCAGCCAGACCGTCCCGCCGACGCCCCAGAGGAGCCCGACGACGAGCATGATCGTTCCGCCCAGTGACATGCTGCGCCCGTTCCCCTCGTCCGCCGCGCCTCCCGCGCCGGCGTCGCCCCGGTGCCATGGTCGCCGGGGCCGCCGCGCGGGCGGCCCCGGCTGCTTGCGTCAGTTGTTGGCGTTCTTGTCGACTTCCTCGGTGATCGCCACGATCGCCTCGTCGAGCGTCAGGTCGCCGTTCATCGCCGCGGCGAGGTACTGCACCGTCGCGTTGAAGATGACGGTGTTCTTGGGGCTGCCCTGCAGCAGGAACGCCTGCGGGGTCTGCTGGGCAGCCGCCGAGGCCATCTGCGCGAAGGCGTTCAGCCCCTCTGCCACCGCCGGAGCTGCCCCGGCCGAGGCATAGTCGAGCCCCTCTTGCTGAAGCTCGGCATGGGCCGGGATGGCGAAGGTGCGGGTGTACCACTCGCGCGCGTTCTCCTTGCCGGCCATCCAGTCGATGAAGCGCGCGGCCGCTTCCTCCTTCTCGGGATCGCCGCTCTTGAACGCGACGAGCCCCTGCCCGCCCGGCATGATCCCGCAGCCCTCGGGGCCGCAGGGCACCTGAACCACCGACCAGTCGAAGGCGTCGCCCACGTTGTTCTGGACGTTGGCGGTGTTCCACGAGCCCGACATGTAGAAGGGCACTTCCTCGCCGAAGAACAGCTCGTTGCCGTTGGCATAGCGCGACCCGGACACCGCCGGCCAGATGTCTGGCGGCATGAGGCCTTCCTTGTGCCAGTCGATCATCATCTGCGCGAAGGCCTTGAAACCGTCGTCGATGACCATCCGGCCGTCGGCGTCGAAGTACTGCGCACCGTAGGACATGGCGGGGCCGGCCATGCGGTGGCCCGAGCGGTCCATCACCATCCCGGCGTAGGCGCCGCTGGCCTCCATCACCTGCCGCGTGGCGTCGGCCCACTCTTCCCAGGTCGCGCCCGGCGCAGGCACCTCGACGCCCGCCTCCTCGAACATGGTCAGGTTCACATAGGGACCGGTGACCGTCATCTCCGCATGGAAGCCGTAGATCCCGCCCGGGTTGCCGGCCCGGTACCAGGGCAGGACGGCGCCATAGGCCGCTTCCCAGGCCGCCGCGTCGACGTAGGGCGTCAGGTCCACGTAGTAGGGCTGAAGCCCGCCGAGATTGACGATGAAGGCGAGGTCGGGGCCCGCGCCCGCCTCGAGCTGCACCGGCAGCTGGTCGCGGACGACGTCGAAGCCGACGACGTTCAGCGTGATGTTCACGTCCGGGTTCTCGGCCTTGTAGCGGTCGGCGAATTCCTGGACGATGTTGGCCTTCCCGTCGACGTCCGAGATCATGAGGCTGAGGTCGACCGCCAGCGCGGCGCCCGCGCTCGTCATGGCGATGAGGGACGCGGTGCCGAAGGCCGCCGCGAGCGAACGGCGTCGTGCGATTGTGGTCATGAAGTCCTCCCTGGATCGATGCCTGTCCGGCATTCATGGCGTATCTGACCGGGCCGCACCGGGCCCGTCAACCGTTTCGTCCGGGCAGCGTTCCACCGCCGCGGTGCAGGGCGCGTCACGACGCAGGGCGAAGGTCGCGCGCCCGGCCGGATCGGCCCGCCCCGGGCCGGGGAAATCTTCGCGCCGCTGTCACGCAGAAGTGCGAAATCCGTGCTGTGATCGCGCAAAGCGTACGGAGGCGATCTTGTTCTCTCTCGACGGGCAGCGGGCCCTCGTCGTCGGCATAGCCAACGCGCACTCCATCGCCTGGGGCTGCGCCCGGGCCTTCAGGACCTGCGGGGCGGACGTGGCCGTCACCTATCTCAACGACAAGGCCAGACCCCATGTCGCCCCGCTCGCCGAAGAGATCGGGGCGACGCTTCTCGGCCCGCTCGACGTCTCGGCCGAGGGGCAGCTCGAGCAGGTCTTTGAAGACATTGCCGCCGACTGGGGAAAGCTTGACATCCTCCTGCACTCGATCGCCTTCGCCCCGCGCGACGACCTTCACGGCCGCGTCGTGGACTGCTCGGCCGAGGGCTTCTCGCGCGCCATGGACGTCTCGGTCCACTCGTTCCTCCGGATGATCCGCCTTGCCGAGCCGCTGATGACCGGGGGCGGGACCTGCCTGTCGGTGTCCTTCTTCGGGTCGGGCCGGGTCGTGCGGCACTACAACATGATGGGGCCGGTGAAGGCTGCGCTCGAAAGCTCGGTGCGCTATGCCGCAGCCGAGCTCGGCGAGAAGGGCATCCGCGTGCATGCCCTGTCGCCCGGGCCGCTCGCCACGCGCGCGGCCTCGGGCATCGACCATTTTGACGAGCTTCTGGAAGCCGCCGCCACGCGGGCGCCGACCCACCAGCTTGCAACGATCGAGGACGTGGGCGCGATGGCCGCCTTCCTCGCCTCGCCCGCCGCCCGGAACCTGACCGGCGGCGTCCACGACATCGACGGCGGCTTCTCGATCACCGCCTGAAGGAGACCGGCATGGCCAGCATCTACGACTTCTTCGACCCCGCCCGGCAGCCGGAGATCCCGCGCCCCGAGGCCGACGCGATCGCCGTGGTGCGGCGGATCATGGACGAGGGCCAGCACGAGCTGACGCAGGGCGCGCGGACCGGCGACATCCTCGCCACCGCGGCCGCGCGGCAGGGCCGGCGCATTCTGGACACGCATTCCGAACGCGCCCGGGCGACGCTCGAGGCCGCAGGCAAGCTCGGCGATGCGCTGCGCGCCGCGCAGGAGGACAAGGCGCTCGGTCAGCTCTGGACGGAGTACCTGCGCGACGCGGGCGAGCGGGCGGTGCTGGCCACCGACATCCTGCGCAAGCGGGGCGACATCTTCCTCGAGCACGAAGAGGCGGGGTGTCCGCCGGTGCTCGTCTACGACTACGAGATCGCGATGGACGGCGCCGACCTGCCGTTCCCGTCGAACTACATGCTGCTGCGCATCCTGCCGCCCGAGGGCATCGAGGTGCACGACTGGAAGCGGCCCTACATCATCATTGACCCGCGCGCGGGACACGGCCCCGGGATCGGCGGCTTCAAGTCCGACAGCCAGGTGGGCGTGGCGCTGCGCGACGGGCACCCGGTCTATTTCGTCGCCTTCCGCCGGATGCCCGAGCCCGGTCAGTACCTGTCCTACGTCACCCGGTCCGAGGCCGCCTTCGTGCGCGAGGTGATGCGGCGGCATCCGAAGTCCGCCAAGCCGATCGTCGTCGGCAACTGCCAGGGCGGCTGGGCCTCGCTGCTTCTGGCCGCGACGAACCCCGACCTGACCGGGCCCATCGTCGTCAACGGCGCGCCGGTGGCGACCTGGTCGGGCACCGTGGGCGAGAACCCGATGCGCTACAACGCGGGCGTGCTGGGCGGCACCTGGATCCCGATGCTTCTGTCGGACATGGGCGGCGGGCTTTTCGACGGCGCCCATCTGGTGCAGAACTTCGAGCTCCTGAACCCCGGCCGCACGCTCTTCCGCAAGTACACCGACCTTTTCCGCGACGCCGACAAGGCCGAGGCCGGCTTTCTTCAGTTCGAGCGCTGGTGGGGCGGGTTCTTCCTGCTGACCGAGGCCGAGATCCGCTGGATCGTCGAGCAGCTTTTCGTCGGCAACCGGCTTGTCAAGAACGAGGCGCGGATCGAGCCCGGCCGGCCCGTCGACCTCAAGGCGATCCGAGCGCCGATCATCGTCTTCGCGAGCCACGGCGACAACATCACCCCGCCGCAGCAGGCGCTGAACTGGATCGCCGAGACCTATGCCGACGTCTCGGAAATACGCATCCGCGGCCAGCGGATCATCTACATGATCCACGACCAGGTCGGCCATCTGGGGATCTTCGTCTCTTCGCAGATCGCCAACAAGGAGCATACCGAGGTCGCCTCGACCCTGAAGACCATCGAGGCGCTGGCGCCGGGTCTTTACGAGATGCGGATCGAGGACGTCATCCAGAAGAACGGCGACAAGCACTTCACGGTGGGCTTCGCCGAACGGACGCTCGACGATATCCGCGCGCTCGACGACGGGTTCGACGACGAACGGCCCTTCGCCGCTGTGGCCCGCGCGTCCGAGGTGCAGGCGCAGATGTACGATTCGCTCGTGCGTCCCCTCGTCCGCGCCACGGTCACCGAGACGACCGCCGAGCTGACCCGCGCGATGCATCCCCAGCGGCTGACGCGCGCGCTCATGTCCTCGCGCAACCCGGCCATGAAGACGGTCGAGGACGCGGCCGAGCGCGTGGCGGCCTCGCGCCAGAAGGCCGCGCCCGACAATCCCTTCCTCGCGGCCGAGGCGCTCTGGGTGCAGTCGGTCGAGCAGACCATCGACCTGATGCGCGACAGCCGCGACATGATGTTCGAGCTTGCCTTCTTCACGATGTGGTCGAACCCCTGGACGCGGAGCTTTGGCCGCACCCACGAGGCGCGGCGCACGCTGAAGACGCAGGAAGAACTGCGCGGCCTTCCGGAAGTCGCGCAGGCGCTCTTCAACATCGAGCGGGGCGGCTTCGCCGAGGCGGTGATCCGCATGCTGATCCTGATGGCGGACGACCGCGGCACGGTGCGCCGCGACCGGCTCGAGCGCGCGAGCCGGGTGCTGACGCAGGACGAGCCGTTCAAGTCGCTGGGCGCCGAGCGGCGGGCGATGATCATCCACGAGCAGACGCTGATCGCCAGCTACGAGCCCGAGCGCGCGGTCGAGACGCTGCCGCTTCTCCTGCCGACGCAGGAAGACCGGGACCTCGCCGCGCGCGTCGTGCGCTTCGTCCCCGGAACGCTCGACGAAATGGCGCCGCGCACGCTGTCGCTGCTCCAGCGCTTCCACCAGGTCCTGGGTCTTCCGCCTGTCGCGACCGACATCCTCGAGGACCCGCTCGAGGAAGAGCCGCAGGCGCCCGTGTCCGAGGTTCCGGCCGAGGCGGTGGCCGAAACGCGCGAGACCGAGCCCAGGCGCCGCACGCGCGGGCCCTCGCCGGAGGCTGCGGAATGAAGCTTGTCAACCGGCTCTTCGCCGACCTCAAGCCCGGCGACACGGCCGAGTTGCGTCGTCTCGTGACGCTCGACGACCTCTATGTCTTCGCGACGGCCTCGGGCAACTTCAACCCGATGCACCTGAACCAGGACGTCGACGGCGACGGACGCCCCGAGAACATCGCGCCGGGCATGTACGTGGCCTCGATCATCTCGGCCGTTCTCGGCACGCTGCTGCCCGGGCCCGGCACGCTCTACCGCAGCCAGAGCCTCGATTTCCACGAGCGCGCCCATGCGGGCGACGAGCTTCTCTGCCGCGTCGTGGTGACGGCCAAGGAGGACGACGGCATCGTCCGGCTTTCGACCGAGGTGCGGCGCGTCGCCGACGATGCGCTCATCGTGAGCGGCGAGGCGCGGGTGATCGCGCCGACCGAAGCCTATGCCCGCGACGGTGTCGCCGTGCCCGGCCTGATCGTCCAGCGCCACCGCCATTTCGACGCGCTGCTCGAGCGCGCGCGCCCGCTGCCGGCGCTGGTGACGGCGGTCGTCTGCCCCGACGAGGAGAAGTCGCTCGGCGGCGCGATCCTCGCGGCAAGGGAAAGCATCATCACGCCGATCCTCGTGGGCGACCCCGCCGCCATCGCCGCGGCGGCCAGCGCCATGGGCGCCGACATCTCGGGCTTCGAGATCGTCCCGGCCGACAGCGACGCGGCCGCGGCGGCCGCCGCCTGCCGGCTTGTAAACGAGGGCCGGGCGGCGGCGGTGATGAAGGGGCATCTCCATACCGACGACCTGCTGCGCCCGATGCTCGACAAGGCGGGCGGCCTGCGCGTCGGGCGGCGCTTCACCCATGTCTTCGTGATGGACGTGCCCGGCATGCCGCATCCGCTGATGGTCACGGATGCCGCGATCAACATCGCGCCCGACCTCGCCACCAAGGTCGACATCGTGCAGAATGCCATCGACCTAGCCATCTCGATCGGGACGGACATGCCCCGCGTCGCCATCCTGTCGGCCGTCGAAACGGTGAACCCTGCGATCCAGTCCTCGATCGACGCGGCGCTTCTGTCCAAGATGGCCGACCGCGGCCAGATCACGGGCGGCACGGTCGACGGACCGCTCGCCATGGACAACGCCGTCGATCTTGGCGCGGCGCGGACCAAGGGGCTGAAGGGCGAGGTCGCCGGACAGGCCAACATCCTCGTCGTGCCCGGCATCGACGCAGGCAACATGCTGGCCAAGCAGCTCGCCTTCATCAGCCATGCCGAGGGCGCGGGGCTGGTGCTGGGCGCCAGGGTGCCGGTGATCCTGAACTCGCGGTCGGACAGTTCGATGTCGCGGCTCGCCTCATGCGCGGTGGCGGCGCTGCACCATGCGCGGCTGAACGGCATCCGGGCGGAGGCGGCATGATCCTCACGCTGAACGCGGGCTCCTCTTCGCTGAAGGTGGCGCTTTATGCGGAAACGGGCGACGCGGCGCTGGCCACGGGCCTTGTCGATCGCATCGGTCCCGAGGGCACGCTGCGCCTGCGCGACGCGACCGGCGCCGACATCGCGACCGCTCCCGGCAGCCTCGAGAGCCACGCGCAGGCGCTGCGCACGGTGCTGGCGAGCCTCTCGGCCGCCTTCCCGGGCCGCGAGATCAAGGCCGTGGGCCACCGCGTCGTCCACGGCGGCATTGCCTTCGACGCCCCGGTCCGCGTCGACGACGAGGTGCTTGCCGCGCTCGCCGCGCTTTCGCCGCTCGCGCCGCTGCACCAGCCGCACAACCTGGCCGGCATCCGCGCCGCGATGGACGCCTTCCCGAAGGCGCCGCAGGTCGCCTGCTTCGACACCGCCTTCCACCGGCGGCACCCCTTCGTGAACGACACCTTCGCCCTGCCGCGCGCCTATTTCGAGAAGGGCGTGCGCCGCTACGGCTTCCACGGGCTGAGCTACGACTATGTCGCGGGCGAACTGGCCCGAACCGCGCCGAGCCTGGCCGAAGGGCGCGTCGTCGTCGCCCACCTCGGCAGCGGCGCGTCGATGTGCGCGATCCAGAACGGCCGCTCGGTCGCCTCGACCATGGGGTTCTCGGCGCTCGACGGGCTGCCCATGGGCACGCGCTGCGGCCAGCTCGACCCGGGCGTGCTCTTGTACCTGATGGAGCAGGAGGGGATGGGCGCGGCCGAGATCTCGGACCTGCTCTACCGCCGCTCGGGGCTGCTGGGGCTGTCGGGCCTGTCGAACGACATGCGCACGCTCGAGGCCTCGGACACGACCGGCGCGCGCGAGGCGATCGACTACTTCGTCTTCCGCATCCAGCGGGAACTGGGCGCGATGGCCGCGGCGATGGCGGGGATCGACGCGCTCGTCTTCTGCGGCGGCATCGGCGAGAACTCGGCCACGATCCGTGCCCGCGTCTGCGAGCGCATGGGCTGGATGGGGATCGAGATCGACCACGGCGCGAATGCGCGCAACGCCGGGATCATCTCGTCCGAGACGGCGCGGACGACGGTCATGGTCATCCCGACGAACGAGGAACTGGTGATCGCCCGCGCGGCGCGGCGCGTGGTTCAGGGCATGGAGAGGGCGGCATGAAGCTCGCGATCAAGGCCGCCAAGGCCGCCGAGATGATTCCCGACGGCGCGACGCTTCTGATCGGGGGGTTCATGGGCGTGGGCTCGCCGCACCGGCTGATCGACGCGCTGGTGCAGCGCGCGGCCACGGGCCTCACCATCGTCGCGAACGACACCGCGATGCCGGGCGTCGGCATCGGCAAGCTGATCACCGCGGGCTCGGTCCGGCGGGTCGTCACCTCGCACATCGGGCTCAACCCCGAGACGCAAGCCAAGATGATCTCGGGCGAGATCGAGGTGGATCTCGTCCCGCAGGGGACGCTGGTCGAGCGCATCCGCGCGGGCGGCGTGGGCCTTGGCGGCATCCTGACTCCCACCGGGCTCGGCACCGAGGTCGAGGACGGCAAGCAGGTCATCGAGGTCGAGGGCCGCCGCTATCTGCTGGAAACGCCGATCCGGGGCGACTTTGCGCTGATCGCGGCGCATCAGGCCGACTACGTGGGCAACCTCTCCTACACGCTGACCGCGCACAACTTCAATCCGATCATGGCGCTCGCCGCCGACACCGTGATCGCCGAGACCGAGATGATCGTGCCCGTGGGCGTGATCCCGCCCGACGCGGTCAAGACGCCGGGCGTCCTTGTCGACCACGTGCTCGAACGCGCGGCCTGAGGAGCGGAAGATGGACGCCAAGG
>DAINOF010000107.1:0-9417 GCA_036735505.1 Paracoccaceae bacterium
AGGTCTGCGGCGCGGCGATCATCCAGACGGGCGGGCACACCTACTGGGTCTGCCGCGAGGCCTCCGGCGCGGACGAGATGCGCCGCGCGGTGCGCGAGCAGGTGAAGGGCGGGGCCGATCTCATCAAGATCATGGCCTGCCACGACACGCTCGAATTCACCGACGAGGAGTTGCACGCCGTCATCGACGAGGCGCACCGCAACCGCCTGCCCGTCACCGCGCACGCGACCTACGACGCCTGCATCGCGCGGGTCGCGGCGGCGGGGGTGGACTGCATCGAGCATGGCGGGTCGATGTCGGACAGCACCATCGACGTCTTGCTGGAGAATGGGTTGCCCATCGTCACGACCTTCGCGCCGCTGGTCCAGCAGTCCCAGCCCGACATCGCGCGCCGCTTCGGCATCCCCGAGTGGAAGATCGAGGAGCGGATCAAGGCCGTCGCCGACCCCTCGCGCTACGCAGGGCTCAAGAAGGCGGCCGAGCGCGGCGTGCCGATCGTCTTTGGCACCGATGCAGGCTCCCCGGCGGTCGAGCATGACGTGGTGGCACCCGAATTGGCGCACATGGTCAAGGTGGGCGTCTGCCGCGACGCGATGGACGCGCTCGCCTCGATCACGATCCGCGCCGCGCGGATCTCGAAGATGGACCACCTGATCGGCACGCTCGAACCCGGCAAGGCCGCCGACCTGATCGTGGTGGACGGCAACCCGGACCACGACCTCTTTGCGCTCGAGCGCGTGCGGATGACCTTCGTCGCCGGCAAGAGGATGCACGGATGAGCCTCCTCGCAACCCGCCTCGCCCCCCGGATCGTCGAGGAGGACGGCAGTTACCGCACCCGGATGCTGGGCATCGCCGCGGGAATGAAGGACGTCATCGCCCTTGGCCGGGGCGACCCGGACTTCCATACGCCCCGCCATATCGTCGAGGCGGCGAAGGCGGCGCTCGACGCCAACGCGCACCACTATACGGGGCCGACCGGCCTGCCCGAGTTGCGGCAGGCCATCGCGGCGGACCTCAAGGCGTCCTGCGGGCTCGACTACACCGCGGCGGAAATCGTCGTGACGGCGGGCGTGCAGGAATCGATCATGCTCACCATGCTGGCGCTGGTCAGTCCCGGCGACGAAGTGCTGATCACCTCGCCCCGCTTCACCACCTACGACACCGCGGTGCATCTGTGCGGCGGCGTGCCCGTGCCGGTGCCGACCCGCGAGGCGAACGACTTCGCGCTCGACCCCGCCGAGATCGAGAAGCGGATCACGCCGCGCACCCGCGCCTTCGTGCTCGTGTCGCCCAACAACCCCACGGGCGCGGTGACGCCCCCCGCCGCGATCCGGGCCATCGCCGAGATCGCGCTGCGCCACGACATCGTCATCGTGGCCGACGAGATCTACGCGCGGATGCTCTATGCGCCGAACGAACACCTCTCCATCGCCACTCTGCCGGGGATGAAGGAGCGGACGGTCACGCTGAACGGCTTCTCCAAGACCTACGCGATGACCGGCTGGCGGGTGGGCTATCTCGCCGCGCCGCTCGACTTCGTGGAGAAGGTGACCGAGCCGCGCCACACGCTGTCGATCAACACCTGCACCGTCAGTCAGTACGCAGCACTTGCCGCGCTCACCGGCCCGCAGGACGCGCTTCAGGCGATGCTGGACGAATACGCCGAACGCCGCGCCTGGCTCATGCCCGCGCTGACCGAGGCGGGCTTCACCTACGGCCATCCGGGGGGCGCGTTCTACATCTACACCAACGTGTCGTCCTCGGGGCTCAGCAGCCCCGAGTTCTGCGAACGGCTCCTGCGGGAGACCGGCGTAATGGTGTTCCCGGGGACGATGTTCGGCGACACCTCCACCGACTACATCCGCATCAGCTATCTCCAGCCGCTCGAACGGATCAAGGTCGCGATGGAGCGGATCGCCTCCTTCACCCGGTCCGCGAGGGCCGCGGCATGATGCGCCCCGATCCGGCCGAGAAGTTCGCAGGCATCCAGCTCAGCCCGATCTCCTTCGTGGACGAAGGGGTGGAGGCGGTGCTCGACACGCTCCAGCACCGGGTGGGCGTGAACGTGCTGATGTTGGGGACGGTGTCGTGGCTCGGGCTCAAGTCGGGCCGCTCGATCAGCCACGCGCTTGACGGCTGGCCGGATCATGGCGTGCCCGAGCCCTATCAGATGCGGGGCGGCGCCTACTTCGACCCCGACCTGCGCTTCTACCGCGACACCTTCATGGCCGACTACCGCTCGCGCGATCCCGAGTTCGCCGGCAAGGACATCCTGAAGATGGTCGTCCCTGCGGCGCATGCGCGGGGGATGAAGGTCTATGTCGAGCTGATGGAGCCCTTCTTCAAATACGCGGGCCACGGCTCGGCAGCGGCGGTGGAGATCCCCACCCTGCCGCAGGCGATGGAGGTGGACGCGATGGGGCGGCTGTCGGGCGAGCCGTCGACCTCGAACCCCGGCTACCGCACCTGGATCCACTCGATGATCGAGGATCAGGTGAGGAACCACGACATCGACGGGCTGATGTGGTGCAACGAGCGGAACTCGCCCCTCGACACGCTGATCCAGGGCGGCTGTCCGGGCGACTTCTCGGCGCCCTCGCGGGCCGAGGCGCAGGCGCGCGGCATCGACGTGGAGGCCTGCCGCCGCGCCTGCCTCGCCCTATACGACTTCATGCAGGAGGCGGCCGTCGGCAAGACCTTCGCCGACGGCGCCTTCGTCACCTTCCTGCGCACGCTTCTCGCCAACCCCGAATTCCTCGTCTGGGAGAAGTTCTGGCTGGAGCGGAACAAGGACCTCGACCGGGAACTCTACGGCCTCGTGAAGTGGTGCAAGCCGAAGATGCCGTTCGGGCTGAACGTCTGGAACCGCAACCATTTCAACATCTTCCGCCGGGCGCAGTGGCCCTGGGCGGAACAGACCAACTACGCCGATTTCGTCAAGCCCATTACCTACCAGCATCAGGCGGGCGAGGTCTGGGCGAAGGAGCTGGGCTTCTTCCGCCACACGATCCTGCGCGATTTCGAACCCGGGGAGGCGACCACCGCCCTCTTCCGCATCCTCGGTCTGAACGAGGCGCCCTGGGACAGCCTCGTGGGCGCGGGGATGGACCCCGACACCTATGTGGCGGGCCAGTGCGCCGATGCCGTGCGCGGGGTCGAGGGCAAGGCCAAGGTCTACATGGGCATCGGCATCGATGCGCCCCGGTCGCGCCCCGACACGGCGAAGATGACGAAGGACATCGCTTACCGCTCGGTCATGGCGACCTACCGGGCGGGCGGGCACGGGATCGTTCTGGCGCCCAACTACGCCTCGATGCACCTGACCCATCTCGACGGCGTGGCCGAGGCGCTGTCGGAACTGGGACTCAAGTGACGCTCGACCTCGCCATCCGGGGCGGGCAGGTGCTCACGCCCGACGGGCTCCGCCCCGGCACCGTGGCGGTGCGTGGCGGCCGGATCGTCGCGATCCTGCCGCCGGGCGGGGAGCCCGAGGCGCAGGAGACGGTGGAGGCCACGGGAGCGCTGGTCCTGCCCGGCGCCATCGACATCCATTGCCACATCCGCAGTCCCGCCTACCCCAACCGCGGCAGCGTGGACTCCGAGACCGGCGCGGCGGCGAAGGGGGGCATCACGACGCTGTTCGAGATGCCCATCACCGACCCCTGCTGCAACACGCCCGAGCGCGTGGCGCTCCGGCGCGACCATTTCGCCGCCCGGGCATTGACGGATTTCGCGATGTTCGCGGCTCCGGTGGAGCTGACCGAGGCCGCCTTCGACGCCTTCGTCGAGGCAGGCGTGATCGCGCTCAAGATCTTCACGACGGGTTCTCCCCCCGGCCGCGACCGCGAATTCGCGGGCCTGGCCTGGCCGGACTCGGACGCGCAGATGACGGTGCTGCGGCTGGCCGCGAAGGCGGGCCTCACGGTCTTCGTCCATGCCGAGGACGAGGCGATGGTCGCCGCCGCCACCGCCCGGGCGGCCGCGCTCGACAAGGCCGACGCCCGCACCCATGGCGCCGCCCGCCCGCCCGAGGCCGAGGCGGCGGCAGTGGCCTCTTTGCTGGCGATGAACATGGTCGCAGGGGCACGGCTGCACATCGCCCATGTCACCTCGCACCTGACGGTGGAGGTCCTCCGCCGCTTCAGGGGTTCGTCGGACTTCAGCGCCGAGACCTGCCCGCATTACCTGTCGTTCACCGAAGACGACGTGGCCCGCGCCGGCGTGTCGGCCCGGATCAACCCGCCGATCCGGCGCGCCAAAGACCGTGCCGCACTGTGGGAGGCGCTGGCGGACGGCACGCTGGCCCATGTCACCACCGACCACGCGGCCTTCGCGCCCGAGGAGAAGGCCGCGAAGGAGGGCGATTTCCTGACCGCGCCCCCGGGCCACCCGGGGCTGGAAACCCTCGTGCCCACCCTGCTCGACGCCGTGGCGGCGGGCAGGATGCCCATCGAACGGGCGTCGGCGCTGCTTTCGGCCAATTCCGCGGCGCGGTTCCGCCTGCCCGCCAAGGGCCGGCTTGCGGCCGGGGCGGATGCGGACATGATCGTGGTCGACATGGGAGCCGGGACGCTGATCACCGAAGACACGCTTCTCACCAACGCGCGCGCCATCAGCCGCCTGACGCTCGGGCGCAACTACAGGGGCCGCATCCTGCGCACCATCCTGCGCGGCGCCACGGTCTGGGACGGCGCAGCCCTCACCGCGCCCCCCGGCACCGGGCGCTTTGTCACACCGGAGGACCCGCCATGACCGAGCCGCTCCTGTCCGTCCGCGACCTCCAGACCACCTTCGTCCTCGGCCGCCGCGCCGAGATCCGCGCGGTCGACGGCGTGAGCTTCGATGTCTTTCCCGGCGAGACGCTGGCCATCGTGGGCGAAAGCGGCTCGGGCAAGTCGGTCACCTCGCTGTCGATCATGCGGCTTCTGCCGGCGGCCACGGGCAGGATCACCGGCGGCCACATCCTGTTTCGCGGCCGCGACCTCGCCACCCTTTCGGAGCGCGAGATGCGGGCGGTGCGGGGCCGCGAGATCGGGATGATCTTCCAGGAGCCGATGACCTCGCTCAACCCCGTTCATACCATCGGCGACCAGATCTCGGAAACGGTGATCCGCCACGAAGGCGTCAGCCGGTCCAGGGGCCTCGAACGGGCCATCGAGATGCTGGCGCTCGTTGGCATCCCGGAACCCCGCAAGCGCGCCGCGAACTACCCCCACCAGATGTCGGGGGGGATGCGCCAGCGCGCGATGATCGCGATGGCCTTGTCCTGCCGCCCGGCGCTTCTCATCGCCGACGAACCCACCACCGCGCTCGACGTGACGATCCAGGCGCAGATCCTCGAACTGATGAAGGACCTCCAGCGCCAGATGGGCATGGCGATCATCTTCATCACCCACGATCTGGGCGTCGTGGCCGAGGTCGCCGACCGCGTGCTCGTCATGTACGCCGCCCAGGCGGTCGAGACGGGGCCGGTGGGCGAGATCTTCGCCAATCCCCGGATGCCGTACACCGCGGGCCTGATGGGCTCGATCCCCCGCCTCGGCGCTTCCGAGACCAAGGTCCGGCTGACGACGATCCCCGGGCAGGTCCCCTCGCTTGCGCGCCTGCCCGAGGGGTGCCGCTTCGCGCCCCGCTGCGCCTACGCCATGCCGGCCTGCCGGACGGGCGAGCCCGCGCTCGCCCCCGTCTCGCCGGCCCATGCCGCGCGCTGCATCCGTGCGACCGAGATCGACCTGCAGGAAAGGGTCCCCGCGTGACCGCGCCCCTGCCCGCCGAAACGCGCGTGGACGCAGCCGCGAACCGGACGCTCCTTGAGGTCGCGGACCTGACCAAGCATTTCCCGATCCGGGGCGGCGTGCTGAACCGGGTCGTTAACCACGTGAAGGCCGTGAACGGCGTGAGCTTCGATGTGGCGCGCGGCGAGGTCGTGGGGCTCGTGGGCGAATCTGGCTCGGGCAAGACCACCGTGGGCCGCACGCTTCTGCGGCTCGAAGAGCCGACCTCGGGCGCGGTGCGCTTCGACGGGACCGACATCATGGCGCTCGACCGGCAGGGGATGCGGCGGTTCCGCAAGCGGATGCAGATCATCTTTCAGGACCCCTACGCGAGCCTCAACCCGCGCGAGAAGATCCGCACCGTGATCGGCCATGCGCTGGCGCTGCACGGGATCGGCAAGCCCGGCGAGCGCGAGGACCGGATCGTGCAGCTTCTCGAACAGGTGGGCCTGTCGTCGGACTATCTCGACCGCTTCCCGCACGAGTTCTCGGGCGGGCAGCGGCAGCGCATCGGCATCGCCCGCGCGCTTGCCGTGGACCCCGACTTCGTGGTGGCCGACGAACCCGTCTCGGCGCTCGACGTGTCGATCCAGGCGCAGGTGATCAACCTGCTCGACGACCTCAAGGACAGCTTCAACCTGACGATGCTGTTCATCGCGCACGACCTCGCCGTGGTCGAGCACATCTGTGACCGGGTGATCGTCATGTACCTGGGCAAGATCATGGAGGTGGCGCCGGCCCGCAGGCTCTACAGCCAGCCCGTGCACCCCTACACCAGGGCGCTGTTGTCAGCCGTGCCGATCCCCGAGCCCGGCCGCAGGCGCGAGAGGATCCTGCTGACGGGCGACATCCCCTCGCCCATCGACCCGCCCTCGGGCTGCGTCTTCCGCACGCGCTGCCCGCGCGCGATCCCCGACTGCGCCCGCGTCGTCCCGCCGCTCGACCCGGTCGGGCCCGGGCACCTGTCGGCCTGCATCAACCCCGGCTGAGCGGCGCCGGCCCCGCGCGGCACCCGGTGCGTCGGCTGCGGCATGCCGACGTCTTGCCTGTGCGCCTGGCATTCGCGATTTCAGGGAGTTGCAGCCCACCACGGCTCGGACGCCAGGGCTCGGAAAGGGGCGCGGGAGCGCGCCGTCGGGGACGGTCTTGCGCCGGCCGGCCGTGTTTCATGCGCACTTCACCAAACCTTCGCAAATCCATCACGAAAGCTGCCTAACGCATCCTCGACCAACCCCCTCAGGAGAATGGGAAATGCGTAGACTTATCTTCACGACGGCGTCCCTGGTCGCGATGGCGGTCCCCGCCTTCGCGCAGACGGAAATCACATTCTGGCACGGCATGGGCGGCGCGCTTGGCGAGGCGACGAACGAGATCGCCGAGATGTTCAACGCCAGCCAGTCCGAGTACCGCGTGGTTCCGCTCTTCAAGGGCACCTACGAAGAGACGCTGACGGCCACCATCGCCGCCTTCCGCGCGGGCGAGCAGCCGAACATCGTGCAGGTCTTCGACGCCGGCGCCGCGACCGTGATCGGCGCCAAGGGCGCTACGATCGCCGCCGCCGACCTCCTCGCCCAGTTCGGCACGAAGCCGTTCAGCCCCGACGACTACATCGAGGGCGTGCGGAACTTCTACGCCGATGCCGAGGGCAAGATGATCGGCATGCCGTTCAACTCCTCGACCCCGATCATGTACGTGAACAACGAGGCCTTCGAGAAGACCGGCCTCACCCCGCCGAAGACCTGGGAAGAGTTCGAGGCCATGGCGCCGGCGCTGGCCTCCGCGGGCTACATCCCGCTGGCGCAGTCGCACATGCCCTGGATCTTCACCGAGAACTTCATGTCGCGCCACAACCAGCCGTTCGCGACGAACCAGAACGGCTTCGAGGGCGCCGAGGGCACCCAGTTGCTCATCAAGAACGAGCACCTGATGAACCACTTCGCCAAGCTCAAGGAGTGGAAGGACGCCGGGTTGTTCGGCTTCTTCGGCACCGGCTGGGGCGAGAACCAGACCCCCTTCCAGGAAGGCAAGGTCGCGCTCTGGCTCGGATCCTCGGCCTCGTTCTCGGGCCTCCAGCAGTCGGCCGTGATGCCGTTCTCGGCCACCTTCCTGCCCTACTGGAAAGCGGTTCCGGGCGCGGGCACCAACACCTTCATCGGCGGCGCCGCGCTGTTTGCGATGTCGGGCCACCCCGAGGAGGAGAACAAGGCGGCCGCCGCCTTCTTCGAGTTCCTCACCTCGCCCGAGGTTCAGGTCCACTGGCACAAGGGCACGGGCTACGTCCCCGTCACGCCCGCGGCCTATGAGCTCGCGAAGTCCCAGGGCTACTACGACGAGCAGCCTTCGGCCGAGATCGGCACGCTCCAGCTGATGCAGCCGGGCTCCGAGAACACCCGCGGCTACCGGATGGGCTTCTACGTCCAGATCCGCGACGTGATGAACCGCGAGTACAGCCGCATCCTGAGCGGCGAGACCTCGGTCGAGGACGCCTTCAACGCGATCGAGACCGAGGCGAACGAGTTGCTGTCGCGCTTCGCCCGCACCGCCTCCTGATCCGTGGCAACCGTTTCCGAAACCCCTGACGGCGGCGCCCTGCGCCGCCGTCTCCCGTGGGCCCGCCGCGCCGCGCGCGCCGAGGCCGCCCCGGGCGAAGCCGCCAAGCGCGTGCAGTTCCACGCGCCGCTCTACCCCTACCTCCTCCTCCTGCCGCAGATGGCGATCGTCGTCGTCTTCTTCTACCTGCCGAGCTATCAGGCGGTCCTGTCGTCCTTCTACCTCGAGGACCCGTTCGGCTTCGGCTCGACCTTCGTCGGCCTCGAGAACTACCAGACCGTGCTGTCGAGCTCGGAATACGCCCGCACCGCCCGCTTCACGGTGGTCTTCTCGGTCGCCGTCACCTTCTTCTCGCTCGCCATCGCGCTTCTCCTCGCGATCAAGGCCGACCAGGTCATCCGCGGCCAGGCGACCTACAAGACGCTCCTGATGTGGGTCTACGCCATCGCGCCGCCCGTGGCGGGGCTCATGGGCGTGATGTTCTTCGACCAGCACATCGGCCCGCTCACCGACGCCGCCGCCTTCTTCGGCTGGGAGATGCGCGTGGGGCTCGACCATTTCGACACGGCCTTCGCGATGACGGTCGTCTCGGTCTGGAAGCAGGTGCCGGTCAACTTCATCTTCTTCCTCTCGGGCCTCCAGTCGATTCCCGCCTCGATCCGCGAGGCCGCGCTGATCGACTGCCGGAACGGCATGCGCCGCTTCTGGACGGTGACCTTCCCGCTGCTCGCGCCCACGACCTTCTTTCTCCTCGTGATCAACATCACCTACGCGCTCTTCGACACCTTCGGCGTCATCGACGTGATGATGCGGGGCGAGCCGGGCGACAAGCCGCGCACGCTGGTCTATCAGGTTTTCCTGGACGGCTTCCGCGGCAATGACCTTGGCGGATCCTCGGCGCAATCGGTGATCCTGATGATCGTGGTCTTCGCGCTGACGGTCGTGCAATTCCGCCTGATCGAACGCCGCGTGCATTACTCGTGATCGCTCATGCATAAAACAAACTGGCTCGACCACGTGATCCTCATCCTCGGCTGCCTCTTCATGGTGGTGCCGGTGGTGATGGTGTTCCTGTCCTCGACCCATGACTA
>DAINOF010000108.1:0-9404 GCA_036735505.1 Paracoccaceae bacterium
ATCTGCGGCGACGTGGGCTTCGGCAAGACCGAGGTCGCGATGCGCGCGGCCTTCGTCGCCGCCATGTCGGGCGCGCAGGTGGCGGTCATCGCGCCCACCACGCTGCTCGCCCGCCAGCACTTCAAGAGCTTCGCCGAGCGGTTCCGGGGCTTTCCGGTGAACATCCGCCCCCTGTCGCGCTTCGTCTCGGCCAGGGACGCGGACAAGACGCGCGAGGGGCTGGCGGACGGCACGGTCGACATCGTCGTGGGCACCCACGCGCTCCTGGCCAAGGGCATCCGTTTCCGCAACCTCGGCCTGTTGATCATTGACGAGGAACAACATTTCGGCGTCGCCCACAAGGAGCGGCTCAAGCAGCTTCGCACCGATGTCCATGTGCTGACGCTGACCGCCACGCCGATCCCGCGGACGCTTCAACTGAGCCTCACAGGTGTTCGCGATCTCAGCATAATCGGGACTCCACCGGTGGACCGGCTGGCGATCCGCACCTACGTGTCCGAATTCGACGCCGTCACCATCCGCGAGGCGCTCCTGCGCGAGCACTACCGGGGCGGGCAGTCCTTCTTCGTCGTCCCGCGCATCGCCGACCTGCCCGAGATGGAACAGTTCCTGCGCGACCAGGTGCCCGAGGTGACCTTCATCACCGCCCATGGCCAGATGGTGGCGGGCGAGCTCGACGACCGGATGAACGCCTTCTACGACGGCAAGTACGACGTGCTGCTGGCCACCACCATCGTCGAATCGGGCCTCGACATCCCGACCGCGAACACGATGGTCATCCACCGCGCCGACATGTTCGGGCTTGCGCAGCTCTACCAGATCCGGGGCCGCGTGGGCCGGTCCAAGACCCGCGCCTATGCGTTCCTGACGACCAAGCCGCGCGCCAAGCTGACGCCGGCCGCCGAGAAGCGGCTGCGGGTGCTGGGCTCGCTCGACTCCTTGGGCGCGGGCTTCACGCTCGCAAGCCAGGACCTCGACATCCGGGGCGCGGGCAACCTCGTGGGCGAGGAACAGTCGGGCCATGTGCGCGAAGTGGGCTACGAACTTTACCAGGCGATGCTCGAGGAGACGATCGCCAGGCTCAAGGCGGGCGAGCTCGACGGACTTGTCGAGGAGGACGCGCACTGGGCGCCGCAGATCAACCTCGGCCTGCCGGTGCTGATCCCCGAGGACTACGTTCCCGACCTCGATGTCCGCCTCGGCCTCTACCGGCGCCTCTCGCAGCTTCACGACAAGGTCGAGCTTGAAGGCTTCGCGGCCGAGCTCATCGACCGCTTCGGGAAATTGCCGCGCGAGGTCAACATCCTGTTGACCGTCGTTCGCATCAAGGAAGAATGCCGCAAGGCCGGCATCGCCAAGTTCGACGCGGGTCCGAGGGGCGCCACGATCCAGTTCCACGGCGACCGGTTCGCCAACCCCGCGGGGCTCGTCGAATTCCTCCAGGCGCAGGGCGAGCTGGCCAAGATCAAGGACAACCGGATCGTGGTCCGCCGGGACTGGAGTTCGGACAAGGAGAAGGTCCGCGGCGCCTATGCCATCGCCCGCGACCTCGCCGAGAAGGCCGCGGGGAAGAAGGCCGCCTGACGCCAACTTGTCGCCGCGCGCGGGCCTTAATTGCGCCCTTAACTCTCTGGTAACCTTTCGCGGGGGCATTGAAAGGGACGACGCCAGTGCCTTCGATTCTCCTGCTTCTTTTCGGCGGCCTTGCCGCTCTGGTCGGCGGCTTGTCTTCCGGCCGATCCACCCGCACCGAGGACGGCACGGATGCGCCGCCCGAGGACGACATGCCCCCGGCCGTGGCCGAGGTGCCCGACGCGCCCGTGTCGCCCGACCCTGCCGGGCCGGAGGAGGCCGACCCGCCCGCGGCCGGTGACGAGCCTGCCCCCGCGCAGCTTCCCGCCTCCGGCGCCGCCCCGCCGCCACCCGTCGCGTCCCAGGGCCTCGACTGGGCCGGGCTGACGGCCGAGGAGCAGCTGATCGTCGAGCTCGTGAACCGCGCCCGGATGGACCCGGGTGCCGAGGTCTCGCGCCTGAACGAGCCGCTCGCCTCGGGCATCTCGGGCGCCCCGGCCGAGCCGCTCGCGGTCACCCGTGAACTCAGCGCCGCGGCGCGGGGCCATTCCGAGGACATGGACGCGCGGAACTTCTTCGCGCACACGAACCCCGACGGGCAGTCGCCGGGGGCGCGGGCGCTCGAGGAAGGCCATGGCAGCGGCTTTGTCGGCGAGAACGTCGGCTGGGCGGGCTCCACCGTCTCCTCGTTCAATGCGCAGGCCCGGGCCGAGAACCATCATGAGAGCCTCTGGGACTCGGACGGCCACCAGCGCAACCTCATGGACCCGCGCTGGAGCGAGATCGGGCTCGGCTACGACTACGGCGACCATGTCCACAACGGCGTGAACTATCGCGGCTCGACCTTCGTGACGCAAATGTTCGGCGACCGCGGCCACAGCTACCTGACGGGCGTCGTGATCGAGGACGGCGACGGCGACGACTTCTACGACTTGGGCGAGGGGATCGGCGGGGTCCGGGTGACCGCGTGGAACGGGACGGACGCCTTCGCGACCGAGACCTGGGCGGCGGGCGGCTATTCCCTGCGGCTGCCCGACGGCACCTGGGAGGTGCGCTTCGAGGGCGGCGGGCTCGACCGGGCGATCACGCGGACGGTCACGATGGCGGGGCGGAATGTGAAGCTCGACGTCGTCGAGGACGGCGGCTCGGTCGCCTTCGCGCAGACCCTGTCGGCGCCTCCGCCCGAGGCCGGAGACGTGCTGGCCGACCTGCCGGTGATCCCGATGGAGAGCCTGCCGATCCCCGAAGAGCCGGAGGAGGCCGACGCGCTCTGGGCCTGAGGGGCGCGCTTCTCAGTCGGGGACGAAGCGCTTGGGCGTCGGATCGGCCTCGCGCGACCAGCGCATGAGCCAGAGGGCGAGCGCCGAGCAGGCGAAGGTGCCCGCCGTGAGCGGCATGATGGTGCCGTCGAAGGCGAGCCCGATGGGCACGGCGAGGATGACCGAGCCCACGGTCGACAGCGCGCCCACGACCGAGGCCGCCATGCCCGCGATGTGGCCGAGCGGCTGGAGCGCGAGCGCGTTGAGGTTCCCGAAGGTCAGCCCCGCCATGAAGAAGACCGACACCGACCAGGCGAAGAAGACCGGAAACGCGATCCCGGGCGGCAGGAGGCCAAGGACCTCGGCCGCGAGAAGCGCGCCCGAGATCACCGTCTGCACCGCATAGGCCGCAATGGCGAGCCGCCGCATGCCGAGCCGCATCACGAGCGTCGCGTTCACGATCGTCCCCCCGCCCGAGAGAAGCCCCGTGGCGGCGAACCAGAGCGGGAAGGTCTCGGCCCGCCCGAAGGTCTCGCCGTAGATCTGCTGGATCGAGGAGAGGAGCGCGAACATCTGAGCGAAGCCGAGCGTCAGCACCGCGATGTAGAGCAGCACCAGCCGGTGCGAGAGCACCTCGGAGAACGCCTCCCACAGGGGGCGCGCGCGGAACGGGCGGCGCGCGGCGGGCGGCAGCGTCTCTTCCTGCCGGAGGCCGAGCCAGAGCGCCGAGAGGATGCCGAAGATCACGAAGGCCGCGAAGATGCCGCGCCAGCCGAAGCCCGCCATGATGAGCGCGCCGATCGAGGGGGCGACCGCCGGGATCAGGATGAAGATCATCATCACGAAGGACATGATCCGCGCCATCGTGCGCCCCTCGTGAAGGTCGCGGACGAGCGCGATGGACACGATCCGCGGCCCCGCCGCGCCCAGGCCCTGAACCAGCCGGG
Source organism: Paracoccaceae bacterium (assembly GCA_036735505.1). Classification (GTDB taxonomy): domain Bacteria; phylum Pseudomonadota; class Alphaproteobacteria; order Rhodobacterales; family Rhodobacteraceae; genus DAINOF01. Next base: position 3,779 of record DAINOF010000108.1, read on the forward strand.
CGGCGAGCAGCATCTCCATGGACGACGACAGCGCCGCCGCCACCGAGCCCACGATATAGAGCCCCACGAAGCCCACGATGGTGCGCTTGCGCCCGTAGGAATCCGACAGCGGCCCGGCGACGAGCGTGCCGAGGCCCATGCCGAGCACGAAGGTCGACAGCACCAGCTGCGCGCGGTTCACCGCCTCGGGCGTCAGTTCCGCCGCGATCCGGGGCAGCGCGGGCAGCATGGCGTCGATCGAGAAGGCGATGGTGGCGAAGAGCACCGCGATCATCGCGACGAACTCGGTCTGGCTCAGCCGGCGCCCGCGCCCCAGCGACTGCGGGATGTCGGTCATGCGCCTTGCGCCCGAAGCTGCCCGGCGAGGTCGTCGATGACGCGCTCCCACAGGTCGGGCGGCTGCGCGCCGGGCACGACGTGGCGGTTCGCCACGACGAAGGTCGGCACGCCGGTCACGCCGCGCTGGCGCGCGTGGGCGTCGCGCGTGCGGATCTCGTCGGCGTCCGCCCCGGTCTCGTAGAGGCGCGCGACCATCGCCCGGTCGAGCCCCTGCGCCTCGGCGATGTCGAGAAGGACCGTCCGGTCGCCGATGTCGCGCCCCTCGCGCCAGTAGGCGCGGAAGAGCGCGGCCACGACCGGCGTCTGCCGCCCTTCGAGCCCCGCCCAGTGGACCAGGCGGTGCGCGTCGAGCGTGGACGGCGTCGTGCGGATCGTCTCCCACGCGATCTCGAGGCCCGCGGCCTGCGCCGCGGCGTCGATCCTCGCGTAGACGCGCGCCGCGGCCTCGCGCCCGCCGAACTTGGTCTCGAGATACTCGCGCCGGTCCATGCCGCCCGGCGGCATCTCGGGGTTCAGCTGGAACGGGTGCCACTCGATCGCGAAGGGATGGCCGGGCCGCCGTTCCAGCGCGCGGTCGAGGTTGGCCTTGCCGATGTAGCACCAGGGGCAGATCGGATCGGACAGGATGTCAAGCTTGACCATGCGAGGCCTCGTATTCGTCGCGCAGCCTGCGGCGCAAGAGCTTCCCGTTGGCGCCGCGGGGCAGCTCGGGGACGTGCAGGAAGAGACGGGGACATTTGTAGCGGGCGAGCCGGACCGACATATGCGCCGAAAGCGCGGCGGCGTCCAGTTCGGTTCCCGCCACGTAGAAGGCGGCGATCACGCTCGCCTCGGCCTTGACGCGGACCTCGGCCGCGGCGGCCTCGGCGACGTCGGGGTGTTCGAGAAGCGCGGCCTCGACCTCGACCGGCGACACGCGGTAGCCGCCCGCGTTCATGATGTCGTCGGTGCGGCCGTGGTAGACGAGCGCGCCGCCGGGCGCCATGTGCGCGGCGTCGCCCGTCAGGAACCAGTCCCCCCGCAGGCGCGCAGCGGTCTCGTCGGGCGCGTCGAGGTAGCCGAGCATGAGGCCGGGGTCGTCCCGCGCCACGGCCAGCGTTCCCGTCTCGCCGCGGGGCAGGGGGCTGCCCGCCTCGTCCACGACAGCCACCCGCCGGCCGGGCTGCGGAAAGCCGAGCGTGCCCGCGGGCGCGGGGCGCGCCGGGCTGCCCGAGACGAAGGTCGAGCATTCCGACATTCCAAAGGCCTCGTGCACGGCGGTTCCGGTCGCCTCTTCCCAGCGGGCGCGCAGCGTCTCGGGCAGCTTCTCGCCGGCCGAGAGCCCGTGGCGAAGCCGGGGCAGCCGGGGCAGGGGGCCTGCGGCCAGCATCTTGCGGTAGACCCCCGGTGCCGTGGCGAAGATCGTGGCGTCGTGACGGGCGAGGAGAAGCGGCAGCTGCGCGGGCGTGACGCCGGCGGCAGGGATCAGCGCGGTCGCGCCCGCCGCCCAGGGGTCGAGAAGCCCGGTGCCGAGCGTGTAGGTCCAGTTGAACGCGCCCGCATGAAGCAGACGGTCGGAGGCCGTGAGCCCGTACCACCCCTCCCACATCATCCGCCGCGCCCAGACGGCGCGGTGGGCGTGGACGACGGCACGGGACCGCCCCGAGGTGCCCGAGGTGAAGACGATGTAGGCCGGGCGGTCGGGGTCGCCTTCGGGCGGCGCATGCGGGGGCAGGCCGCGCATCGCGGCGAGCGCGGGCGCCTCGATGACGGGCGCGGGATGATCGGGCAGCGCGATGCCCTCGCCCGCGATCACCGCGGCGGGGGCAAGGTCCGCGGCCATGGCGGTGATCTCGCGGCGGGTCAGCTGGCTCGAGGTCGGCACGGGCACGAGGCCCGCGGCAATGGCGCCGAGGAAGGCGATGGGGAAGTCGACGTCGTTGCCGAGCCGCAGGAGCACGCGGTCGCCCGGCAGGAGGCCCCGTCCGGCGAGCCCGCCCGCCGTGCCGAGCACCGCCGCGCGGAGCCGCCCGAAGCTCCACCGTTCCGCCCCCGAAAGGCCCACGATGGCGAGCGCGATGCGGTCGGGCTGCGCCTCGGCCTTCGCCAGGACATGGGCGGCGAGGTTGAAGGGGGCGGGGCAGGGGCGCGGCGGCGGCCCCTCGACGACAGAGAGCATGGCGGTGCGGTTACGCCCGCGCCCGCGCCATTGCAAGACGCAGGTCCCGCGCTCTATATCGCCGAGGATGGACCACGCCTCGGAACCGAGCCTCATCCGCCTCGCCCGCGCCTCGGGCGAGCCCGAGGCACCCGTGCCGCTCGATCTTGGCGCCCGTGTGCGCGATCTGCGCAAGGCGCGGGGCTGGACGCTCGAACAGGCGGCGCAGCAGGCGGGGCTCGCCCGCTCGACGCTGTCGAAGATCGAGAACGGGCAGATGTCGCCGACCTGGGACGCGCTGCGCAAGCTCGCGGTGGGACTGCGCATCCCGGTGCCGCAGCTTTTCACCCCGCCGGTGCGGCCGCAGGTCAACGGGCGGATGGCGGTGACGCGGTCGGGCGAGGGGCAGGCGCATCCGACCGCCACCTACGAGCACGAGCTTCTGGCGGGCGCCCTGTCGCGCAAGGCGATGCTGCCCTACCGCGCCCGGGTCCGCGCCCGCGACATGGCCGAGTTCGACGGCTGGGTGCGCCACGACGGCGAGGAGTTCCTCTATGTCCTGACGGGCGTCGTGCGGCTCTATTCCGAGTTCTACGAACCGGTCGAGATGCGCCGCGGCGACAGCGCCTATTACGACGCCGCCATGGGCCACAACGTGATCTCGCTGAGCGAGGAGGACGCGACGATCCTCTGGGTCACGTCGCTCTAGGCTTGGCCCTCAGTCGCGCCCGACCGGCGGCTCGGCCACGTCGTCGTCCCCGAAGCGCCTGTCGTCGGCATAGACGTCCTCGCCCGTCGGGATGTCCGACCGGCTTGCGCGGATCCGGGCGTTGTCCTGCGTCTCGTCCATCACAGCGTCGGCCGGCATCGGCCCGGTCAGCCATTCGTCGATCGCCTCTTCCGCTTCGCGCGGGCTCAGCCCCTCGAGCCGCCCGAGATAGGCGTTGAAGGCCGACCGATCGCCGTCCACCGCAGCGATCTCGGTCGGGTCGGCGTCCGGCCAGCGGGTCAGGATCGCCTGCCGGAACCCCGGCCAGTCCTCGGCCACGTCGGTCCATTTCATCGCGGGGTCCTCCCTGATCGCTTGGGGACCAATCCCCGGGAGGCCCGCCTGTTCCCGCCTAGAAGGAGTTCCGCACCGTCCGCGCGGTGGCCGAGATGTCCTCGCCCACGCCCTCGATCGTGTTGCAGGCGGCAAGCGTCGCGGCGAGGCAGAGAAGCAGCGCGATCCGTCTCATGGCCTCAGTCCTCGTACCACCAGACGTCGGGCATCCAGCCGATCCAGTCGCCGTAGATCGGCAGCGCCTCGGGATAGCGCAATTCCCGACGGTGGGCGATATAGCTCACCGGGTTGTGCCAGACGGGGATGACGTAGCGCCCCGTCGTCAGCACCCGGTCGAGCGCACGGGTCGCGGCGACGAAGTCCTCGCCGCTCTCGGCGGTCAGAAGCGTGCGGATCAGCCCGTCGATGGCGGGCGATTGCACGCCCATCCAGTTGCGCGAGCCCTCCTGCCCGGCGGCCTCGGACCCCCAGTAGAGCGACTGCTCGTTGCCGGGGGACAGCGACTGGCCGCGGGTGTACCAGGCCATGTCGAAGTTGAAGGCGTTGGTGCGCTCGGTGAACTGCGCACTGTCGACCGTGGTGATCCTGGGCGTGATGCCGAGGCGCGCGAGTGCGCCCGCGAAGATGTCCACGATCTGCTGCGGCTCGTTGGCGCCTTGCGTCAGCACGATCTCGAAGGTGAAGGGCCGGCCCTGGGCATCGGCCATGACCCCGTCCTGCGCCGTCCAGCCGGCCTCGGCCATGAGGTCGAGCGCGCGGGCGATGTTGCCGCGGTTGCGTTCCGACCCGTCGCCCACCGGCAGCGCGTAGCCCTCGAGCGCGCCGGGCAGGAGATGGTCGGCGTAGGGGTCCAGCATCTCGCGCACGCGGCCCTCTGCGGGGCCGGGCTCCATCCCCAGAAGCGAGTTCGAGAAGTACGACGTGATGCGCTGCCCGTCGCCGGCGTTCAGCGTCTGGTTGATGAACTCGAAGTTGAAGGCGTGCAGCATCGCATCGCGCACCCGCCAGTCGGCGAAGACGTCGCGGCGGGTGTTCATGACGAGCCCGGTGATCCCCGAGGGGCGTTCGTGCGGGATGAGCGACTTCACCACGTCGCCGCGCTGCACGGCGGGAAAGTCGAAGGCCTCGGCCCACTTCGCGGCGTTCGTCTCGCGGAAGGCGGTAAGCAGGCCCCCGGTGAAGGCCTCGAACATCACGGTGCCGTCGCCGAAGAACTCCATCCGGATCTCGTCGAGATTGGCCTGGCCGCGCATGAACGGCAGGTCGCGGCCCCAGTAGTCGGGGTCGCGGCGAAGCGAGACGTGGCGGCCGGGCTCGAAGCTGTCGATGAGATAGGGCGCGGTGGTGATCGGGATCACCGACGTGCCGCTGTCGGTGAAGTCGATCCCCTCCCACTGCGCCTTCTTCAGGATCGGGCGCAGGCCGAGCAGAAGCGGCATCTCGCGGTCGGCTTCGGTGAAGGTGAAGCGCACGGTGCGGGGGCCGGTCGCCTCGGCAGAGGCGACCTTGTCCCAGGCGGTGTGGTAGCGCGGATGGCCGAGCGTGCCGAGCGTCTCGTAGGACCAGAGCACATCCTCGACCGTGACGGGCGAGCCGTCCGAGAACCGCGCCTCGGGCCGAATCGTGAAGGCGACCCAGCTGCGCGCCTCGTCCGTCTCGACCGATTCGGCGAGAAGCCCGTAAAGGGTGAAGGGCTCGTCCCAGTTGCGGCCCATCAGGCTTTCATAGGCGAGATAGCGGAGCTGCCAGGGGACGTTGCCCTTGAGGATGTGCGGGTTCAGCGAATCGAAGCTGCCGACCTCGCCCTGGACGATCCGCCCGCCCTTGGGCGCGTCGGGGTTGGCATAGGGCAGGGACACAAAATCGGGTGGAAGGGCAGGCTCGCCATACATAGCTATGCCATGCGTCGGCTCGGCGGGGGCCGCGCCCGCGACCGCCGTGAGCGCCAGGGCGAGCACCGCGCCCCGCAAACCTGCAACAAGCTCCATCCTCATGTCGGGACATGCCTCCTGCCCTGCTCGTTCGTTGGCTCCAGCCTACCGCCGCAGATGAACCTTTTCAAACTTTTAGCTTGGACATCGGCGAAG
>DAINOF010000109.1:0-5846 GCA_036735505.1 Paracoccaceae bacterium
TGTACTTGTCCCACTCGATCAGCGACCAGTCCGGATCGAGCCCGTCGAGGTCCTTCACGGTGGAGGCCGCTTCCGTCGCCACGATCTCGTCGCCGTCGCGGAAGGCGAGTCCCTTGATCTTGTACCGATCGGCCGGCCAGCGGCCATCCTCGCGGGCGAGCATGAGTTCGGTCATGATCTCCTCGCCCTCGCCGCGCACGATCACGTCGATCCAGGGCGCCTCGGACAGGACCTGCTTGAACATGAAGGTCGCATGCACACCGCCCAGGACGCGCAGCGCGCCCGGCACCTCTTCCTTTGCGATCTCGAGCACACGCTCGGCCACATAGATCGAGGGCGTGATCGCGGTCGTGCCCACGACGTCGGGCGCGATCTCGCGGATGCGGGCGCGCAGCTCCTCCTCGGGCAGGTGCAGCGTCATCGCGTCGATGAAATGGATGTCGTCGAAGCCCGCGCGGCGCAGCGACCCGGAAAGATAGGCGACCCAGGCCGGCGGCCAGTTCCCCGCGATCTCGGCGCCGCCGGAATGGTAGTTGGGGTGGATGAAGAGAATCCGCATGGCCGCCTCCGTTGTGTAAATCCAGATTGACAGTTTGGGTGACAATTTAACTTGACATGGATCAACCGCCGGCTGGGGATGCGAAAACCTTTACAAAGGAGCAACTCCCGGAAATACTTGGGAACCTTGGCGGGGAAACCTGCGGATCGCGAAAGGACCGATCACGAGGGGCGCGCAACGGGCGCCCGAGGGGGTGGACAATGTGGACCAGAGTGCTCGACCGCATGGTCGGGACCATCATCCGTCACGGAACGCTTCACGTCACCCTGCCCGACGGGTGCCGGATCACCGCCGGAGACGGAAGCGGCCCGCCGGTCGCGATCCGCCTCGACGACCCCGACCTTCCCCGCCGCATCCTCATGAACCCCGATCTTGCCGTGGGCGAGGGCTACATGGACGGCACGCTCACGATCGAGGACGACGACCTGCGCGGCTTCATGGCGCTCGTCCTGCGCAACCTCGGCGCTTCGGCCGGGATCGACAGGATCCCCGGCCTCTGGTGGCGGCGGCCGGCCGCGGTGTCCCGCCGCGCCGCCCGCCGCTGGCGCCAGTGGAACCCCGCGCCCCGCGCGCGGGCCAACGTGGCGCATCACTACGACCTCTCGGGCGCGCTCTACGACCTGTTCCTCGACGCCGACAAGCAGTATTCCTGCGCCTACTTCACCGACCCGAAAATGACGCTCGACGCGGCGCAGGCCGCCAAGAAACGCCACATCGCGGGCAAGCTCCTGCTCGAGCCCGGCATGCGCGTGCTCGACATCGGCTGCGGCTGGGGCGGCATGGCGCTGACGCTCGCGCGCGACTACGGCGTCCGCGTCCTGGGCGTGACGCTGTCCGAGGAACAGCACAAGGTCGCCACCCGCCGCGCCCGCGAGGCGGGGCTCGAGGACCGGGTGGAGTTCCGCCTCGTCGACTTCCGCAGCGTGACCGGCACCTTTGACCGCATCGTCTCGGTGGGGATGTTCGAACACGTGGGGGTCCCGCATTGCGGCGAATACTTCGCCGCCGTGTCGGACCGGCTGGCGCCGGACGGCGTGGCGCTCGTCCACACCATCGGCCGGATGCGCCCGCCCGGGATCACGAGCCCCTGGATCGAGACCTACATCTTCCCGGGCGGCTACATTCCGGCGCTATCGGAAATGACCGCCCCGATCGAACGGCACCAGCTCTACATCACCGACATCGAGATCTGGCGGCTCCACTATGCCGAGACGCTCCGCCACTGGCACGACCGCTTCGTCGCGAACGAGGACCGCGCCCGGGCGCTCTACGACGACCGCTTCTGCCGGATGTGGCGCTACTATCTCGTCGCGGCCGAGATGACCTTCCGCCACAACCGGCAATGCGTCTTCCAGGTGCAGCTGGCCCATCGGCAGGACGCCGTGCCGCTGACGCGCGACTACCTCTATCCGCCCGGCGCCGAGGCGCACGCCCAGGCGGCCGAATAGACTGCGCCGCCGTCAGGCGTTGAAGAGGAAGTGAAGGATGTCGCCGTCCTTGACTTCGTAAGTTTTGCCCTCGACCCGCATCTTGCCTGCGTCCTTGGCCCCCTGCTCGCCGCCGAGAGCAACGTAGTCGGCATAGGCGATGGTCTCGGCCCGAATGAAGCCGCGCTCGAAATCGCCGTGGATGACGCCGGCCGCCTGCGGCGCGAGCGTGCCCGCCGGGATCGTCCAGGCGCGGGCTTCCTTGGGGCCCACGGTGAAGTAGGTCTGCAGCTCCATCAGCGCATAGCCCGCGCGGATTAGCCGGTCGAGCCCGGGTTCCTCGAGACCCATCTCCTCGAGGAACATCGCCGCCTCCTCGCGGTCGAGCTGGGCCAGTTCCTCTTCGATGCGGGCCGAGATCACGACGACTCCCGCCCCTTCGGCGGCCGCCATCTCGGCCACGCGGGCGGTCAGGGCGTTGCCGGTCGCGGCCTCGGCCTCGGCCACGTTGCAGACGTAGAGCACGGGCTTCGAGGTGAGAAGCTGGAGCATCCGCCAGGCCCGGGCCTCGTCCTCGGCGATGGGCACCGTGCGCGCGGGGCGGCCATGTTCCAGCGCCTCGGCTGCGGCCTTCAGAAGCCGCTCCTGCTGGGCCGCCTCCTTGTCGCCGCCCTTGACCTTTCGGGCGATGTTCTGAAGCCGCTTCTCGACGCTCTCGAGATCGGCCAGCATGAGTTCCGTCTCGATCGTCTGGGCATCGGCCACGGGATCGACCCGGCCTTCCACATGCGTGACGTCGCCGTCCTCGAAGCAGCGGAGCACATGCGCGATGGCGTCGCATTCGCGGATGTTGGCGAGGAACTGGTTGCCGAGCCCCTCGCCCTTCGAGGCGCCCTTCACCAGGCCTGCAATGTCCACGAAGGTCATCCGCGTGGGGACGATCTGCTTGGACTTCGCGATGGCGGCGAGCCGTTCGAGCCGCGCGTCGGGCACGGCGACCTCGCCCACGTTGGGCTCGATCGTGCAGAAGGGGAAGTTGGCGGCCTGGGCGGCCGCGGTCTTCGTCAGCGCATTGAACAGCGTGGACTTGCCCACGTTCGGCAACCCGACGATCCCGGTCCTGAAGCCCATCGATGCGATCCCTTCCGAAGTTCCGCCGCCTCTTAGCGGGATCGCGCGGGGCCTTCAATCAGTGCCGGCCGTCAGTCCCTGCGGCGGAGGCGCGTCTCTTCCCGCGCCTGGTAGATGAGGATCCAGGCGAGCAGGATGAACATCGGATGGGTGAGGCCACCCGAGAAGATGATCGCCGGCACCCAGATGAGGAAGGTGACGATGGCCACGATAGGCCGCCCCGCGAAGAGGATCGACAGGGGCGGCAGGAAGAGGGCGAGCACGTAGTTCATGCCCCGACAAGTGGGGGAGCCCCGGTTCGGTTTCAATCTCCCTTGCGCGGGGGCCGGTTTCGCGCGAAACGGGCCCCGGACAGGGAGGGCCGGGGACATGACGAGGATCGAGGCGCGCTTCGCGGCGCTGAAGGCCGAGGGCCGCAAGGCCTTCGTCTCGTTCATGATGGCGGGCGACCCCGACCCCGAAACCTGCCTCGAGATCCTCCGGGGCCTGCCCGCCGCGGGCGTCGACATCATCGAGCTCGGGATGCCCTTCACCGACCCCATGGCCGACGGCGCGACGATCCAGCTCGCCGGCCAGCGCGCGCTCGAGGGCGGGCAGACGATGGCGCGCACGCTCGAGATGGTGCGGGCGTTCCGTGAGGGCGACGCCGAGACGCCCATCGTGCTCATGGGCTACTACAACCCGATCTATGCGCGCGGAGTGGAGCGGTTTCTCGCCGAGGCGAAGGCGGCGGGCATCGACGGGCTGATCATCGTGGACCTGCCGCCCGAGGAGGACACCGAACTCTGCCTCCCCGCGCAGGCGGCCGGCATCAACTTCATCCGCCTCGCCACGCCCACGACGGACGACCGGCGGCTTCCGAGGGTGCTGCGGAACGCGTCCGGTTTCGTCTACTATGTGTCCATCACCGGGATCACGGGGGCGGCGGAGGCGCAGTCGGGCGACGTCGGCCCCGAGGTCGCGCGGATCAAGGCGCAGACCGACCTGCCTGTCGTGGTGGGCTTCGGGATCCGGACGCCCGAGGCCGCGGAGGCCATCGCGCGGGTCGCGGACGGGGCGGTCGTGGGTTCGGCCATCGTGGACCGGATCGGCAAGGGCGAGAGCCCCGAGGCGGTGCTGGGCTTCGTCAGCACGCTCGCCGAGGGCGCACACCGGGCCTGAGGGCGGCGCGGCGGGCCGATGTCGGAGCGAGGGGGCTGTCTGCCCCCTCGAACTCCCCCGAGAGTATTTCGGCCAAGATGAAGCCGGACGGGTTCAGGGCCCGGTCTCTCGCTCGCGGTCGAGCCAGGCGCGCATCTCGGCCAGAAGCGGCATGACAGAGGCGACACGATCGGGCGGGATGGCCTGCGCGATCGCCCGCAGGTCGGGACCGAGGCGCGCGATGGCGGCGTCGCGGAAGCTGCGCCCGGCCCCGGTCAGCATCACGCATTTCGACCGCCCGTCCTTCGGGTTCGGCGCGAACCGGACGAGCCCCGCCTTCTCGAGCCCGGCCAGCGTGTGGGTCATCGTCGTCTTCGGCACCTGGAAGGCGCGGGCCAGCGCGAGCGGGGTCTTGCCGTCGCCGAGCCGCGCGAGGTGGTTCAGGACGGCGAAATGCGACACGAGGAACCCCTCGGGCAGCCGCCGTTCGAAGAGGCTGCCCGCGAGCTGGCCGATGATGGCCACCTCGTTGAAGAAGGCGAAGAGCAGGGCCGTGTCGTTCTCAGGTTCCGACAATCTTGGTGTCCAGTGGCCAGCGCGGGCTCGGGCCGACGGTCGGGCCGTAGCCGAGGCGGGCTCACATTTGCACGGTTCCGCCGCCGGGCGCCAGAAGGGCGTGCACACGGCCGTAGAGCGGGGCCATTTCGGGAAACTCCTGCAGCGCCTGGCTGAGCGGCTGCATGCCGATGCCGAGTTCGGTGGCCTTGAGGTTGATGCGCACCCAGTCCCGGCCCGCTCTGATCTGGTCGGCGCGGGTGTTCGCGGGCGTGACCTGCCACAGATGCGCCATGCCCGACTGCATGTTCCGGGTGACCATGTCGAGGGCCGTGCGGTACGGGAAGCTGTCCGGGTCGAGCGACTGGTCCCGCGTGAAGAGCCCGGTCAGGCGCAGGCCTTCGAACATCGGGCCGGTGAAATCGATCCCGTCAGGGGCCGCGTCGACCTCGCGCGCGCCGATGCGGAAGAGATCGACGCTTTCCTTCAGCGTGCGGGGCGTGGCGAACTCGATCGCGAAGGCTTCGGTCGAGAGATCGCGCATCTCCTGCACCCGGGCGGGGTCGGCGGTGGTGTCGACCGAGGTCAGGGTCGCCGCCGCCTTCAGCGCGGCGAGCGCGTCCGCAAGGACCGGGCGGGCGGTATCGTAGGGCTCCTTGAGCGAGCGGCGATGCGGGGCCTGCGCGAAGAGCGGGTCCCGTGCCACGCCCGGATCGCCGGTGAAGGCGGCGCGCGCGATCGGCCGGTCGTCGAGCGCCGCGGGGTCCTCGCCGTCGGGGAAGAGCGTCAGGTCGACGCGGAACCCGTCCTCGGCCGCAGCCATGCGCATCAGTTCGAGAAAGCAGCCCATGCCGATGGTGATCTGCCGGTTCATCGGGTCGGTGTGCGGCAGGAGGCGCGCGGGATCGGCATGGAGCGCGACGACGCCAGGCTCCGAGAGATCGGCGAGCCAGGGCTGGCGGTTGTGCGGGTTCGGCGCGAGAAGCGCCCAGGACAGCGCGCGCCGGCGCGGCTCGTCGTAGCGGCCCGCGAGG
>DAINOF010000109.1:5946-9395 GCA_036735505.1 Paracoccaceae bacterium
GCGACGAGCGTCTCGACCCGGATCGGCTTGGCGACATGGCCGGCGAAGCCCGCGGCGAGGTAGCCGGCGACCTGGTCGGCCATGGCGTTGGCCGAGACGGCGAGCACCGGGACGGGCGGGCGGCGCGCGGCGGCCTCGCGGCGGCGCAGCTCGGCCACGGCCTCGACGCCGTCCATCCCGGGCATCTGGATGTCCATGAGCACGATGTCGACGGGCCGCGCGTCGCAGATCTCGAGCCCAGCGATTGCGCCCTCGGCCAGCATCAGCTCGAGCGGCTGGCGGGCAAGGAGATGCTTCAGCACGAGGCGGTTCGTCGCGTTGTCGTCGATGGCGAGGACGCGCGGGCGCAACCGGTCGAGCCGTTCGGCAGGGGTTGCGACCGCGCGCGCGTCCTGCGCCTGCCCGCGTGCCGCCTCGCGAAGCGGCAGCCGCAACAGAAAGCTCGTGCCCGCACCCGTGCGCGGCAGGAGGTCGAGCGCGCCGCCCATGCGCTCCGCGAGTTCGCGGCTGATCGAGAGGCCGAGCCCGGTGCCCTTCTGGCGGTGCCGGCCCGCGCCCTCGACTTGGGCGAAGGGCTGGAACAGCCGGGCGCGGGCCTCTTCCGGGATGCCGATGCCGGTATCGCTGACCGTGACCTGCACCATGCCGTCGGCGAACCGAGCGGAGAGAGCGACCTCGCCCTGTTCGGTGAACTTGACCGCGTTCGACATCAGGTTGTTCAGCACCTGGCCAAGCCGCATGCGGTCGCCCATGACGCGGCGCGCGAGCTCGGGCGCGATTTCCGTCCGGAGCGCAAGGCCCTTCTCGCGCGCGGCCTCGCGGAAGAGGAGCGCCGGCTGGCCCAGAACGGCCGCGAGATCGAACGGCTCGTCGACGAGGGCGAGCTTGCCGGCCTCGATCTTGGACAGGTCGAGGATGTCGTCGATGATGCCGAGAAGCAGTTCGCCCGACGACTGGATCACGTCGAGCATCGCGGCCTGGTCGGGATCGAGGTCGGTCTGGGCCAGCGCCGCCGCCATCCCGAGGACGCCGTTCATCGGCGTGCGGATCTCGTGGCTCATGACCGCGAGGAACGTGCTCTTGGCCGCCGAGGCCGCATGGGCCGCGGCGCGGGCCGCCTCGAGATCGGCAGTGCGGCGGCGCACCTCGGCCTCAAGCAGGTCGGCCTGCTGATGGAGCTTCTGGTTGGCCTCGAAGAGCGAACGGCTTTTCGCCTCGAGCAGACGCTCCGCCTCCTCCCGGGCGCGCCGCTCGCGCTCGTAGCGGGCGCGGGAGACGACGTCGGGCAGCGCAGACGGAGCCTGCATCGGGGTCAGGCCGCGATGCGGATGGTGAACTCGGCCTCGGTGCCGTCGGGCGAGCTGCGGTCGACAAGCGTCAGATCGGCGCTCTGTCCGAAATGCTCAAGGCATGCTTCGACAAGGCCGTGGCAGAAGGGGACGAGCGGGCGCGGCGAGCGGTAGACGAGCCGAAGCACCCCGTCGGGCAGACGTTCGGTCGCGAAGCTTGGAAGCTCGGCGTCCGGGTAGAGCTTGAGCACCTCGACATGCACCTCGCCCTCGATCGCTTCGAGCATCTGGAGCGCATCGCACTTGGTGGCGAAGAAGGTCGGATGGGCGGCCGCGAATCGTTTCAGCATCCAGTGGCCGAACAGGCGCTGGAGTTCATCCGTCGAGGCGCCCGACCGGGTCGAGAAAGCCCGAACCAGGGTCATGAGCTCCCCGCAGGGGTAATTGCCGACGGTCGAATAGGCGCCGCCGGTGGACAGTGGCACTTCTTCGAGGACCGCGTCGACCGTGGCCTCGCCCAGCGCATCCTCGGCCATGCGGAGAAGTTCGACGAAGACCATGCCCTTCATGCCATCCGGCTCCCGCGATTTCGCCCTCCCTTCCTGCCCCATTCGGCTTAAGAGGGGTTTAAACGCCGCGGCGTCCGAGGCTTGCGCGCTATGGCGCGACCGGGTTACACAGGCCGATGCCGAGGGGGGAGCAGGCCGATGCCCGTCATCACCGAGATCGAGGACCTCAAGCGCATGTACCGGCGCCGTGTCCCGAAGATGTTCTACGACTATGCCGAGAGCGGATCCTGGACCGAACAGACCTTCCGCGAGAATTCCTCGGACTTCGACCAGATCCGGCTGCGCCAGCGCGTTGCGGTCGACATGGCGGGGCGGTCCACCAGGACGCGGATGATCGGCGAGGACGTGGCGATGCCCGTGGCGCTTGCCCCCGTGGGGCTTACGGGCATGCAGCATGCGGACGGCGAGATCCTCGCCGCGAAGGCGGCCGAGGCCTTCGGCGTGCCCTTCACCCTGTCGACCATGTCGATCTGTTCGATCGAGGACGTGGCCGCCCACACCACGCGCCCGTTCTGGTTCCAGGTCTACACGCTCAAGGACCTCGACTTCATGCGCCGGCTCTTCGAGCGGGCGCGGGCGGCCAGATGCTCGGCCATCGTCATCACGGTCGACCTCCAGATCCTCGGCCAGCGCCACAAGGACCTCAAGAACGGGCTCTCGGCGCCGCCCAAGCTCACGCCCCGGTCCATCGCCAACATGATGACGAAGATTCCGTGGGGGCTCGAGATGCTCCAGACGAAACGCAGGTCCTTCGGAAACATCGTGGGGCATGCCAAGGGGGTGACCGACCCGACCTCGCTGTCGTCCTGGACGGCCGAGGCCTTCGACCCCTCGCTCGACTGGAAGCGGATCGCGCAGTTCAAGGAGATGTGGGGCGGCAAGGTGATCCTGAAGGGCATCCTCGACGTGGAGGACGCGCAGAAGGCGGTCGAGGTGGGGGCCGACGCCATCATCGTGTCGAACCACGGGGGGCGTCAGCTCGACGGGGCGATCTCGTCGATCCGGGCACTCGAACCGATCGTCCAGGCCGTGGGCGACAGGGTCGAGGTGCATGTCGACGGCGGCATCCGGTCGGGGCAGGACGTGCTGAAGGCCGTGGCCCTGGGCGCCAGGGGAACCTACGTGGGCCGGGCCTACACCTACGGGCTGGGCGCCATGGGGCAGAAGGGGGTGACGAGAGCGCTCGAGATCATCCACAAGGAACTCGACCTCACCATGGCCTTCTGCGGCCACCGCGACATCCACGACGTGACCCGGGACGTGCTGCTCGTGCCGCGCGGTTTCTCGGGCGACTGGGCCTGAGGCCGTCGCGGCGGCGCCTCGGCCTCCGGCTCGGCCCCCGCCCCTCCGATTCATCTTGGTCGAAATACTCCGGGGAGGGCGAGGGGCAGCGCCCCTCGCCCTGCTCTCGCGGGCGCCGCGGCCCCGCCCGCGCGATCGTCGCGCCCCCCCTTTCCAAGCGCCGCGGGATCGCCTATAGGACCGCGCTCATGGGCGGACACCCTTGGAGGCCGCCCTGTTACATGAATGGAGTAGACCATGGCTGGTGAGATCCCTGATCTTCACGCCACGGTACGGACGGGGACAGGCA
>DAINOF010000110.1:0-9311 GCA_036735505.1 Paracoccaceae bacterium
GGCCGAAGTTCGCGCCCTGGTTGAGACTTACGCGCCGCGTCGCCCCAAGATTGCCAGATGCGCGGCGGCGAGCCGGGCGACCGGTACGCGGAATGGCGAGCACGAGACATAGTCGAAACCCGCGTCGCGGCAGTAGGCGATCGAGTCCGGGTCGCCGCCATGTTCTCCGCAGACCGACAGCACGATCCCCGGCCGGGTCCGCCGCCCGCGCTCCGCCCCGATCCTGAGAAGCTCGCCCACCCCGTCGACGTCGAGCCGGTGGAACGGGTCCTCGTGGAACACGCCCTGCTGGACATAGACCCCCATGAACCGCCCCGCGTCGTCGCGCGACAACCCGTAGGTCATCTGGGTGAGATCGTTCGTCCCGAAGCTCAGGAAGGCCGCGTGGTTGGCGATCTCGTCGGCGCGCAGCGCGGCCCGCGGCGTTTCCACCATCACGCCGAGCCGGTAGTCGAAATCGACGCCGGTCTCGCCCCGGACCCGGGCCGCCACCGCGTCGATCCGCCCCTTCACGAGCTCGACTTCCCGCTTGGCCGAAACGAGCGGGATCATCACCTCTGGCACCACCGCGTCGCCATTGCGGCAGACATGGGCCGTCGCCTCGAAGATCGCGCGCGCCTGCATCTCGTAGATCTCGGGCACGGTGATGCCAAGCCGCACGCCCCGCATCCCGAGCATCGGGTTGAACTCGGCCAGCGCCTCGGCCCGCCGCGTCACCTGGCTGAGCGGCAGGTTCATCGCGTCGGCCAGCTCCTTCAGCCCCTCCCGCCCCGAGGGCAGGAACTCGTGGAGCGGCGGGTCGAACAGCCGGATGCAGACCGGAAAGCCCTGCATGATCTCGAAGAGCGAGATGAAGTCCGCCCGCTGCATCGGCAGGAGCCGCGCGAGCGCCGCCGCCCGCCCCTCGCCCGTGTCGGCGAAGATCATCTCGTGCATCACCGTCATGCGGTCGTCGGTGAAGAACATGTGCTCGGTGCGGCAGAGCCCGATGCCCTCGGCGTTGAAGGTCCGCGCCATGCGCGCCTCGGACGGCGTGTCGGCATTGGCCCGCACGCCGATGTCGCTCAGCCCCTCCGCCCAGCCCAGAAGCGCGCGGAAGGCGTCGTCGAGCGCCGGTTCCAGAAGCGGCGCCGCCCCCGCCAGCACCTGCCCGGTCGAGCCGTCGAGCGTCACGGTGTCGCCCTCGCGGAAGACGCGCCCGTCGTCCGTCGTCAGCGTCTTGTCCCGGCGGTTCAGCCGCAGGCCCGAGGCCCCGACCACGGCCGGCAGCCCAAGGCCCCGCGCGATCACCGCGGCATGGCTCGACATGCCGCCGCGCTCGGTCAGGACGCCAACCGCGGCGTGCATCCCCCGGATGTCCTCGGGCGTGGTCTCGCGCCGCACGAGAATGCAGGGCTCCTCGCGCGAGGCCGCCGCCTGCGCCGCGCGCGAGGTGAAGACGATCTTGCCGGTGGCCGCGCCGGGGCTCGCCGCGATCCCGCGCGCGCAGGTGTCGCGCGCCTGCCGCGGATCGACCTGCCGGTGCAAGAGCTCGGACATCGCCCGCGGCGCCACCCGCAGCACGGCCTCTTCCTCGGGGATGATCCCGTCCTGCGCGAGCGACACCGCGATCCGCACCTCGGCGCGCGAACTTCGCTGGACCCGGACCGCGTCGAGAATGCGCAGCCGGCCGGCCTCGAGCGTGAACTCGACCTGCATCTCCTCGCGCAGCTGCGCCCGGCAGAGCGCCCCGTGGCGCAGGAGGTCGGCGAAGACCTCGGGCTGCGTCTCCTCGAGCGAGGGGCCGCGCGGATCGCGCGCGAGGTACATGACCCCCTCCCGCGCGGTCACGGCGTCGCGTCCCTGGCTCTGCGACAGGTAGCGGCCCGTGACCTGCGGCAGTCCCGTCACGCCGTCGACGAACTGGATGACGCCCGACCCTGACCCGGCCGCGCCCAGACCCAGCGCCATCTCCTGCACCACGAGCCCCAGCCCCGCATCCGCCGGCGCGCCCTTCGCCTGCCGCAGAAGCCGCGCCGAGGTTCCCTCCCAGGCCCGCGCCATCGAGCGCAGGACGTCCTCGAGTTGCCGCGCGGGGTCCTGCGGGAAAGGCTCGTCGGTCTCGGCCTCGTAGGTGGCAAGAAGCGCCCGGACCGGGTCCGCGGCATCCGGCACCTCGAAGGCGTCGGGTTCGAGCCGCGCCACGTGGATCGCGTAGGACTGGATGAAGCGCAGGTAGAGCGCGTCCGCGGCCGCCCCGAAGGCGGGCCGCATCGCCGCGCGGCGCGCGTCGTTCATCCCGATGTTGAGGATCGCGCCCGGCCCGCCCCAGTCGGGATCCTGCGAGGACGGCCGGACCGAGACGAGCGGCGCCGCGCCGAAAACGGCCAGCAGCGCGCCGAGGTCCGGCATCTGCCCCGCGGCGACGCCCCGGACGGCGGGGAACGACAGGGCGACCGTGCGCGGCACGGGAAAATCGAGCCGGATCAGCCGCTGAAGGCACTTCGCCCGCCCGCCGTGCTGGTGGACCGAGACCGCCGCCTCGGGCGTGATCTCGACAAAGTCCGGGATTTCAACGTGTTTCTGCACTGCAGCGCGACTCCTCGGGCGCAGGATAGACTGTAACGTCCGTCTGACAAGGGCGCTCCTGTCGCACGACAGTCCGGCCGACGCCGCACCCGTGTCCGGCTTCATCTTGGCGGAAGTACTCTCGGGGGAGCGCGAGGGGGCAGACGGCCCCCTCGCTCCTCCGCTTGGCCTGCCTGCGGCAGGACCGGGGCAGAGCGCGCCCGCGCCCTACCCTTCGATCTTCGTGAGGTCCGCGACGGACAGGCAGATCGCCCGGATCCGGTGGAGAAGGTTCAGCCGGTTCCGCCGCACCATCTGGTTCTCGGCGTTGACCACGACGCTCTCGAAGAAGGCGTCGATCGGCCCGCGAAGCCCCGCCATCGCCGCCATGGCCGCGCGGAACTCCTCGGCCGCCATTGCCGGCGCGATCCGCGCCTCCGCGGCGTCGAGCGCGTCGAACAGCGCGTGCTCGGCCTCCGTCTCGGCGAACTTCCGGTCCGGCCCGTAGGAGTACTCGACTCCGTCCTTCGCCTCGGCCTGCGTCAGGATGTTGTTGGCGCGCTTGAACCCCTGGATGAGGTTCACCCCGTCTTCGGTCCCCAGCACCTCCGCCAGCGCCTCGGCCCGCGCGACCAGCAGCGTGAGGTTGTCACTGCCGGACATGGCGAGGACCGCGTCGATCACGTCATGCCGGATGCCCCGGTCCCGGAGGTAGACCTTCAGGCGGTCGTGGAGGAAGGCGATAAGGTCGCCAGTGAGGGCTACCGCCTTTCCAATGTTTACTGTCTCCGTCGCCTCGTGTGCCGCGAGCCGTTGTCTAAATTCGTTCTGCAAAGCAGGTAGCACGGCGGACAACACTCCAGCCTGTTCTGCGGTCTCGGCAACAGTCACCAAATCTCGGCTGTCAGTAATTGATGCGGCGGTGCCCATAACTGGGGCAAAATGCATGAAGGCAATCTCTTGTAACCCCACCCGCACCCCATTCTCCAGCACCAGCCGGATCACCCCGAGCGCCGCCCGGCGCAGCGCGAAAGGATCCTTCGACCCCGTGGGCTTCTCGTCGATGGCCCAGAAGCCCGTCAGAGTGTCGATCTTGTCGGCGAGCGCCACGGCCACCGACACGGGCGCCGTGGGCACGGCGTCCGACGGCCCCAAAGGCGAGTAATGCTCGGCGCAGGCGGCACCCACCTCGGCCGGCAGCCCCGCCGCCTCGGCATAGTAGCGCCCCATGATCCCCTGCAACTCGGGGAACTCGCCCACCATCGCCGATTGCAGATCCGCCTTGCAGACCCGCGCGGCCTCGGCGGCCAGATCGGGCGAGGCGCCCACCACCGGCGCGATCGCGCGCGCCAGCGCCTCGATCCGGGCGATGCGGTCGGCCTGGCTTCCGAGCTTGTTGTGGAAGGTGACGGAGGCCAGCGGCGCCGCCATCCCCACCATCCCCACGGCACCCACCGTGCGCAGGTCGTTCTCCCAGAAGAACCGCGCGTCCGACAGCCGCGCCGCCAGCACCTTGCGGTTGCCCGCGAGGATCGTCGCGCCATGGTCCTCCGTCTCGCGGTTCGCCACGGTCACGAACTTCTCGATCCGCCCCGTCTTCGGGTTCCTGACCGAGAAGAACTTCTGGTGCTCCTTCATCGAGGTCCGCAGCACCTCGGGCGGAAGCCCCAGGAACGCCTCGCCGATCTCGCCCATCAGCACGACGGGCCATTCGACGAGCCCCGCAACCTCGGCCAGCAGCCCTGGGTCCTCCACGACCTCGAGCCCCTGCGCGAAGGCCATGCTTTCGGCGTCGTGGCGAATGTGCCCGGCGCGCTCCTCGGCCGACAGGATCACATGCGCACGCTTGAGCTTCGCCACATAGTCCTCGAACCCCGTCACCCGGAACCGCCCCGGCGCCATGAAGCGGTGGCCCACCGTCCAGTCCGCCGCCCGGAGGCCGTCGATCTCGAGCGGCACGACCTCGGCGCCCCCTTCATCCGTCAGAAGGCACAGGATCGACTGGAGGGGCCGCACCCAGCGCAAGGACCCGGACCCCCAGCGCATCGACTTGGGCCAGGGAAACTCGCGCACCACCCGCTCGAGCACGTCGGCCACGATCTCGGCCGCCGGTCGCCCCGGCTTCTCGACCGTGGCGAACCAGACCTCGCCCTTGCCGGTGTCGCGGGCCTGAAGCCGGTCCCGCGTCAGGCCCGTCGACCGCAGGAAGCCCTCAAGCGCCGCCTGGGGCGCGTCCACGCGCGGCCCCTTACGCTCTTCGCGAAGCGTCGGGCTTGCCGCCAGAAGCCCCTCGACCGTCAGCGCCAGCCGCCGGGGCGTGGCGAAGCCCGCAGCCGAGGCATAGGTCAGCCCCGCCTCGACCAGCCCCTCGGTCATCAGCCGGCGCAGGTCCTCGGCCGCGCGCGGCTGCATCCGCGCAGGAATTTCCTCGGACAGGAGTTCGATCAGCAGATCGGGCATCGTCACGGCCTTTCGGGAGCGGGCGGGCAGCCCTCGGGGGCCGGGTCGCCGTCGAAGACGACCTCGCCGCAGGCGTTGATCTGGTGCCAGGCATAGGCCCGGCCGTCGGGATAGAGCGCCAGCACGCGGTCGATCCCGTAGGTGACGTTCGCCTCGCCGAGCACGGCCACCGCCCGCCCCGCGGCGAGATCGGCGCCGATGGCCGAGGCGTCGAAGCAGTCGAACCACCCCGGCGCGACGAGCGGCTGCGCGTTGGGATAAAGCGCGAACCCGTTCTGCGTCGACGAGGTCACGAAACAGGCGCGGAAGCGGATCGGCGAGCTGGCCGCGTCGACGCCCCGGAAGTCAGAGACCACGATGTCGTCGACGGTTCCGTCCGCCCGCGTCGCGCGGATCGCCACGTCGCCGCCGTCGGAGGCGAGCCGCACCTCCTCGTAGAAGGCATGGACCTGGAGCCAGTACATGGCCGCGCCCGCGGCAAGGCCCACGACGACGAGGAAGATCGCGATGACCTTGCCGTTCATGCCGCGTGGCCGCCCGCCTCTGTCCGGATGAAGGCGTCGGCACAGGCCCGGGCGAGCGCCCGGACGCGCCCGATGTAGGCCTGCCGCTCGGTGACCGAGATGACCCCGCGCGCGTCGAGCAGGTTGAAGAGGTGGCTCGCCTTGATGCACTGGTCGTAGGCGGGATGCGCCATGACGATGCGGCGGCCGGTCTTCGGGTCGACCTCGGGGGCGGCGAGAAGGCGGCTGCATTCGGCCTCGGCGTCCTCGAAATGGCGCAGCAGCATCTCGGTCGTGGCCGCGTCGAAGTTGTGGCGGCTGTATTCCTCTTCGGTCTGGCGGAAGATGTCGCCGTATTTCAGGGCGATGGGCGCCTGAGGGTCGTTGAACGGCATCTCCATCACGTGGTCGATGCCGAGGACGTACATGGCGAGCCGCTCGAGCCCGTAGGTCAGTTCGCCCGACACCGGCCGGCAGTCGTGCCCGCCCACCTGCTGGAAGTAGGTGAACTGGCTCACCTCCATCCCGTCGCACCAAACCTCCCAGCCGAGCCCCCAGGCGCCGAGCGTCGGGCTTTCCCAGTCGTCCTCGACAAAGCGGATGTCGTGGAGGGCCATGTCGATCCCGATGGCCTCGAGCGAGCCGAGGTAGAGGTCCTGGAGATCGGGCGGCGAGGGTTTAATGAGCACCTGGTACTGGTAGTAGTGCTGCAGCCGGTTGGGGTTCTCGCCGTAGCGTCCGTCGGTCGGGCGGCGCGAGGGCTGGACATAGGCCGCGGCCCAGGGACGCGAGCCGAGCGCCCGCAGTGTCGTCGCCGGGTGGAACGTGCCCGCCCCCACCTCCATGTCGTAGGGCTGGAGGATCGCGCAGCCCCTGGAGGACCAGTAGGTCTGAAAGCGCAGGATGATCTCCTGGAAGCTGCGTGGTGTCTCGAGTGCCTGGCCCATGCTCGCGTCCTGAGGGGAAACGCGTTCTCCATAGGCAACAGCTTTGGCAGGGTCAACGCGCTGCGGCAGTTCGAGACTACCATCCTTGGACGTGTCTGGTAGGTTGAAGCGACATTCGGATGCTGCACCTGCAGCAGGACATGCGGGATACAAGATGGTGAAGGTATTCGTGGCGGCGCTTGCCGCCGTGGTCTGGGCGACGACGGCCGGGGCGCAGCAGCTGGGCTGGGTGCAGATCGAGGCGCGGCCCTCCGAGGCGCAGGCGGTCGAGCGGGCGCAGGATTACGCCCGCAGCCTGCCCAACGTGAACGGCTTTGCGCTGCCTTCGGGCTGGTATGCCATCGCGATCGGCCCCTACGACCGCTTCACTGCGGAACAGGAGCTGCGGCGGCTTCTCTTCGACCGGGCGATCCCGGCCGACAGCTTCATCTCGGACGGCCGCGGCTTCGGGCGGCGCATCTTCGGCGACGGGCTGACCGTCCAGCCCGAACAGGTCGCCGTGCCCGTGCCGCAGCCCCTTGTCCCTTCCGAGGAGACGCTTGGCCAGTCGCGCGCGGCCGAGGGCCTTCTGACGCGCGAGGACCGCGCCGAGGTGCAGGAGGCGCTTCAGTGGGAGGGCTTCTACGCCGGCACGATCGACGCCGCCTTCGGGCCGGGAACGCGCCGCGCGATGGGCGACTGGCAGCTGTCGCGCGGCTACGAGCCGACGGGCGTGCTGTCGACCGCGCAGCGCAACGAGCTCGTGGGAGAATTCCGGGGCGTGCTCGCCAGCCTCGGGATGACCCGGGTCTTCGATGCCGAGGCGGGGATCGAGATCGACCTGCCGACCGGGCTCGTCGCGTTCGCCCGCCACGACGCGCCCTTCGCGCATTACGAGCCGAAGGACGACAGCAGCGTGCGCGTGCTGCTCATCAGCCAGTCGGGCGACCAGGCCACGCTTTTCGGGCTCTACGACATCCTGCAGACGCTCGAGATCGTCCCGATCGACGGCCCGAGGGAACGGCAGTCCCAGTCCTTCACCATCACCGGCGCGAACGACGAGATCGTCTCGACCACCTATGCCGAGCTCGCGGGCGGCGCCGTCAAGGGCTTCACGCTGGTCTGGCCCGCGGACGACGAAAAGCGGCGGACCCGGGCGCTCGCCGCCATGCAGGCGAGCTTCACGCCGACGGCCGCGGTCCTGCCCGACATCGCCGTGTCCGAGGCGCGGGCCGATCTTCTCTCGGGTCTCGCCGTCCGCATGCCGGACCGGGTGCGGAGCGGGTTCTTCGTCACCCCCGACGGCCGGGTGGTCACCAGCGCCGAGGCGGTCAGCGCCTGCGCCCGCGTCACGCTGAACGACGACGTCGCGGCGCGGGTGGTGGCCGTGGACGCGGCACTCGGCGTGGCGCTCCTCGCGCCCGACGAACCGCTCGTGCCGATCTCCTACGCCCGGCTCCAGTCCGGCACGCCGCGTCTGCGCTCCGAAATCGCGGTCGCGGGCTTTCCCTACGGCGCCGCGCTGGCCGTACCGACGCTGAGCTTCGGGGTCCTGTCGGACGTCCGCGGCCTCGACGGCGAGGAAGAGCTCGACCGGCTCGCGCTCGCCGCGGCGGAGGGCGAGACCGGGGGACCGGTCCTCGATACGACGGGCTCGGTCCTGGGGCTGCTCTTGCCCCGCGCCGAAGGCGGCGCCCGGCAGCTGCCGCGCGACGTGAGCTTCGCCGTCGACGCCGCGGCGCTCGCCACCTTCCTGTCCGACAACGGCGTGTCGCCCGCGGCCTCGGTGGCGACAGAGCCGGTCGCGCCCGAGGACCTTGGCGTTCTTGCCGCGGACATGACAGTGCTGGTGAGCTGCTGGAACTGAGTCTCAGGCGGTCCGCCAGAAGCCGGCGGTGAAGAGCACGAGCACGACCATCAGCTCGAGCCGCCCGAGCAGCATCGCCACGGTAAGGATCCATTTGGCGGTGTCGTTGAGCGGCGCGAAGTTCCCCGCCGGCCCGATGATCGGCCCGAGGCCGGGGCCGACGTTCGCGATGGCGGTCGCCGACCCGGACACAGCGGTGACCATGTCGAGGCCCGTCATGGCGAGCAGCACGGCCGTGATCCCCACCGAGATCACGAACAGCATGAAGAAGGCGATGACCGAGTTCAGCACGTCCTCGGTCACCGGCCGCCCCTCGAACCGCGGGACGAAGACACCGTGCGGCGAGTGGATCTTGCGGACCTGCGCACGGATGGCCGAGAACAGGATCTGGTAGCGGAAGATCTTGACCGAACAGGTGGTCGAGCCGGCGCAGCCCCCGACGAAGCCGATGATGAAGAACAAGACCACCGGGAACGCGCCCCAGAGCTGGTAGTCGGTGCTGGAATAGCCCGTGCCGGTGGCGACCGAGGTGATGTTGAAGAGCGCCTCCCGGAAGGCGGGCTCGGCCGTATCGCCGTTGGCGACAAGCCGGTAGGCCGCGACGACCAGCGTCGAAACGAGAATGACCGACAGGAAGGCACGCACCTGCGAATCCGCGAAGATCGGCCGCGCGGTGCCGGCGACGAACTGGACGTAGCGGACGAAGGGCAGGCTCGCGAGGACCATGAACAGCGCGGCGACGTATTCCGGCGCGCCCTGATAGGCGCCCATCGAGGCGTCCCACGTCGAGAAGCCGCCCGTCGAGAGGGTCGTGAGCGCGTGGTTCAGCGCGTCGAACGCCGTCATGCCGGCAGCATAGTAGGCAAAGCCGCAGATCACCGTCAGCACAAGGTAGATGACCGAGATGCGCCCGGCGATGTCGGCCGCGCGCGGCAGGATCTTCCCCATCGTCTCGAAGGCTTCCGAGCGGAAGATCTGCATGCCGCCCACGCGCAGGTCGGGCAGGAA
>DAINOF010000111.1:0-313 GCA_036735505.1 Paracoccaceae bacterium
ACGGCTGCGACACCTACGCGTACATCGACTCGGCGCTGGCCGACGCGCACAAGGCCGTCAACCCCGACGATCCGACCCGCTGGACCTTTACGCTCCGCGAAGGCGTGACCTTCCACGACGGATCGCCCTTCAACGCCGCGGCCGTGGTCTGGAACGTGGAAAAGGTCCTGAACGACCAGGCCCCGCATTTCGCCCCCGACCAGGTGGGCGCCACGACCTCGCGGATGCCGACGCTGCGCTCGGCCAGCGTGATCGACGAGTATACGGTCGAACTGGTCACCTCGCAGCCCGACGCCTTCCTGCCGCTCAACAT
>DAINOF010000111.1:323-9306 GCA_036735505.1 Paracoccaceae bacterium
CACCGATCCGGTCGCCCGCGCCGCCGCCGCATGGACAGCCTTTGCCGCCGATCCCTCGGGCACGGGGCCCTTCGACGGCGAGCTGCTGGTGCCCCGCGAACGCTTCGAGATGGTGCGCAACCCCAACTACTGGGACCCGGCACGCACGCCCACGATCGACCGCGTGGTCCTGATCCCGCTGCCCGATGCCAATGCCCGCACCGCAGCCCTCCTGTCCGGGCAGGTCGACTGGATCGAGGCGCCGGCCCCCGACGCGATCCCCCGGATCGAGGCCGAAGGCAACGTGATCTATTCCAATCCCCAGCCCCATGTCTGGCCGTGGCAATTCTCCTTTGCCGAAGGCTCGCCCTGGCTTGACCGCCGGGTCCGCCATGCCGCCAACCTGTGCGTGAACCGCGAGGAATTGCAGGTGCTTCTGGGTGGCTACATGGGCATCCCGCAGGGCACCGTGAACGAAGGGCATCCGTGGTGGGGCGAACCCTCTTTCCAGATTACCTATGACCCCGACGCAGCGCGCGCGCTGATGGAAGAGGCCGGTTTCGGCCCCGGCACCCCGCTCTCCGTCACGGTGCAGACCTCGGCCTCGGGCTCGGGGCAGATGCAGCCGGTCACGATGAACGAATACATCCAGCAAAGCCTTGCGGATTGCTTCTTCGACGTGACGCTCGACGTGATCGAATGGAACACGCTCTTCACCAACTGGCGGCAGGGCGCGCTGTCGGACGGCTCCCGCGGCGCGGATGCGATCAACGTCAGCTTCGCCACGATGGACCCGTTCTTCGCCATGGTGCGGTTCGTGTCGACCCAGACCTTCCCGCCGGTGTCGAACAACTGGGGCTACTTCGGCAACGACGAGTTCGACGGGCTGATCGCCAATGCGCGCACCACCTTCGACGATGCCGGCCGCGACGCGGCGCTGGCCAAGCTTCATGCACGGATCGTCGAGGAGGCGCCCTTCCTCTGGGTCGCCCATGACGTGGGACCGCGCGCCATGTCGCCCCGCGTGGGCGGCGTGGTGCAGCCGAAGTCCTGGTTCATCGACATCGCACCGATGACGCTGGCCGACTGACGCCGGACACCGCAAGACCGGGCCGCCGCGACCCTGCGGCGGCCCCACCCTCTCGGGGCGAACCATGATCCTCTTTTTCGCGCGGCGCATCCTCTACACGATCCCGATCATGATCGGGGTTGCGCTGGTGTGCTTCGCGCTGGTCCACATCTCGCCGGGCGATCCGCTGGTGTCGATCCTGCCGCCCGACGCCTCGGCCGAGCTGCAACAGCAGATGATGGCCCTTTACGGCTTCGACCGGTCCTACCCCGAGCAGTTCCTGCGCTGGCTTGGCCGCGCGGTGCAGGGGGACCTGGGCAATTCCATCGCCACCGGGCGGCCCGTGACGTCGGAGGTGTTCAGCGCGGTCGGCAACACGCTGGTCCTCGCCGTGACGGCCACGCTGATCGGGTTCACGCTCGGGGGGCTCTTCGGCTTCGTCGCGGGCTTCTACCGCGACAGCTGGATCGACAAGCTCGCCTCGGCCATCTCGGTGATCGGCGTGTCGATCCCGCATTACTGGCTGGGGATGGTGCTGGTCATCATCTTCTCGGTCGAACTCATGTGGCTGCCCGCGACCGGCGCCGGCCCCGGCGGGTCGAGCGCCTGGGCCTGGGACTGGGCGCACATGCAGTACCTGATCCTGCCCGCTGTCACCATGTCGGTGATCCCGATGGGGATCGTCGCGCGGACGGTTCGGGCGCTGGTGGCCGACATCCTCCAGCAGGAATTCGTGAGCGCGCTGCAGGCCAAGGGGCTTCTGAGCCGGGGGGTCCTCGCGCATATCGTCAAGAACGCGGCGCCCACGGCGCTGGCGGTGATGGGGTTGCAGCTCGGCTACCTTCTGGGCGGGTCGATCCTGATCGAGACGGTGTTCTCCTGGCCCGGCACCGGGTTCCTGCTGGGGCAGGCGATCTTCCAGCGCGACCTGCCGCTGTTGCAGGGCACGATCCTCGTGCTGGCGATGTTCTTCGTCGTGCTGAACCTTCTGGTCGACGTCGCCCAGACGCTGCTCGACCCGCGGCTGCAGAGGGGCTGAGACATGGCCGTGACCGCGACCGACATCGAGGCGCTGGCTCTGGCCGACAAGCCGCGGGGCTACTGGCAGAACGTCGGGCGCCGCTTCCTGCGCGACCGCGTGGCGGTCGGCGCCGCCTGCGTGGCGGCGGGGCTGATCCTGATGGCGATCCTCGCGCCCTGGATCGCGCCGCAGGACCCGCTGCAGGGGACCATGATGCGCCGCCTGTCGCCGATCGGGACCGAGGGCTATCCGCTGGGTGCCGACGAGCTGGGCCGCGACATGCTGAGCCGGCTCATCTACGGCGCGCGGCTGTCGCTGTTCATGGGGCTGACGCCCGTGCTGATCGCCTTCGTCATCGGCTCCACCATCGGGATCGCGGCCGGATACGCGGGCGGCTGGCTCAACACGATCACGATGCGCGTGCTGGACGTGTTCTACGCCTTTCCTTCCGTGCTCCTGGCCATCGCCATCTCGGGCGCACTGGGGGCGGGGATCCTGAACGGGCTTTTGTCGCTGACCGTGGTCTTCATCCCGCCCATCGCGCGGGTGGCCGAGAGCGTGACCACCTCGGTCCGCAAGCTCGAATATGTCGAGGCCGCGCGGGCGAGCGGCGCCTCGTCCCTGACCATCGTGCGGGCGCATGTCTTGGGCAACGTGCTGGGGCCGATCTTCGTCTATGCCACGAGCCTCATCTCGGTCTCGATGATCCTCGCGGCCGGGCTGTCCTTCCTCGGCCTCGGCGTGAGCCCGCCCAATGCCGAATGGGGGCTGATGCTCAACACGCTCCGGAACGCGATCTACGTGCAGCCCTGGCTCGCGGCGCTGCCGGGGGTGATGATCTTCCTCACTTCGATCTCCTTCAACATGCTCAGCGACGGGCTGCGCTCGGCCATGGACGTGAAGGCATGAGCGTCTCCGTCCTCTCCGCCCACAACCTCGTCAAGCACTTCAAGGCCGGGGGCTGGGGCGCGAACCGCAAGGTCGTGCGCGCGGTCGACGACGTGTCCTTCGAGATCGCGGCGGGCGAGACGCTGGGCGTGGTGGGCGAATCGGGCTGCGGCAAGTCCACGACGGCGCGGCTGCTGGTCCAGTTGCTGACGCCCGACACCGGCAGCGTGCGGTTTCGCGGCCGGGTGGCGGGCACCGAGATGCCGCTGCGCGAGTTCCGCCGCCACGTCCAGATGGTGTTCCAGGACAGCTACGCCTCGCTCAACCCGCGCATGACGATGGTCGACGCCATCGCCTTCGGCCCCACGGTCCATGGCATGGGCGCCACCGAGGCCACGCGCAAGGCGCGCGACCTTCTCGACCGCGTGGGCCTCGACCCCGCCCGCTTCGGGCCGCGCTATCCGCACGAGTTGTCGGGCGGGCAGCGCCAGCGGGTGAACATCGCCCGCGCGCTCGCCTTCGATCCCGAGGTGCTGGTGCTGGACGAGGCGGTCTCGGCGCTCGACAAGTCGGTCGAGGCGCAGGTGCTGAACCTGCTTCTGGACCTCAAGCGCGAACGCGGGCTGACCTATGTGTTCATCTCCCACGACCTCAACGTTGTGCGCCATATCTCGGACCGGGTGATGGTGATGTATCTGGGCGAGGTGGCCGAGGTGGGCCCGACCGCCAGCCTCTATTCCGACCCCCGCCACCCCTATACCCGCGCGCTTCTGGCCGCGATGCCCTCGCTCGACCCCGACCGGCGCACGCTGGTGGCGCCATTGGCGGGCGATCCGCCGAACCCCATCGACCCGCCGCCGGGCTGCCGGTTCCACACCCGCTGCGCGCAGGCCTTCGCGCCCTGTTCAGAGCGCCGCCCGGGCGATCTGGCGGTGGGGCCGCGTCACGTCGCCGCCTGCCATCTCAACGACCGCGCCGAGGCCGCCGCATGACCGCGCCGCCCGTCGCGCCACTTGTCGAGGTCCGGAACCTCCGCGTCCGCTTCGCCGGCACGCCGCCGGTGCATGCGGTCAACGACGTCTCCTTCCAGCTGGCCCCGGGCGAGGTTCTGGGCATCCTCGGCGAAAGCGGCTCGGGCAAGAGCGTGACGCTCAAGACGCTTTTGCGCCTCTTGCCCGAGCACAAGACCCGCATCGAGGGCACGATCCGGGTCGAGGGGCGCGACGTGCTGGCGCTGTCGGGGCGCGAGCTGGCCGACCACCGGGGCGGGGTCGTGTCGATGATCTTCCAGGACCCGGGCCTCGCGCTCGACCCGGTCTACACGATCGGCCGCCAGATCGCCGAGACCGTGGTGCGGCACGAGGGCGTCACGATGGCCGAGGGCCGCGCCCGCGCGCTCGAGATGCTCGAGAGGGTGCGCATCCCCTCGCCCAAGCGGCGCCTCGAGACCTATCCGCACGAGATGTCGGGGGGGATGCGGCAGCGGGCGATGATCGCGCTGGCGCTGTCCTGCCGCCCGAAGCTGTTGCTGGCGGACGAGCCCACCACAGCGCTCGACGCCACGGTGCAGATCCAGATCCTGATCCTTCTGCGCGAGTTGCAGCAGGAGTTCGGGATGGGCGTCATCTTCGTCACCCATGACATCGGCGTGGCGGTCGAGGTCTCGGACCGGCTCGCCGTGATGTATGCGGGCAGCTTCGTCGAGACCGGGAGCGTGGCGGACATCATCCGCGACGCCCGGCACCCCTATTCGAAGGGGCTCCTCGCGGCGAACCTCGTCGGCGCCGAACCGGGCGCGCGGCTCGACGCGATCCCCGGGGCGCCGCCTGCGCTGCACGCCCCGCCCGAAGGCTGCGCCTTCATGCCGCGCTGCGCTGTGGCGCGGCCGACCTGCGCCTCCGGCGCGATCCCGGTCTGGTCGGCGGGCGAGGCGCGGTGGGCGCGCTGCACCGCCGCGGCCGAGGCCGCGGCGCCCGGTCCTCTGGCCGCGGCCTCGGGATCATGACGGCCCGCCGGACCATCGCCATCCTGAACCCCAACGCCACCGTGTCGATGACCGACGACATGGTCGCCCTCGCGCGCCGCGACCTGCCCGCCGGAGTGGACGTCGCGGGCTTCACCAACGCCGCCGGGCCGCCCGCCATCCAGGGGGCGGAGGATGCGCGCGCCTGCCTGCCGGGCCTTCTGGCGCTGTTCGACGCGGTCGCTGCGCAGGGGGTCGATGCGGTCGTGATCGGCTGCTTCGACGACACCGGCCTCGACCGGCTGCGGCGCACGGGCGGCATCCCCGTGGTCGGGCTGGGCGAGGCGGGCTGCCTCGTCGCCGCGCTCGCCGCACCGCGGTTCCACGTCGTGACGACGCTGGCGGTCTCGATCCCGGTGATCGAGGACAACATCCGCGCCATGGGTCTCTGGCCGCGCTGCGCCTCAGTCCGCGCCTCGGGGGTCCCGGTGCTCGAGCTTGCCGCCCGGGCGGCCGAGGTCGATGCCGCGATCGGGGCCGTCCTTGCCGGGGATCCGGGCGCCACCATCGTGCTCGGCTGCGCCGGCATGAGCCGGATCGCGCCCGGGCTTCGCACGGCGGCGGAAGCGCGGCTCATCGATCCCGTCCGCGCTGCCGTCGCGCTTGCGGCGAGCGTGGCGGCCGCCTCGGTCGCCGCGCCGGAAACCGTCCCGTTCTGAGGTCGCCCCTTGCCGCGAGCGCCGCGGTGAGAGACGCTGCCGGCAGAGCCGGACGTCGACCCCGGGGTGCCGCCGTGACCGCAAGCCGCGCAGACGAGGACCCGATGCCGTTCCTGCGGCAGCCGATCCCGCCGTCGCTGCGCGGCCTTGTTCACGCCGTCACCTGCTACGACGCCGGGGACAGGCCCGGCGCGGTCGACCGCGAGATGGCGTCCTTCGTCGTGCCCGTCATCTTCAGCTTCGCCGCTCCGTTCCGGATCGCCTTCGACCGCGGGCCCGGAGCGGCCGAAAGGATCGGAAGCTTCGTCTCGGGCCTGCACCCCGGCTATGTCGACATCGCCTATGCCGGCCCGGTCTCCTGCCTGCAGATCGACCTGACGCCGATCGGGGCGCGGATCTTCTTCGACCAGCCGATGAGCGCCTTCGCGACGCGCCTCGTTCCGCTCGAGGATGTGGGCGACCGCGGCCTGACGGCCCTTGCCGACCGGCTCGGCGCGGCGCGGACGCCGTCCGAAAGGCTGGAAACCGCGATGTCCTTCCTCGAAGGGCGGCTTCTCGGCCGGGCCGTCGATCCCGAGACGGCGTTCCTGTGGTCGGCGATCCGGACCAGCCGGGGCGCCCTCAGGATCGACCGGCTGGCCGGGGACCTCGGGTGGAGCCGAAAGAGGCTCGCGGACCACGCGCGCGACGCCTTCGGGCAGACGCCCAAGCGGCTCGCCCGCATCGCCCGGTTCCAGCACGCCGTCGCCATCGCCGCGCGGTCGTACCGCCCCGACTGGGCCGACATCGCCGCCGCCTGCGGCTATGCCGACCAGGCGCATCTGGTGCGCGAGTTCGCAACCTTCGCGGGCGCGCCGCCCGACCGGTGGTGGCGCGGCGGAGCCGACCACAGGGCGGAACAATTCTGCAATACCGAGGGGTCCGCGCCCGGCTAGGGTCCGCTCATCGCCCGGAACAAGGAGATGCGACATGCCCGAGGCCCCGAGGATCTATCCCACCTTCCGCTGCCGCGACGCTGCCGCGATGATCGACTGGCTCTGCGACACGATAGGCTTCACGGTCCACGCCCGCCATCCGGCGGAGGGCCCCGTCGCCCATGCCGAACTGGCCTACGGCGCGTCCATGATCATGCTCGGCACCGTGCGCGACGATGCCCATGGCGCCCGGGTCGGCGCGCCGGGGAAGGACGGCGGCAAGGCGCTCTACGTGGCGGTCGGGGATGTCGATGCGCTCCACGCCCGGGTCGCGGCCTCGGGCGTCGTGATCGAGGGGGGGTTGACCGACCGCGACTACGGCAGCCGGGAGTTCGTCTGCCGCGATCCCGAGGGCAACCTGTGGTGCTTCGGCACCTACTGGCCCAAGGCGGCATAGGCGCCGGTCGGGGTCCGCGCCGTCTCAACGCGGGGCGGGGACATCGGCGCGGGAGAGGGCGGCGGCCGTCGCTGGAACCTGCCGAAGACCGGAGCGCAACCGGTCGGGCGCATCGCCGCCCAGTGCCGCGTCCAGCGCGGCGTGGGTCTCGCGCCAGGTCGGCAGGGCGGCCCCGAGCAGCGCGACGCCGTCCTGCGTGATCTCGATCAGCCGCGTTCGTCGGTCCGTCTTGTCCGCCCTTACGCGCACGAGGCCGCGGCGTTCGAGCGGCTTCAGGGCCGCCGTAAGCGACGTGCGGTCCATCGCCAGGAAAGGCGCGAGCCCGCCGATGCTCGGCGGTTCGGGGCGGTTCAGCGCCATCAGGAGCGAGAACTGGCCGTTGCTGAGCCCGAACGGCGCGAGCGCCCGGTCAAAGAGCCGCGCCAAGGCGCGCGCGGCGCGCTGGGTATGAAGGCAGAGGCAGGTTTCCGCCACATGGACGACGGTCTCGCGGTCGAGCGGCAAAGGCGTGGACTCGGGCATTATTAGTTGGTATCAACGTTCCTGGCGGAGTTCAATGCGTCGCGATACCGCAGAGGGCTCTTGGAGATCTTTGAGGCGACGATGACACCGCAGTTCTACCTTTTCTTCAAGGGCCAGTGCCTCGAGGCCATGACCCTCTATGCCGACACCCTCGGCGGCACCATCGAGGGCGTCTTCCTAAACCGGGACGCCGCGCCGGACATGCGGATGCCCGGGCCGGGGGACCTCGTGATGAACCTGTCGCTGCGGCTCGGCGACGCTGTCATGATGGCCTCCGACAACAATGACACGATGTACCAGCGGCCGCAGGGCTTCCGCGTCCAGATCGAGACCGGTTCGGCGGCCGAGTTCGACCGGATCTTCGCGGCGCTGGCCGAGGGCGCCACCGACATGCCCATGCCCCCGGGCGAAACCTTCTGGGCCGAGCGCTTTGCGATGTTCACCGACAGGTTCGGCACCCCGTGGATGCTGAACCACACCGGCTCGCGTGCGTGACCCCGCATGGGAGGATCGATGCCTGACGACAAGATCGAGATCGAGAACTTCACCTCGCCGGGCCGGACCGAACGGGTGAACCGCGCGAAGTACGAGGCGATGCGGGAGGCGCTGCTGGCGGTCCTGCCGGACAAGTCCCCGGGCCTCAAGGTGCCCGAGGCCAAGGCGGCGCTGCTGCCGCTCTTGCCCGACGCGCTGTTTCCCGGCGGTGGCACCGCCGGCTGGTGGCTGAAGGCGGTCCAACTGGATCTCGAGGCCAAGGGGATCATCCAGCGCGCGCCGTCGAAACCGGTGCAGCTGTTCCGGACAAGCTCGGGAACGTGACCATGCGTGCGCATGCAGTCCGAACGAAGGACAAGTCGCAATGACCTATGTCGATGGTTTCGTGGCCGCCGTGCCCACCGCCAACAGGGACGCCTATCGCAGGCACGCCGAAGCGGCGGCCGTCGTCTTCAAGGAGCATGGGGCGCTCGGCCTTGTCGAATGCTGGGGCGACGACGTGCCGGAGGGCAAGATCAACTCCTTTCACACGGCCGTGCTGCGCAAGGAGGATGAAACCGTGGTGTTCTCCTGGATCACCTGGCCCGACAGGGCGGCGCGGGATGCCGGGATGGAGAAGGTCTTCGCGGACCCGCGGATGCAGCCGGACGTCAATCCGATGCCCTTCGATGGCAGTAGGCTGATCTTCGGCGGTTTCGAGATGATCGTCGGGCCATGACCGGAGCACAGGGCATCGGCACGCAGGCCAACGCCCGCGCGGCCGCGACCCAGGCCGGGGAGGAGTTTTCCTGTTCCTGCGGGGCGGCGCGGTTTGCCTGCACGGGCAAGCCGATCATGGTCACCGAGTGCTATTGCGACAGTTGCCGCACCGCAGGCGCCATCCTCGAGGCACTCCCGGGCGCACCTGCCGTGCTCGGCCCGTTCTCGGGTACGCAATTCGTGCTGCATCGCAAGGA